>NZ_JBNGGE010000025.1:0-111152 GCF_049975785.1 Streptomyces sp. WG7
CCCCCCCCCCCCGGCGGGGCGGTGCGGGGGGGGGGGGGGGGGGGTGGTGGGGGGGTTGCGCCCTCCCCCCCCCCCCCCCCCCCCCCCGCCCCCCCCCCCCGGCCGGTTGCGGGCATCGCCTGCCGGGGCCGGGCCCCGCAGCGGCGCCGAACCGGGCGGCCGCTGCTTGGATGGACGGCATGAGCGCTGCTGACGAGATCCTCGACATCGTCGACGAGAACGACCGCGTCGTCGGGCAGGCCCGGCGGGGCGACGCGTACGCCCGGGGGCTGCGCCACCGCTGCGTCTTCGTGTGGGCCCGGGACGCCCAGGGACGCGTCTTCGTCCACCGCCGTACGGCGACGAAGCTGGTGTTCCCCTCCCTGTACGACATGTTCGTCGGCGGGGTGGTGGGCGCGGGCGAGTCCTACGACGACGCGGCGCTGCGGGAGGCGGAGGAGGAACTGGGGGTGACGGGGCTGCCGCGCCCGGAGCACCTCTTCACGTTCCTGTACGACGACGGCGCCGGGCGGACCTGGTGGTCGGCGGTGTACGAGGTCCGCTGCGCGGGGCCGGTCGCCCCGCAGGCGGAGGAGGTGGCCTGGCACGGGTTCCTCGAGGAGGCGGAGCTGGAGCGGCGGCTCGGGGAGTGGGAGTGGGTGCCGGACGGGTTGTCGGCGTACGCGCGACTGCGTGCCCGTCGGGAGTGAGGCAGGAGGGCGGTCTGTTCCGCCGCCGGGGCGTTCGGGCACCCGCACAGGCCGCCGTAGGCGTGCCGCCCCCACCCGATAAGGTCCCCAAGTGATCGAATTCGTGCGGAACGCCCGGCTCTGGTTGGCGCCCGGAGAGATCCGGCGGGAGGGCGGCACCCCCGACTACCGGTTCTCGCTGGCGAACGAGCGCACCTTCCTGGCCTGGTTGCGCACCGCTCTCGCCCTGGTCGGCGGCGGGTTCGCGGTGGACCAGTTCCTGCCCGACCTGCGCTGGGGCTGGCGGGTGGGGCTGGCACTCGCACTGCTCGCGTCGGGCGCCCTGTGCTCGCTGCGTGCCGTGAACCACTGGGTGCGCTGCGAACGGGCCATGCGCCGCGGCGAGGACCTCCCCGTCTCGCGCTTCCCCGCCCTGCTCAGCCTGGTCGTCGCCGTGGTCGCCGTCGCGATGGTCGTCGTGGTACTCGTCGGCTGGGAGGGCTGAGCGTGGGCGCCGACGCGGGCGCGGACGCGGACGCCGCACCGGCCGGCCCGGAGCGCGACCCCGGGCTCCAGCCCGAGCGCACCCGGCTCGCCTGGCGCCGTACGACGCTGTCCGGCACCGTCGTCGCCGTGCTCGCCGGGAAGACCGCGCTGCACGGCGGCGCGACGCCCGCCTCGGTCGTCGCCGCCGCCCTGTGCTGCGCCCTCTGGCTGGCCTTCCTGGCCATCGCCCACGACCGCATCCGCACCCTCGCCTCGGCGAACCGGCCCCGCGCCCTGACCCCGCCGTACGCCACGGCGGCGGCCCTGTGCACGGTGGCGCTGGCGGTGTGCGGCGCGTTCCTCGTCCTCTAGGGGGCCGGGACCCGTTGGGGGCCGGGGACCCGCTAGGGGGCCAGGACCCGTTGGGGGCCGGGGACCCGCTAGGGGGCCGATACCGCTAACGGGCCGGGACCCGCCCCTACTCCCAGTCCACCGTCACCACGATCTTCCCCCGCGTCCGCCCCTCCTGGTTCCGCCGGTGCGCGTCCGCCGCCCGTTCCAGGGGGAACGTCTCCGACACGTGCACGGTCACGACCCCCTGCTCCGCCAGCTCGGCCAGCCGCGACAGGTCCTCGGCGTCGGGGCGTACGAAGCAGTACCGCCCGCCGTGGCCGACGACGTCCGTGTCGGTGATCGACGCCAGCCGGCCCGCGGTGGCCAGCAGGTTCGCCGAGACCCTCAGCGCCTCGCCGCCGACCGTGTCGAACACGGCGTCCACGCCCTCGGGCGCCAGCCCGCGCACCCGCTCGGCCAGCCCCTCCCCGTACGCCACCGGCTCCCCGCCCAGCCCGCGCACGAAGTCGTGGTTGCCCTCGCTCGCCGTCCCGATGACCCGCGCCCCCAGATGCCTCCCCAGTTGCACGGCGATCGAGCCGACCCCGCCCGCGGCGGCGTGCACGAGGACGGTCTCGCCCCGCTTCACCCGCAGCGCCTTCACCAGCACCTGGTACGCGGTCAGCCCGGCCAGCGGCAGCCCGGCGGCCTCCTCGTAGGAAAGGTTGCGGGGTTTGCGCGCGAGGGTGCGCACGGGCGCCGCCACGTACTCGGCGAAGGTCCCGCGGGAGAGGAAGTCCTCGCGGACGTAGCCGATCACCTCGTCCCCGGCGGCGAACTCCGTGACGGCGGCCCCGGGCCGCACCACGACCCCCGAGACGTCCCACCCCGGGATCACGGGGAAGACGGGCTGGAGGATCGCGTCGAGGTGGCCGTCACGGCACTTCCAGTCGACGGGATTGACGGCGGCGGCCCGCACCTTCACGAGCACCGAGTCGGGGCCGACGCGTGGATCGGGGACGTCCGCGTACTCCAGCATCTCGGGGCCGCCGTACCGTGCGTAACTGATCGCCTTCATGGCTCCGACCCTCCGGGGTACCCGGACGCCACGCAAGCCGAATGTCCGGATATACACCGTTAAGGTGAGCGCCATGACGACTCTCCACCAGGAACACACCGCCCACGACCACGTGCACGGCCCCGACTGCGGCCACACGCGGGTGCCCCACGGCGACCACGTCGACTACGCGCACGACGGGCACCTGCACCGCGAGCACGGCAGCCACTGGGACGAGTGCGAGCCCTCCGGGCACACCGCGCACGAGAGCCACGACCACCGGCACGGCGAGGGCTGCGGGCACGCGCGCGTGCGTCACGGCGACCACGTCGACTACCTCCACGACGGCCACCGGCACGCCGCGCACGACGGCCATTGGGACGACCACTGACCCACGGGCACTCCGCTCCGCCGCCCGCCCCGCCGACGGCTCCCGCGCCCCCGCGCCGGGAGCCGTCGGCACGCCGTGGCGCCGATCACGTTCCGCTCCCCCACTGGACGGCATACCGACTGGTCGGCATCATGACTCGGGTACTGTTCGCCTGCCCGTAGGAGCGACGATGAGCCCCGACCACCCGCCCGGACTCGATCTCGACCGGTTGCGCGGCCTGCTCGACCGCGAGCGGCCCGGCCTGGTGACCGGCCCGCTGTCCGGCCGGCTGATCGAGGGCGGACGGTCGAACCTCACCTACGCGGTCTCGGACGGTACCGCCCGCTGGGTCGTACGGCGCCCCCCGCTCGGCCACGTCCTGGCCACCGCGCACGACATGAAGCGCGAGCACCGCGTCATCAGCGCCCTGCACCCGACGAACGTACCGGTGCCGCGTCCCGTTCTCCTCTGCGAGGACGACGAGGTCATCGGCTCGCCCTTCTACGTCATGGAGTTCGTCGAGGGCACCCCCTACCGCACCGCCGAGCAGCTCGCCCCGCTCGGGCCCGAGCGCACCCGGGCCGCCGTGCTGAACCTGGTCGACACGCTCGTCGACCTGCACGCGGTGGACCCCGCCGAGGTGGGTCTCGCGGACTTCGGCCGCCCCGAGGGCTTCCTGGACCGGCAGCTGCGGCGCTGGGCCAAGCAGCTGGACGCCTCCCGCAACCGCGACCTGGCCGGCATCGACGAGCTGCACGCCACGCTCGGCCGGGAGCTGCCCCGCTCCCCCGCCGCGACCGTCGTGCACGGCGACTACCGCCTCGACAACGTCCTGATCGGCGGCGAACACGACGAGATCAGGGCCGTCCTCGACTGGGAGATGTCCACCCTCGGCGACCCGCTCACCGACCTGGGCCTGCTGGTGATGTACAGCATGCCGCTCGGCATGCCCGACTCGCCCGTCTCCACCACGGCGCAGGCCCCCGGCCACCCCGCCCCCGCCGAGCTGATCGAGCGGTACGCCGCGCGCTCGGGGCGCGACGTGTCCGCCGTCGCCTGGTACACGGCGTTCGCCTGGTTCAAGCTCGCCGTGATCCTGGAGGGCATCCACTACCGCTACACGCTGGGCCAGACGGTCGGCCGCGGCTTCGACCGCATCGGCGACCTCGTCCCCGTCTTCATCGAGCACGGCCTGACCACCCTTCAGAAGGGCTGACCCGCCATGGACTTCGCGTTCGACGCACGCACCGAGGAACTCCGCGCCAAACTGCTCGCCTTCATGGACGAGTACGTCTACCCCGCCGAGCAGGTCGCCCACGAGCAGCGCGCCCGGCTCGCCTCCCCCTGGGACACCCCGCAGGTCGTGGAGGACCTGAAGGCCGAGGCCCGCCGCCAGGGCCTGTGGAACCTCTTCCTGCCCGACGCCGAGCACGGCGCCGGCCTCACCAACCTCCAGTACGCGCCGCTCGCCGAGATCACCGGCCGCAGCCCGCAGCTGGCCCCGACGGCGACGAACTGCGCGGCTCCCGACACCGGGAACATGGAGGTGCTGGCCCAGTTCGCCGACGAGGCGCAGCGGAAGCAGTGGCTCCAGCCGCTGCTCGCCGGTGAGATCCGCTCGGCGTTCGCGATGACCGAGCCGGACGTGGCCTCCTCGGACGCCACGAACATCACCACGCACATCGAGCGGGACGGCGACGAGTACGTCATCACCGGCCGCAAGTGGTACATCTCCGGGGCGATGAACCCGGACTGCAGGATCTTCATCGTGATGGGCAAGACCGACCCGGACGGCGAGGACATCCGCCGTCAGCAGTCCATGGTGCTGGTGCCGCGCGACACGCCCGGCGTCACCGTCGACCGGGCCATGCAGGTCTTCGGGTACGAGGACCACTACCACGGCGGTCACGCGGAAGTGACCTTCGACCACGCGCGCGTGCCGGTCTCCAACCTGATCGGCGAGGAGGGCGGCGGCTTCGCCATCGCCCAGGCCCGCCTCGGTCCGGGCCGCATCCACCACTGCATGCGGCTGATCGGCATGGCCGAGCGGGCGATCGAGCTGATGTGCCGCCGGGCGGTGTCCCGCGAGGCCTTCGGCAAATCGCTGGCCCAGCAGGGCGTCGTGCACAACTGGATCGCGGACGCGCGCGTCACCGTCGAGCAGCTGCGGCTGCTGGTGCTGAAGACCGCCTGGCTGATGGACACGGTCGGGAACAAGGGCGCCCACACCGAGATCCAGGCCATCAAGATCGCCACGCCCCGCGCGGTGGTCGACATCATCGACCGGGCGATCCAGCTGCACGGCGCGGGCGGCGTGAGCCAGGACTTCCCGCTGGCCGAGCTCTACGCCGGTGCCCGGACCCTGATGATCGCCGACGGCCCGGACGAGGTCCACCAGCGGTCGCTGGCACGCCGGGAGATCAAGAAGTACCTCTGACCTTCTCTGACCTCTGAGCGAGGCGGCGCCCCCGGCACCCGGGGGGCCGTCACCTCACGGGCGCAGTGCCCGCAGCAGCAGGTCGGCCAGGTGGTCGGCGACCTCCTGCGGGCCGAGCGGGCCGTCGGGGCGGTACCAGGTGGAGAGGTGGTGGACGGAGCCGAAGTGGTAGTCCACCACCAGGTCGGCCGGGGACTCCTTGGTGAAGACGCCGGCCTGCTGGCCCTCCTCGATGAGCGCGCGGAAGCGTTCGTGGTAGCGCCGGCGCTCCGCGCGTACCTGCTTGTTCTTCTCCGGGCTCAGCTGGTGCATGGAACGGAAGAAGATCGACGCGTCGTCGAGGTTGTCGATGGTCGTGACGACGACGTCGGCCGCCGCCTCCCGTACCCGCTTCTCGACCGGCTCGTCGGATTCCGCGAAGGCGTCCAGGCGCTCCTGCTGGAGGCGCAGCACGCGCGCGTAGACCTCGTGCAGGAGGTCGTCCTTGGAGCCGAAGTAGTGGTACAGCGCTCCCTTGGTGACGCCGGCCGCCTCCACGATCTCCTGTACCGAGGTGCGGTCGTAGCCCTGCTCCGCGAAGAGCCGGGTGGCGGCGGCCAGGAGCCGCTGCGGCACCGGAGTGCCGTCCCCGTCCGTGGTCCTGGGCACTGCCGTCACCTGCCTTTCCTTTTCAGCGGCCGTTCAGTGGCCGTTCCTGTTCGTCCTGTCGCGTACGGGAACGCAGTTCCCGACGGAGGATCTTCCCACTCGCCGTCTTCGGCAGGTCGGGCAGGATCTCCACCTGGCGCGGGTACTTGTAGGCGGCCAGTCTCTCCTCGCAGTACGCGGCGAGTGCGTCCGGGGCCGCCTCGGCACCCGGACGGAGGCTGATGTACGCCTTGACGGTCTCCCCGCGGTACCCGTCGGGCACGCCGACGACGGCGGCCTCGCGTACCGCCGGGTGGGTGTAGAGGACGTCCTCGACCTCGCGCGGCCAGACCTTGAACCCGGCGGCGTTGATCATGTCCTTCTTGCGGTCGACGACGTAGAGCCACCCCTGGGCGTCCATGAAGCCGACGTCGCCGGTGCGCAGCTCGCCGCCGGGGAAGGTCTCGGCGGTGGCGTCGGGGCGCCGCCAGTAGCCGGGGACGACCTGCGGGCCGCTCACGACGATCTCGCCCTGTTCCCCGAAGGGCACCTCGGCGCCCTGCTCGTCGACGATCCGGACGACGCTCTCGGGGCCGGGCACGCCGACGGCGAGGGTTCCGGAGACCGGGTCGACGGGCGCCTCCAGGTGCGGCGGGACCGAGGCGCACGGCGCGGTGCACTCGGTCAGCCCGTAACCGTTGCGGATGTACGGCCCGAAGCCCGCGCGGAACTTCTCCACCAGGGCGGGCGGCAGCGGGGCGCCCCCGGAGGAGATGTTCGCGAAGGAGGCGAAGTGCCCGCGGGTGACGGACGGGTGGGCGGCCAGCGCCATGAAGGCGGTGGACGGGCCGACGGTGTAGTGCGGCCGGTGCTCGGCGAACGCGTCGAGCACGACGCCCGGCTCGAAGCGGTAGGCGAGGACGAGCGTGCCCGCGCTGTTCAGGCAGGCCCCGAACTCGCAGACCATGCCGGTGATGTGGAACAGCGGCGCCAGCGCGAAGTAGACCGGCGCCTCGGGCAGGCCGAGCCCGGTGCGCTGCCGTTCGGCGTTGTACATGATGTTGCGGTGCGTGTTGGTGGCGCCCTTGGGTGTGCCGCTGGTGCCCGAGGTGTAGCTGATGAGCGCGGTGTCGCCGGGCTCCGGGGCGCGGCCCTCGGGTGCCGGGTGACCGGCGCGGGCGGCCTGGGTGAGGTCGTCGGCGTCGGTGGCGCCCGGCAGCCGCTCGAAGGTCAGCACGCGCGCGTCCTGGCGGGTCTGGAAGTCCAGCTCGCACCCGGTGAGGACGATCCGTACGGGCGTGCCGCCCGCCGTCTCGCGCAGGTACGACTCCCAGGCCCGGTCGGAGCAGATCAGCGCGGCGACCTCGCCGTCCCGCAGGACGTGGCCGACCTCCCCCGACTTGTACATGGGATTGACGGGCACGACGACCGCGCCGGCCTTCCAGGCGCCGAGGACGGCGAGCACGAAGTGCGGGGAGTTCTGCAGCAGGACCGCGACCCGCTCGCCGCGCTCCAGGCCGCGCGCGGCGAGGTGCCCGGCGACGGAGTCGCTCAGCTCGTCCACCTCGCGGTAGGTGAGGCGGCCGTCGAAGTAGGCGAGGAAGGCGCGGTCGGGGGCTGCGGCCGCGGCCCGGCGCAGGGCGTGCACCAGGGAGGCCTCCGGGTCGAGCGGGGCCTTCTGGGCGTCGGTCAGCAGGTCCAGCCAGGGCCTGGCCGCGTAACGGGAGCCGGTCACCGGGCGGTCGCCTCCTCCCACTGCCGCTGGAGGCGGTTCATGCCGCGCAGCCAGCGTTCGGGCTCGGCGGCTCGGGCCTGGTAGTACGCGGCGACCTCGGGGTGCGGCAGGATCAGGAAGCGGTCCTCCTCGATGCCCTTGAAGAGGGCGTCCGCCACGTCCGCGGGTTCGACGGCGGTCGGCGCGAGCACCAGGTCGCCCGCGCTGCCGCTCGCGGTGAGCATGTCGGTGCGCACGCCCTGCGGGCAGATGGCGTGGACCTTGATCCCGCGGTGGCGGTACGTGAGCGACAGCCACTCGGCGAAGGCGTACGCGCCGTGCTTGGTGACGCTGTAGGGCGCGGCGCCGATCATGGTGAGGAGTCCGGCGGCCGAGACGGTGGAGACGAAGCGGCCGCTGCCGCGCTCCAGCCAGTCGGGGATCAGTTCGTGGGCCGCCCGTACGTGGGCCATGACGTTGACGTCCCAGGCGAGCGCCCAGACGGCCTCCTCGGCCGCCTGCGAACCGCCGGAGCCGACACCCGCGTTGGCGCAGTACACGTCGACCGTGCCGCCCAGCGCCTCACGCGCCTCGGCGACGATCGCGGAGGCGTCGCCCGGGACCGCGACGGCGCCGATCTCGTCGGCGACGGCCTTCGCCCGGTCGGCGTCCAGGTCGTTGACGACGACCCGGGCTCCCTCGGCGGCGAAGCGGCGGGCCAGCGCGGCGCCGATGCCGCCTCCCGCCCCGGTGACGACGACTCCGGCATCCTGCACGGCTTCCACCATCGGTCTCCTTCGACACGGCTGCGACGCCACGTGCGTGGGCCTGCTGCAACGCCAGACTAACCAGTCGGTATGTACGACGAAAGAGGTGAACCGGGGTCCGACTCGTTCCGTGTGGCAGGGAGCGCGGGTTAGCGTGCGTGCGCATGACACCCGCCGCGATCACGGAGGTCACCGCATGACGCTGTCCAGACGGACCCTGCTCGCCACCACGGCCGCGGTGGCGGCCACCACCACGGCCGTCGCGGCCGGCACGGCGCAGGCGGCGGCCGGGGGCCACGGCGGCCGCCGGCTCCGCACCGGCTTCGAGCGCCTCGCCGACGACGGCTACGCCCTGCTCGACGGGCAGAAGGTCGGCGTCGTCACCAACCCGACCGGCGTCACCCGGGACGTGCGTCACATCGTGGACGTCATGCACGCCGACGACCGCGTGGACCTGACCGCCGTCTTCGGCCCCGAGCACGGCTTCCGCGGCACCGCGCAGGCGGGCGGCTCCGAGGGCCGCCACGACGACCCCGCGACCGGCCTGCCGGTCTACGACACGTACCTGAAGAGCGGGCAGCCGCTCGCGGACGTCTTCACGGCGTCCGGCGTGGACACCGTCGTCTTCGACATCCAGGACGTCGGCGCGCGCTTCTACACGTACATCTGGACGCTGTTCGACTGCATGGAGGCGGCCCGGCTCGCGGGCAAGCGGTTCGTGGTCCTGGACCGGCCGAATCCGGTGACCGGGCGGGCGGCCCTCGGCCCGGTCCTGCACGAGGAGTTCGCGACCTTCGTCGGCCGCAAGCCCGTCGCGCAGGCGCACGGCATGACGGTCGCCGAGCTGGCACGGCTGTTCAACGGGGAGTTCCTGACGGCACCGGTGTCGCTGGAGACCGTGACGATGTCCGGCTGGCGGCGCTCGGAGTTCTACGACGCCGCCGGGCTGCCCTGGGTGCCGCCGAGTCCGAACATGCCGACGCCGGAGTGCGCCCTCGTCTACTCGGGCACCTGCCTGTTCGAGGGAACGAACCTGTCGGAGGGGCGCGGCACCACCCGCCCCTTCGAGCTGATCGGGGCCGAGGGCATCGACGGGGACTGGGCCGCCGCCGCGAACGCGCTCGGCCTGCCCGGCGTGCGCTTCCGGGAGGCGTACTTCGCGCCCACGTTCTCCAAGTTCCAGGGGAAGACCGTCGGGGGTGTGCAGCTCCATGTGCACGACCGGGCCGCCTTCGACCCGGTCCGCACCGGGATCGCCCTCCTGGTGACCGCGAAACAGACCTGGGACGGCTTCGCCTGGCGGTCGGACAACTGGATCGACAAGCTCACCGGCTCCGCCCGGGTACGCACGATGATCGACGCGGGCGCGGACACCGACGAGGTGGCGGGCGGCTGGGAGAGCGAACTGGCGGCGTTCCGAAGGACGCGCCGCCAGTACCTGCTCTACCGCTGACCCGGGCGCCGGCCGGTCACCGGCGGGACCTGGCCCCTGCCCCGACCGGTCCGCGCGACGCGCGACTCCCGCTTTTCCGGCGGGAGTCGTGGCCCGCTGCCGGCGACCGGTGAACTCCACGACCTGCCGGCGGGTCGACCGGGTGGCCGCCGGCGGTGTGCTCGCCGCCGGGGAGCCCATGACGGAGGCCGGCGCGGTCGGGTCGGTGCGGTCAGGTCGGTGCGCTCGAAGTGCTCGACGGTGCCGGCGTCGGTGAGGCCGTCCTTGTGGCCGGTCAGGACGTACTCGCCGAGAGCAGCGGCCCTTGGACCCGGCGGCGCCCGTCGTGGCCGGGCCGGCGAACAACGCCGCCCCCACGGACGCCTCCCGGGCCGCCGCGTGACCGGCGCCGGACTCGGTGCCGTAGCGGGTGGTGCCGGTGACGAGCGGCTCACCGGTCTTCTTGTCGCGGACGGTGGTCACGTCACCGCACCTGCGGCGAGGTCGGCACAGGGCCCGAGCCGGTCCTCGGCGTGGGCGGGCCGCGTGCCGAAGGCCTGGCTGACGAGGATCCGGGCGAGGGCGGCATCACCGTTCCGACCGGGTGGCGGGACGTCGGAACACCGGCCGCCTCAGTGGTCGTCGGCCATCGCTCCGGCGTGCTTTCCGGAGATCTTTTCGGTGTTCCTTCCAGTGGCGTTCCCGGCGGTCGTTTCTGCGGCTTTCTCCGAGGTGAGGCCCGTTCCGGTGGCCAGCGCGGGGGAAAGCGGCGCCAAAAGACCGGCGACGAGGGCGCATACGGACGCCCCCTTCAGGAACCCGTGGAAGCCGCGGGGAGTTCTCAGTCCGTCGAGGGCATTGCCTGGGGTGCACCGTGGCACGGCAGCTCCTCCCGACCGGGGACGAGCCGGACGTCACCGCCGGTATCCCCGAGTTGGAAGATGAACACGCGTCACTTTTCGGAGCGGGTGGAACGGCTTATGAGGGGCATCGGAAATCGGATGGAGCCGAATCGCGTGTCGATACGTCTATTCGGCGACGTCCTTACGACGACGCCGCAGTAACCGAAGTACAGGTGCAGGTGTGACGGAGGTGCAGGGCGATGGCCGGTTTCCGGAGTCTGGCGAGACAGGTCCGCGATCCGCGGTGCGACCTGGCGCTACGGCGCTATTCGCTGCGCAAGTGCCTTGAGCGGTTCGCTCCTTACGGGCACAGGGCGACCTGGGACCATCTGTGCTCCCGGGCCGGGTTCGGCCTCGAGGACCGCTCCCCCGACCCGGCGCGGCTCGTGGCCGCGCTGGAGGAACTGGAGGAGGCGCGTTCGGTGTGGCTGGCCTACGAGGCCGGGTTCGCCGAGCGGCGCAGGAAGGAGAAGCACGACGGGCTGCGCAGGCCGGGCAGCGTGGACGACTGGCACCGGCTGACCTGGGGCGGTTTCGGTGTCGCCTGGTGCGACGATCCCGCGGTCCATCCGGACGGGCCGCTGGCGGAGGTGCTGCGCCGGCTGATCTCCGCGCTGGAGCGCGAGCCGGGGGCGGTGTGCCCGGTCTGCGACGGGGGCCACCTGCTCTGGAAGTACGACCTCGACCACGAGCCGTCCACGGGCCCGGTCTGCGCGGACTGCGGCATCCTGGTCCCGCGCCCCGTCCTGACCCCCGAGGCACTGGCGGCCGCCAGACGGGGACGGCCGCTGCTCATGTCGGCCTAGGGGGCGCCCCGCCGTGCGACCCGGCGCCGGCGGGGCCCGGCCGCACGGCGACGGGTGTCGCCGCGCAGAACGCGCGAGGCGTGCTGTGCGGCGACCCGGGCGGAGCCGTCCCTACGGGGCGTAGAAGCCCTGCACGTCGGCGATCAGGTCGACCGTGCCCGCGTGGTTGTAGAAGGTGACCTTGCCGTCGACCACCGGGACCACGACGAGGCCGGCCACGGTCCGTCCCGCCGTCGGGTTCATGGTGGACGCGCTGGTGCGGGCCGTTCCCGAGGGGTAGACCGAGATGAACGTGGACGAGGTCGCGTTGGTCGCCGTCACGTTCAGCACGACCGCCGTCACACCCGTGGCGGGGACGCCGTCCCGGCCGGCGACCTGAAGGGTCACCGTGTCGCCGGAGCCGACCTTGCCCTTGGTGACGCCGGTGCCGTACCGGGTGTCCATGGCGCGGGCCGGGGCCAGCGGCTCGTAGAGGGAGCCGAGGTTCGAGCTGGTGTAGTAGCCGGCGACGTCGGCGATGAGATCGACCGATCCGGAGTGGTTGTACAGGTGGATCTCGCCGTCGCGCACGGGGGCGACGACGAGGTTCGACACGGTCTGACCCGGCGTCATGTTCAGGTTCGACGGCCCCTGCCAGTCCACCACGCCCTCGGACGGGACGACGGACACGACGGTCGAGGTGGTGGCGTTGGTCGCCGTCACGTTCAGCACGACCGCCGTGACGTCCTCGGTGGGCACCCCGCCGCGGCCGGTGACGGTGAGGGGCACCGTGTGGTGTGCCTGCACCTTGGCCTTGCGCGCGCCGAGGCCGCTGCGGGTGTCCAGCAGACGGGTGGGACGCAGGGGCTCGTAGAGGGAGCCGTCCTCCTCGGTGTAGTAACCGGTGATGTCGGCGATGAGGTCGACGGTCCCGGCGTGGTTGTAGAAGGTGACCTTTCCGTCCTCGACGGGGACGACCACCGTGTTGGGCACGGTCGCTCCGGCGGGCACGCTGAGGTGGGACGCGCTGCCGCGGGCGGTGCCGGACGGGTAGACCGAGATGTAGGTGGAGGCCGTCGGGGCGGTGGCGGTCACGTTCATGGCCACCGCGGTCACCTTGTCGGCCGGGAGGAGGTCGTCGCGCTCGGGGAGCTGGAGGGTCACCGTGCCTCCGGAGCCGACCTTGCCCTTGCGGACGCCGGTTCCGGTGCGCGTGTCCATGGCCCGCAGCGGCTCGTTCACCCGGAACCTGGAGGTGGCCGTGGACAGGCCGTGGGTCAGCACGACGCTGCCGGTCTGCTGGACCGCCGGGCCGACGCCGTCGGCGGGCGGGGCGTTCAGGGTCCAGGTGTACTGCCCGTTGGGCATCAGGTCGCCGGCCTTGTCACGGCCGGTCCAGAAGAGCTCCACCTCGCCGCGTGCCTCCGGCCCGGAGTCCAGGACGGAGACCTTGCCGGTGGTGGCGTGCCGCGCGGTGAGGGACCACTCGCCGACGGGCTTGCTGAACAGGAGCCGCAGCATCCGGGAACCGGTCTCGGACGCCTCGACGTGGTCGCCGGCGTACCGGCTCAGCACCGACAGGGGCTGGGCGCCGATGCCCGTCGGGACGATGTGGACGCGCTCGTCGGCGTCGGCATAGGCCACGTGGCCACCGAAGCGGTCCACGCTCCAGCGGATGTGACGCTGTGAGACACCGGTGCCGGGCAGGGAACCGATGACGCGACTGACCGGGTGGGCGCTGTCGGCGCCGGTGAGGACCAGCTGTCCGGCCGCCTGGTCGTGGGTGACGACGTAGCCGTCGCCGAGCAGGGCCTCCCCCGTCGGGACCGGCAGCGAGGTCTTCGCCGTACGGTCGTGGACGCCGGCCGGTCCGTCCGCGCCGCAGCTCCAGTACAGCCAGCGGCCCACGGCCTGCAGTTCCCGGGGCACGCACGGAGCGCCGGTGTCCACCGACTGGACCTGCTTGCCGGTCGCCAGGTCCTCGGCCGTGACGTGGCCGTTCTCCGTCCCCGGCTTCCACAGCCAGGAACCCCACAGGGCGGCCGCGCCGGCCGGCCGCTTCCCGATGACCCGCTCGGCCCGGAGCGAGTACACCTGCAGCTCGCCCGTGGCACCGGCGGAGGCGTGGACGAGGTAGTCGCCGTTGACGTCCACGAGGCGGCCGTCGCCGAGGTACGGGGCTTCGAAGTCGCCGCTCTCCGGGCCGTTGATCATGTAGTAGCCGCCCTCGCGGCGCATGAACCGCCCGTCCCCGAGGGCCCGGTACTCCGCGCAGGCGACGTCGTCGGCCGCGCAGTCGGCCAGCGGGAAGTCCGTGAGCCTGGACCGCTCGCCGTAGGCCGGCGCCCCGGAGGTACTGACGGAGCGGACGTACTGGTAACGGCTGAAGCCACTGTTGTCGACCACGGACAGCCGGCCCTGGGCGAGTGCCAGCCCCTGGATGTCCGCCGGCCGCGGCAACCGCTTCACCAAGGCCGCCACCGGCTTGCCCGTGGTGTCCGCCGCGATGTGCCGGACCCCCCAGTCGATGGCGTCACCGCCGCCGACGATCGCCGCGGTGCCGTCCGGCCCGGCGGCTATTCCGCCCCGGAACTCGCGGAGCAGGGTGACGACGGGGCCGCCGGCGATCGGCGCCGCATCCAGGCGGATGCCGTTCTGGTGGACCAGCCAGTCGCCGACGACGGCGAAGTCGTGATGGGGGGAGTCGAGGCCGTCCAGCGTGACCTCGGTGTACGGAGCCGAGAGATCGCTCCGGGAGAACACGAGGATCTTCTGGTTCCCCTCGTCCGGGCTGTAGGCCGCCAGGTACTCGGGCGAGAGCTTCACCCGGGAGAAGCTGTCGGGGACCGGCGGGCTCATGGCCTCGACCTGGCCCGTCGCCGTCGAGGCGATGCCGAAGCGCCGCTGCCCGTCCTGGGCCTTCGCCGCCACGACGAGGCCCGACCCGTCGCCGCCGAACACCCCCAGGGGGTGGCCGGCGGGGTCGGACAGGGGCAGATTCCGGGTCGTCCCGTCCGGCCGGGGCGACAGCAGGTGCATCGATTCCGCCGTCACCCTCCCGTCCGGCTGGGTGACCGGCTCGTAGGCGACCACGGTGGAGCCGAAGACCGCGGCCGTCTTCAGCCCCTCGGGGATCGTCACGCGGCGTGAACTCCCGTCCGCGCCGCGGAGTTCGACCTCTCCGTCGCGCAGGAAGGCCAGTGTGTCGGCGCCGGTGCCGCGGACGGCCGTCCCGGACTCGGTGGGCAACGGGACCGGTGTGCTGCGGCCGTCCGCGTACCGGACGTGGGCGACCTTCCCGTCCCGCGCGTAGAAGACGCCCTCGGCGCCGGCGGAATCCGCCCGGAAATCGCGTGACTGGGCGGACAGATAGGTCCGCGCGTACACCGGGTCCGTCTGGGGGGCCGCCGGGACCACCACCTCGCCGGGTACCGGTTCGCCGGCCGCGGCACTCGACGCCTGCGGCATCAGACCGCCCACGGTCAGAGCGACGCCCATGACGGTGGCGAAAGCCCCCCGCACCAAGCCGTGACGTTTCACTGGATCCTCCCCTTGCCCTGCCATGCCCATGGCGGGTGACCGGATCCTACCGGCTCGCGATCAAGGACGGCGAAGTTTTTTGAATTCGTTCAAAAAGAGCCCGCACGAGCCTGCGCGGCCTGGTCAGCCCGTCGGCCGGTCGCAGCACCGGGCGTCCGCGTCCGGCTCCCGGGCGGGCGGCGTGCGCCGGGCCGCGGGGGTGGCGGTGGCCCCCTTGGCCCGTTCCACCAGCAGACGGGAGCCGGCGCCGCGTTCGCCGAACACGTCGTCGGGGTTGGACAGGACACAGGTGTCCAGGGAGAGGCAGCCGCAGCCGATGCAGTCGGTGAGGTGGTCGCGCAGTCGGTTCAACTGCTTGATCCGCTCGTCCAGTTCGGAACGCCAGGACGCGGAGAGCCGGGCCCAGTCGTCCTCGGTGGGGGTGCGCCCCTCCGGCAGTTCGGCGAGCGCTTCGCGGATCGTGGCGAGCGGGATGCCGACGCGCTGCGCCGCGCGCACGAAGGCGACCCGGCGCAGCGCGTCACGGCTGAAGCGGCGCTGGTTGCCCGACGTGCGGCGACTGTGGATCAGGCCCTTGGACTCGTAGAAGTGCAGGGCGGAGACGGCGGCGCCGCTGCGCGCGGCGAGCTGGCCGACCGTGAGCTCGTGGATCTTCTCGGGAATCTGAGGCACCCCTCGGACCCTACCGACCCGGTCACCCGCGCGGATGCCTCCGGTCCGTTGACACGGGCCCCCCGGGCGACCATGCTAAGCAGTCGCTTAGCTTTGTGGCGAGCAGGTCGAGCGAGTAGGTCGAGCGAGCAGAGAGGCCGGGACATGGCAGAGCCGAGGATCTTCACATCCGCCGACGACGTGAAGGCGGCGGTGGGCGAGCGGTTGGGGTACACCGACTGGCTGGACGTCGACCAGAAGCGGATCGACCTGTTCGCGGAGGCGACCGGCGACCACCAGTGGATCCACGTGGACCCGGAGAAGGCCGCCGCGGGGCCCTTCGGCACCACCATCGCGCACGGTTATCTGACCCTGTCGCTGCTCCCACTCTTCGGGCCGCAGCTCATCCAGGTCGAGGGCGTGAAGATGGGCGTCAACTACGGCACCAACAAGGTCCGTTTCCCCTCCCCCGTCCCGGTCGGCTCGCGACTGCGCGCCACGGCGACGATCACCGGCGTCGAGGACGTCCAGGGAGGGATCCAGGTGGCCGTCGCCTTCACCGTGGAGCGCGAGGGCGGCGACAAGCCCGTGTGCGTCGCCGAGTCGGTCTCCCGCTACTACCTCTGAGCCTCGCCGGAGGGTGCGGCTCCCACCATCCGCAGCACGAGGTCGGCGTAGAGCGCGCCGACCTCGTCGGGCGTCCGGGGGCCGTTCACGTTGAACCAGCGGGCGACGTCGATGCAGAGCGACAGCACGGCGAGCGTCGTTCCCTTCACGTCCGGCACGTCGAACTCGCCCGACGCGACACCGTCGTCGATGATCCCGCGCACCTCGGCGTCGACCTGCCGGCGCAGCGCGAGGATCTCGTCGCGGGCCTCCGGCCCGAGCGCGTCCAGCTCGTACTGCACCACCCGCGCCGTCGTGCGGCGCCCGGCGTGCCACCGCACGAAGGAGCTCACGGCGTCGGCGAGCCGCTCGGTGGCGCTGCCCTCGCCCTGGGCCGCCGTCCGCAGGATGGCGACCGCGCGGTCGTGGCCGATCCGGCTGATGCGGTGGAGCAGCTCTTCCTTGGTCTTGTAGTGGATGTAGAGCGCGGCCGGGCTCATACCGGCCCGCCCGGCGATGTCGCGGGTCGTGGTCGCGTGGTACCCGCGCTCGGCGAAGGCCTCCACCGCGGCGACCAGGAGCCGCCGGGCCGCGTCCGGGGTGACCTCTTCCCACGGCTCGGTTTCGCCGCCCGTCGTCTCGGCCGCCGTACTCATCGCTTGCTCGCCCCTCTCGGTGACAGGGGCACCACCATACCGCCGAAGCTGAGCGGGCGCTTAGGGGCGGCCCCGGCGGGCACGTCAGCCCAGCTTCTCGAACGGGTCGTGCTCGGCGAGGAGCTTGTCCAGCCGGGCCTGGTCGACGCGGCTCACTATCTGCCCGGCCTCCTGGCGGTCACGGATGATCTTGGCCAGCGTGAAGGCCGAGGTGACGAGGTACAGGACGGCGACGGCGAGGAAGGCACGGACCCAGGCGTCGGCCTGGAGGTTGTAGATGCCGACGGCGGTGGCGATCATCGCGACCGCGAACGAGGCCACGGCCTGCCCGTAGAAGGCCGTCGTGCTCTGCTGCTTGACGGGTGTGTCACTCATACGGACAAGGGTCGGCGGATGTGGCCCCCGCCACATCCGCCGGCGTACTCAGTTCTCGTACTCAGAAGGCCGCGGTGTCTCGCACTCAGCGGGCCGGGACGTCTCGCGCTCAGAAGGCCGAAACGCCGGTCAGCGCCCGCCCGATGACCAGCTTCTGGATCTGGCTGGTGCCCTCGTAGAGGGTCATCACGCGGGCGTCGCGCAGCAGCTTGCCGGCCGGGTACTCGTCGATGTAGCCGTAGCCGCCGAAGACCTGGAGGGCGTTGTTGGCGGCGCGGACGGCGGCCTCCGAGGCGAACAGCTTGGCCTTGGAGGACTCGACGGTGAAGGGCCGCCCGCGGTCGATCAGGTCGGCGACCCGCCAGGTCAGCAGCCGGGCCGCGTCCACGTCGAGGGCGATGTCGCTGATCAGCTCCTGCACCAGCTGGTGGTGGGCGATGGTCTTCCCGAACTGCTCGCGCTCGCCCGCGTACTTCACGGCCGCGTCGAGCGCGGCCTGGGCTATGCCCACGCAGCCGGCCGCGACCGACATCCGCCCCTTGGCGAGGGCCGACATGGCGACCGAGAAGCCCTTGCCCTCGGGGGCCAGCATCGCGGAGGCGGGGACGCGGACGTCCTCGAGGACCAGTTCGGCGGTGGCCTGGCCGCGCAGCCCGAGCTTGCCGTGGATGGTCCGGCGGGTCAGACCGGGCGTGTCGGTGGGGACCAGGAAGGCGGAGACGCCCTTGTGGCCGGGGGCGTCCGTGGAGCGGGCGAAGAGCAGCACCACGTCGGCCCAGGTGCCGTTGGTGATGAACATCTTGGTGCCGTTGACGACGTAGTCGTCGCCGTCGCGGACGGCGCGGGTGGAGAGGTTCCCGGCGTCCGACCCCGTACCGGGCTCGGTGAGGCCGAAGCAGCCGACGTACTCGCCGGAGGTGAGCCCCGGCAGCCAGCGCCGCTTCTGCTCCTCGTCGCCCCAGGCGGCGATGGTCTTGGCGACCAGGCCGAGGGAGACCGACACGATCCCGCGCACGGAGCTGTCGCCGCGGCCCAGTTCCTCCGTGACCAGGCAGTACGCGAGGTGGTCGCCGCCGCTGCCGCCGTACTCCTCGTCGACGGTGAGCCCGAGGAAGCCGACCTCGCCGAGCTTCTTCACGAGGGACCGGTCCACCTCCTCGGCCCGGTCCCAGGCGACGGCGTGCGGGGCGATCTCGCGCTCCACGAAGTCCCGGGCGAGCTGCCGTACGGCGGTCTGCTCCTCGCTGAGCTCCAGGTTCATGCCGAGTCACCCCACAGGAAAGAAATCTTGAAAGCCGTACATTTAAATTAGCACTGCTAGTTTCTGCTCGCAGCCCTACTATGTGCGCCATGGCCCGACCGCGCAAGCCCCTGCTCAGCACCGACCGGATCGTCGAGACGGCCCGGGCGCTGGTCGACGCGGAGGGCCTCGCGGCCGTCTCCACGCGCCGGCTCGCCGCGGAGCTGGGTGTCAGCGGGCCCTCGCTCTACAACCACTTCCGCACCAAGGACGAGATCCTGGAGGCGGTCGCCGACTCGGTGAGCGCGCAGGTCGACCTGACGATGTTCGAGGACGGCCGGGACTGGCGGACCGCGCTGCACGACTGGGCCGTCTCCTACCGGGCGGCCCTGCGCGACCACCCCCACATCGTCCCGGTACTGGCCCACGGCCCCGGCCGCCGCCCGGCCGCGCTGCACCTCGCGGACGCCGTCTACGGCGCGATGGTCGCGGCGGGCTGGCCCCCGGCCCAGGCCACGTCCATCGGCGCGCTGATGCGGTACTTCGTCATGGGCTCGGCGCTCGGCTCCTTCGCCGGAGGCTTCGTGGGCGACGCCGGCGCCTACGACCCCGCCGACTACCCGCACCTCCAGCAGGCCCACCTCCTGGCCGAGCAGCAGGAGAAGATCGACGAGCGGGCCTTCGAGACCGGACTGACGGCGCTGCTGGACGGGCTGGCGCAGCAGTACGCGCAGGTGGCGCGGGGCACCTGAGGACACTTCGGCGTCCGCCGAACGACGCGTACCGCATCCTGGAACGCATGACCGACAAGGACGCCGAAGCGCCCGGACTCGCGCGGCTGGCCGGGCTGATCGCCGACGAGACCAGGGCCGCGTGCCTGCTGGCACTGCTCGACGGGCGGGCGTGGACCGCCGGTGAGCTGGCCCGGCACGCGGGAGTCGCCGCCTCCACGCTGAGCGAGCACCTGGGCAAGCTCGTCGCGGGCGGACTGCTCACCGAGGAGCGGCAGGGGCGGCACCGGTACGTACGGCTGGCCGACGAGCGGGTCGCACAGCTGGTCGAGGACCTGGCCGCACAGGTCGCGCCCGAGGCCGCTGCGCGGCGTCCGCGCACACTGCGGGCAGCCGGCGCCGGTTCGGCGATGGCCCGGGGCCGCACCTGCTACGACCACCTCGCCGGGCGCCTCGGCATCACGGTCACCGACGCGCTGACCGGGCGCGGGCTGCTGCGCCAGGACACCGGCTTCGCGCTCACCGACGCGGGGCTCGGCTGGTTCCAGGACGCCGGGATCGCGCTGAAGCCCACCGGTCGCCGTCCGCTGGCCCGGGCCTGCCTCGACTGGACCGAGCGCCGGCCCCATCTCGCGGGCGTCGCGGGCGCCGCCCTGTGCCGGCACGCCCTGGACACGGGCTGGTGCGTACGCATCGGCTCCGGGCGGGCGGTGAAGGTGACGCCGGCGGGCGAGGACGCGCTGTCCGAGCTGCTCGGTATCGACCCGGTGGGGCTGCGCTGAGCTCGGTTCCCGGTCAGCGACCACGTCCGCGGTGCCCGCGCTCGTCGTCGCTGATGTGCTGGCCGGCCCTGGGCGAGGTGCCGGGGCCGCTCACCCGTGTGGGCGGCGCGCCGTGCCCGGCGGGCGTGGCGGTGTCGCGGTCGAGGAAGCGCGCGGGGCGGTTCCGGAGGGGGCCGAGTCCGCTCCGGAACCGCGGCGGGTGGACGCGGACCGGCGTCAGAACACCACCAGCGCCCGCCCGCCCTTGCCCGCCAGCATGTTCTCGAAGGCCGCCGGGATGCCGTCCAGCGCGATGCGCTCCGTCACCAGGGCGCCGAGGTCCAGGCGTCCCGCCCGCACGTGCTCGGCCAGCACCGGGAGGTCCCGGGCCGGGTCGGCGTTGCCGTAGACGCAGCCGGACAGGGTGCGGCCCCAGTGGAAGATCTCCAGGGCGTTGAAGGTGACCTGCTGGTCCTTGCCGCCGATGCCGACGACCGTGGTGCGTCCGCCGCGCCGGGTGGATTCCCAGGCGGTGCGGATGGTGACCGCGCGGCCGACGCACTCGACGGCGACGTCGACGCCCTGCTTGCCGGTGAGGGCGCGGATCTCGCGGGCGGTGGTGTCGGAGGCGATCAGGTAGTCGGTGGCGCCGGCGGCGCGGGCCAGGCCCTCCTTCTCGGGGGAGACGTCGACGGCGACGATCTTCGAGGCGCCCGCGATCCGGGCCGCCTGGAGCGTGGCGAGGCCCACTCCGCCGACGCCGAACACGGCGACCGTCTCGCCCTCGCGGACCTTCGCCGCGTGGTGCACGGCGCCGTAACCGGTGAGGACGGCGCAGCCGAGCAGGGCGGCGTCGGTGAGCGGGATGCCGTCGGGGCTGGGCAGGACGCAGTCGGCGCCCACCACCGTCTCCTCGGCGAACGCGGCGACGTTCAGGCCGGGGTGCAGACCGGTGCCGTCGTCGGCGCGGCGGGCGTGCGTGTTCGCGGCGCCGGCCAGGGCGCCCGCGCACAGCCAGACCTCCCCGAGCGAGCAGGCGTGGCAGGCGCCGCAGGACGGGGCCCAGTTGAGGACGACGTCGTCGCCGGGGGCGATGTGGCTGACGCCCTCGCCGACGGCGAGGACCGTGCCGGCGCCCTCGTGGCCGAGGACGGCGGGCAGCGGCACCCGCATGGTGCCGTTGGACAGGGACAGGTCGGAGTGGCAGACCCCGGCGGCGGCGAGCTTCACCCGGACCTGCCCCGGACCGGGCTCGGGCAGCTCGATCCCGGTGACCTCCAGCGGGGCGCCTACGGCGGGTACGACGGCGGCACGGACAGCGGTACGGACGGCCATGACGTGGACGACTCCCCTGGGGCTAGAACTGGAGGGACTTGGTCTGGAGGTACTCGGACAGGCCGTGCCGGCCCAGCTCGCGGCCCACACCGGACTGCTTGTAGCCGCCGAAGGGCGCCAGCGGGTTGAACCGGCCGCCGTTGATGTCCACCTGGCCGGTGTCCATCCGGCGGGCGAAGGCGACCGCCTCGGCCTCGTCGCCGGCCCAGACGGCGCCGGCCAGGCCGTACACCGTGCCGTTGGCGATCCGCAGGGCGTCCTCCTCGTCCGTGTAGCGGAGGATGGACAGGACCGGACCGAAGATCTCCTCCTGGGCGACGGTCATGTCCTCGGTGACGTCGGCGAAGACGGTCGGGGCGACGAAGTAGCCCTGCTCCCGCGGGGCTTCGGGGCCGCCCGCGACGAGGCGCGCGCCCTCGGCGACGCCCTTCTCGATGTAACCGCGCACGCGCTCCTGCTGCTTGGCGTTGACGACCGGGCCGATCCGGTCGCCGTACTTGGCGGCGGCCTCGGCGGCCAGTCGCACGGCCTCGTCGTACTGGTCGGCGTGCACGAGCATGCGGGTCCAGGCGCTGCACGTCTGGCCGGAGTTGGACATGACGTTGGCGACGCCGACGTTGACCGCCCTGGCCAGGTCGGCGCTCGGGAGGATCACGTTGGCGGACTTGCCGCCCAGCTCGAGGGCGACCTTCTTGACGGCGGCGCCGGCGACGGCGCCGATCCGGCGGCCCACGGCCGTGGAACCGGTGAAGGAGACCAGGTCGACGCCCGGGTGCTCGGCGAGGGCCTGGCCGGCGACCGGGCCGAGGCCGGTGACCAGGTTGAAGACGCCCGCCGGGACGCCCGCCTCGTGCACCGCCTCCGCGAAGAGCTGGGCGGTGAGCGGGGTGTCCTCGGCGGGCTTCAGCACGACCGTGCAGCCGGCCGCGAGCGCCGGGGCGACCTTGGCGACGATCTGGTGGAGGGGGTAGTTCCACGGGGTGATCGCGCCGACCACGCCGATCGGCTCGTGGTGGACGACGGAGTTGCCGACCTTCTCCTCGAAGGCGTACGTCGCCGCCAGTTCGGCGTACGAGCCGGCCACCGCGATCGGGGCGGCGGCGTGCACGGCCTGCGACAGCTTCGGCGGCGAGCCCAGCTCGGCGGTGACCGTCTCCGCGATCTCGTCCTTGCGGGCCACCAGTACGTCCCGCAGCGCCGCCAGGCGCGCGGCCCGCTCGGCGGGCGGGGTGGCGGCCCAGCCCGGCAGGGCGGCGCGGGCGGCCCGTACGGCGGTGTCGACGTCCAGGGCGGTGCCGGCGGGGACCTTGCCGATCACCTGCTCGTCGGCCGGGTTGACGACCTCGATCGTGTCCCGGCCGTCGGCGGGCCGCCAGGCCCCGTCGATGTACATGCCGTCGTGTGCCTTCATCGCGTTCCTTCCGGGCGGGCCTCGTCGTCCGGCCCCAAACTAGCGCCGATAGTTTTACGGCACCAGGGGCGGCCACCATGGTGGCGCGGCTCACCTTCCCGGCAGGCCGGATGCCGGCGAACTCACTCCTCCAGGTCAGGCAGCCGCGCCGGGGCGGGGCAGATCCGGTCGCCGTGCTGGTCGAAGACGAACAGGTGGGCGAGGTCGACGAGGAGGGGGACCTGCATGCCGTGGCGGAGGTCGATGTCGGGGGTGGTCCGGACGATCAGGTCGCCGGGGAGGCGGCCGTCCGGGGCGGTGGCGGAGGGTTCGGTGCCAGCGGGTCCGGCGCCCTCGGGGTCGTCCACGACCACCACCGGTCCGGCGCGCAGGGTGCCCGCCCGCTCCTTCAGCCGGTCCAGGACCGTGCCGTCGCGGCGGCGGCGCCCGGCCGGGCGCGCGACCGGGCGCGGAGCCTCCAGATCGGGTACGACGGCCGGGCGCGAGCCGGTGTTGAAGTGGACGAGGACCTCGTGGCCCTGGAACTCGACGTGCTCCACCAGGCCGGTGAGCAGCACCTCGCCGGGGCGGGCGGAGGCGGGTTTCGCGATCCGTACGGCCTCCGAGCGCAGGCCGACGATGACCTCGCGGCCCTGCTGGACGCGGAGCAACTGGTGGTCCAGGGAGAGCGGTTCGGGCAGGCGCAGGAACTGCTTGCCCAGGCTGATGGTCATCGCCCCGTCGAGCGGCGCCCGTACGAGGCCGCGCAGCAGGTTGATCCGCGGGGTGCCGATGAAGGCGGCGACGAAGACATTGCGCGGCAGGGCGTACACCGCGCGCGGGGTGTCCACCTGCTGGAGCACGCCGCCGCGCAGGACGGCGACGCGGTCGCCGAGGGACATGGCCTCGGACTGGTCGTGGGTGACGTAGACCGTGGTGACGCCGAGTTCCCGGGTCAGTTTGGTGATCTCGGCGCGCAGATGGTTGCGGAGCTTGGCGTCGAGGTTGGACAGCGGCTCGTCCATCAGGAAGGCGGTGGGGTGGCGGGCGATGGCCCGGCCCATGGCGACGCGCTGGCGTTCGCCGCCGGAGAGCTGGGCGGGGAAGCGGTCGAGGAGGTCCTCGATGCCCAGCATGCGGGCGGTGGCGTCCACACGGGGGCCGGGGTCGGTCTGCGGTGCCTCGACGCGCAGCGGGAAGCCGATGTTCCCGCGGGTCGTCATGTTCGGGTACAGGGCGAAGTTCTGGAAGACCATCGCCATGCTCCGCTCGGAGGGAGGCAGGTCGTTGCCGTACTCGCCGTCCAGCAGCAGTCGGCCGTCGGTGATCTCCTCCAGGCCGGCGATCATGCGCAGCACGGTGGACTTGCCGCAGCCGGAGGGGCCGAGCAGGACGAGGAACTCGCCGGGCGCGATGTCCAGCGACAGCCGGTCCACCACGCGGACGCCTCGCGCGTAGGTCTTGCTCACGTCGTGCAGGGAGATGGCGCGTGTCATGGGAGGTGCCCCCGGGGCTCACTGAGCGCTGGTGCTCCGCGGTCGGACGCCCTCGTGCGGGTCGTACGGGGCGTGTGAGTCACGGAAGTTAACGGAATGTGCGCGGCTGGGGGAAGACACTGGACCGTATCCCGGTCCCACCGTCCATCTGATGAGAAAGCGGACGGCCGGATTCAGGGGTGGGGGCGTCTCAGGAGGTGGACCCGAGGCCTGCGGCGCTTCACTCCACGATGCCTCCGGCCCGACCCCGCGCCGCGCCGACCCGAGCCGGGCCGGGCCGACCCGCGCCGCGCCGCGCCGACCCGCGCCGCACCGGGCCGACCCGCGCCGCACCGGGCGCCGGCGTGCCACACCCGAACCCGTGACCGTGGTGGCGGCGACAGCATTCGATGCGCGAGATGCGCCGGCATCGTCCGGATCCGCTCCTGAATCCGCTCCCACGCCCGCGGCCGCGCGAACAGGCGGCCGGAGGGCGAGCAACCGCATCGCCGTGTCCCCGTCCCCCGCCGCTGTCAACGGCCTGGCCGGTGAGCTCCCTTCGGAGTAGCCGATCAACTGCTTCGCTGATGATTCACCGTGCCTACGGCCATGCCGTTCGCCCGCACCGTCGTTAGGGCTGGTGGACCGGTCGACGCGGCCGGCAACGGTGTATGGGAGGAACACAGTGCAGATGTTCGGTGTGCGGCGTGTCGCGGTGGTGGCCTCGCTGGTGGGGGCGGTACTGGCGACGCCCGTCAGTGCGGCCGCCGCGCATGCCGGTGACAGTGACGGGGGGCCCGGGGGCCTGCTGTCCAACCTGTCCGGCAGGAACTCCTCCGGCCACGCCAACCTCTGCGGAACGGGCAAGGTGGCTCTGCTCAAGGACCGCACCTGCCTGTCCGAGGACACCAGTCAGGGCGGCGGCGGTGACCAGGTCGGCGCCAGCGGCGGGGTCCTGTCCAACCTGCTGTTCGCCCGCAACGCCTCGGGCCACAGCAACAACTGCGGCAACGAGACGGTGTCGGTGATGAGCAGGACCACGTGCGTGGCCGTGGACCGTTCCGGTCACTGAGCCGGAGAGTCCGGCGAGGAGCAGTGAGGAGCCGGTGAGCCGCGTGGCGTCGTCCACCACCACGCGGCTCACCGGTTCTCGTCGATGGGCGATGGGCGATGAGAAGGCGGGAAGCACAGGGTGAAGATCTCCTCAGCAAGGCTGACGATCGGTGTGGTGGCGCCCCTGACGGGGCGTCTGGCGCCGCTGGGCAAGCCACTGACCTACGTTCTGAAGGCGCTGGCGCCGCAGCTGGAGCACGTCCGTAACGGAAGCAGCCGTTACGACGTGTCGGTCGCCGTACGCGACAGCCGCTCCGATCCGGCAGCGGCCCGGCAGGCCGTCCACGACCTGGTCACCACCGACCGGGCGCACATCGTCCTGACCATGGCCGGGACCCAGGTACTGCCCGCCGTCGCCGACGCCTGCGAGGAACTGCGGGTCCCCTGTCTGTCGACCACCTTCCCGTGGCAGGCCTACGTCCACGCGCGCGGTGCCGCCCCCGGACACCACTTCCAGTGGACTTACCACTTCGCCTGGGGCCTGGACGACATCGCCACCGTCTTCGCCGAGATGTGGGAACAGACCGGCGGCACCCACACCATCGGCTGCCTGTGGAACGACGACCTTCAGGGCAGCCTGCTCCGCCACGACCGGTACGGCTTCGCCCCGGTGACATCCGCGCGCGGACACGACATGGCCGACCTCGGCCCCTACCGCGAACCGGCGGGCGACTTCCGGACACAGGTCGGCCGCATGCGGGAGTACGGCGCCGACATCGTCACCAGCGCCGCCACCGCCGCCGACCTGTCCCTCTTCCACCGTCAGGCCCGTCAGGCCGGGCTGCGGCCCCGGCTGATCACCTGCTCGCGGTGGCTGACCTACCCCCACACCCACACCACCACAGCCCCGGACGTCCACGCCGAACTCGCCGACGCACGCGTCGCCACCCTCGTCTACTGGAGCCCCGCCCACCCCTACCGTTCCAGCCTGGACGGCACCACCTGCGCCGACCTCGCCCACGCCTACCGCCGTGACACCGGCGAATCCTGGCTGCAGCCGCTCGGACTGGCCCACGCCCTCGTGGAAACCGCCCACCACGCCCTCAGTACCGCCGACGACCCCACCGACCACGCTGCCATCGCCCGAGCCCTCGCCGGCACGGCCCTGCCCACCATCGCGGGCACCCTCGACTGGAAACGGGGCCCCACCCCCAACATCGCCCTGGTCCGCCTGGCCGGCGGCCAGTGGCACCCTGGTCCGAAGGGCCCCGACCTCGCCATCGTCACCAACACGCAGACCCCCGACGTCCCGATCACCGGCGAGCTCCAGCCGACCTGACAGAGCGCCGCGCTCCGAACCGGCGGGCCCGGTCACGCGGCCCCGGCGCCTGCCCACGACGTCCCCGGGGCTGCGGGCACCGCTCGGCCGGAAGACCCGCCGTCCGACGCTCGCGACACGTCGGCGTTCACGGTGCCCTCGGCCGCCTCCGCCCTCGTGCCTGCCCCCACCCGGGAAGGGGCTTCGCGGTCCCGCGAAGGGACGCTCCCGAGGTGACCTGGCCGGCGACCTAACGGGCCGTCCGGCGCGGTGCCCGGCGGCGAGGTGTGTCCTCGGCATCGTCTCCGGCGGGCGGCCGGTCCGCGGCCGGTCCGGTGGACGGGGAGCGCAGGGCGATGCCCGAGGACATGAGCAGCAGGGCGCCGAGCATCACGAACGGCGCGGCCACCCCCGCGACGCCGGCGATCAGTCCCGCCGCGGCGGGTGCGGCGACCTGGCCGAGGCGGTTGCCGGTCAGGCGCAGGGCGAGGGCGGTGGAGCGGGCTCCGTCGGGGGCCGCCTGGACGACGGTCGTCATGGACAGCGGCTGGCCGACGCCGAGGCAGAAGCCGAGGACGACCAGCATCAGCGCGAGCCCCCACACCGGCACCGGCAGCGCGACACCGGCGCACAGCAGGGCGGCCAGCAGACAGGTGACCGTGAGCAGCGCGGTCCGGCCGAGCAGCCGCAGCAGGGGGGTCAGCACCAGCCGGCAGGCGATCGTGGCGGCGGCCCGCAGGCTGAGCAGTACGCCGATCACGACCGGGGAGATGCCCCGGTGCTCGCCGACCACCGGCAGGTAGGCGGTGAGGACGTCGGTCGCGGACAGGACGGACAGGCTGATCAGGATGCCGGCGGGCACGCCCCGGGCGCGCAGGATGCTCGCGACGGGGACGCGCGTTCCCTGTTCCGTACGGGACGTGGCGGCCGTCGGGTGCTCTATGCGCCACAGCGAGGTGAACGCGACCGCCGCGCCCGCGCCCGCCACCACCAGGGCCAGGGCGCTGCTGCCCGCCATGTCGTGGCCGCCGATCAGCGCGCCCGCCGCGACGGGCCCGACGAGCTGGCCGAGCGAGGCCCCGATGGTGAAGTGGCCGAAATTGCGGTCCTGCTCGTGCGGGGCGGACTGGCGGGCGACCAGCGACTGGGCGCCGATGACGAAGCAGAGGTGTCCCAGGCCCATGACGCCGCTCCACAGGGCCATCGCCCACAGGGAGCCCGCGATACCGCTCAGCGCGCAACCGCCGGCGATGAGTACCACGCCGACGGGCAGCAGGGGCGCGCAGCGGCCGTGGTCGGTGCGGCGGCCGAGCGGGACGGCGGCGAACAGCGGCAGCAGCGCGTACACACCGGCGATGACGCCGACCGCCCTTTCGTCCGCGCCCAGCGCGAGGGCCCGGTAGGAGACGGCGGGCCGGGCCATCGACACCGCCCCCTGCGCGAAGCCGAAGGCGATGACGAGGCGGAGCAGCCACCCGCGGTTCCCACCGGGCGTCATGATCGTTTCCTTCCCGGGATCCCGTACTCCCCGGCCGCCGGTTCTCTGAGCGAGTGACCGGACAACCCGTCCGATGATCAGATGATGCCGAACAGGATGCCCGCCGCGAGGATGACCAGGCTCGTCATGACCGCCCACTTCACCACGAACCGCGTGTGGTCGCCGAACTCGACCTTCGCCATGCCGACCAGGACGTAGACGGCCGGGACGAGCGGGCTGGACATGTGCAGCGGCTGGCCGACGATGGAGGCGCGGGCGATCTCCAGCGTCGACACGCCGTGCGCCTGGCCGGCCTCGGCGAGCACCGGCAGGACGCCGAAGTAGAAGCCGTCGTTCGACATGAAGTAGGTCAGCGGCAGGCTGAGCAGGCCGGTGACCAGGCCCATGTGCGGGCCCATGCCGTCGGGGATGGTGTCCACCAGCCAGTTGGCCATGTGGTCGACCATGCCGGTGCCGGTGAGGACGCCGGTGAAGACGGCGGCGGCGAAGACCATGCCGGAGACGTTGAGGACGTTGTCGGCGTGGGCCGCGATGCGTGCCTTCTGGTCCGGGATGTGGGGGAAGTTGACGGTGAGCGCGAGCGCGGCGCCGAGCAGGAAGAGCACCGGGATCGGCAGCAGCTCCATGATCATGGCGGTGAGCAGCGCGACCGTGAGCAGCGCGTTGAACCAGTACAGCTTGGGGCGCAGGGTGGCCCGGTTCGGGTCGAGGGTCTGGAAGTCGTCGTCGCAGTCGCCGTCCTCGGCGGCGGCATCCTGGGACCCGCCGGAACCCGCGGCGGCCTTCGCCGAACCCGAACCCGAACCCGAACCGGCACCCGAACCGGCACCGGCACCGGCGTCCGCACCGGAGGCCGCGTCAGCACCCGCCTTCGTACCCGCACCCGCACCGACCAGCACCGTCTCGCTCTCCGGCTCCCGCACCAGCGCCTCGTCCAGCGTCAGCGTGCCCAGCCGCCTGCGCTCGCGCAGGCCCAGGACGTAGGACAGGGTGACGACGGCGAGCAGACCGACGGCCAGGGCCGGGATCATCGGGACGAAGATGTCGGTGGCGTCGACCTTCAGCGCGGTCGCGGCGCGGGCGGTCGGACCGCCCCAGGGCAGGGTGTTCATCACGCCGTTGGCCATCGCGGCGACGCCGGTCATCACGACCAGGCTCATCTTCAGGCGCTTGTACAGCGGGTACATCGCCGAGACCGTGATCATGAAGGTGGTGGATCCGTCGCCGTCCAGCGAGACGATGGCGGCGAGCAGGGCCGTACCGACGACGATCCGCATCGGGTCGGCCTTGCAGAACTTCAGAATGGCCCGGACGATCGGGTCGAAGAGCCCGACGTCGATCATCACCCCGAAGTAGACGATCGCGAACATGAGCATCGCCGCGGTGGGGGCGAGGCTGGACACGCCGTCGATGACGTAGTCACCGAGTTCGGCGCCCTTGCCGACGAACACGCAGAACAGCGCGGGGATCAGCACGAGCGCCGCGATCGGCGACATCTTCTTCATCATGATCAGGACCAGGAAGGTCGCGATCATGGCGAAGCCGAGGATGGTCAGCATGAGTGAGTACCTAACGTTCGCCCTTGAACATCCCACCGGGGCAGGCGGTGCGAGCGACGTTAGGTGCCGTGAAGCGTCGTTAACAAGACGTTGACACGCGAGCAATAAGCGCAAAACTCCAGGTCACAGCTTTGTGTCGGTCAGCGGCGGGGGGACCGGGACGAGCTCGACGGGTACGCCGTTGAGGACCGCGTTGCCCGAGAGCGGGTCGAGCACGCTGCCGTCGAGGAGCTGGTTGACGTTGACGCCGGGCTCGGTGGCGGCGTGGCTCGTGCGGGTGCCGGGCCGGTCGTGGCCCCAGCCGTGCGGAAGGCTGACCACGCCCGGCCGGACGGTGTCGGTGACCTCGGCGGGGGCCGTCACCTCTCCCCCGGCACCCTTGACCCGCACGGGCTCTCCGCCGCGCACGCCGAGCCGTTCGGCGTCGTCGGGGTGGAGGTGCAGGGTGCAGCGGTTGGAGCCGCCGGTGAGGGCCGGGATGTTGTGCATCCAGCTGTTGTTGGACCGCAGGTGGCGGCGGCCGACGAGGACGAGCCCGTCGGCGCGCTCGGCCAGGGCCTGGCGCAGGCGCGGCAGGTCGTCGGCGATCGGTCCGGGCAGCAGTTCCACCTTGCCGCTGCGGGTCTTCAGCGGCTGCGGCAGGCGTGGGCGCAGCGGGCCGAGGTCGATGCCATGCGGGTGGGCGAGCAGCCGCTGAAGGGTCAGGCCGTCGGGGCGTACGCCGAAGCCGTCGCCGTAGGGGCCGAGGCGCAGCATCAGGTCGAGCCGCCGCTCGGGGCCGTTCTCGCCGGTGAGCTGTGCGGTCAGTTCGCCGGCGTCCCGTCCGTGTACGGGTGAGTGCGGGTCCCCCACGGCCCTGTCGAGGGTCTGCTCGATCACCATGGCGTCGACGGCGGCCGGGTCGGCGCCGTGCATGCCGGTGGCGGCCAGGATCAGCCGGGCCAGGATCTCGGTCTCGGCCATGCGGCCGGGTTGCAGCGGGACGGCGGGACGGGTGTAGCGGACCTGGTTGCGCACGGCGAGGGTGTTGAAGGCGAAGTCGTGGTGCGGGCTCTGGGCCGGCGGGGGCGGCGGCAGGACGACGTGGGCGTGGCGCGAGGTCTCGCCCAGGTAGGGGTCGACGCTCACCATGAAGTCGAGCGAGTCCAGTGCCTTGTCGAGCCGGTCGCCGTCGGGTGCGGACAGCACCGGGTTGGCGGCGACGGTGATCAGCGCCCGGACCGGCGCGCCCTCGTCGGTGGCGGTGTCGATCTCCTCGGCGAGGGCGGACAGGGGCAGCTCGCCCTTGGCCTCGGGGTGTCCGCTCACCCGGGAGTGCCAGCGGCCGAGCGCGAAGCCGCGGCCGGGACCGGCGGGACGCGGGGTCTTGTCGGTGGCGGCCTGCGGGAAGAGGGCGCCACCGGGGCGGTCGAGGTTGCCGGTGAGGATGTTGAGGACGTCCACGAGCCAGCTGGCGAGGGTGCCGTGCGGGACGGTGCAACTGCCGATGCGGCCGTAGACGGCGGCGGTGGGGGCGGCGGCGAGTTCGCGGGCGAGGGCGCGGGTGACGCCGGCGTCCACGTCGCAGGCGGCGGCGACGGACTCCGGCGTGAAGTCGCGTACGGCGTCGGCGAGTTCCGTGACCCCTTCGACGTGCGGGGCGAGCTCGCCGAGGTCCACCAGTCCCTCTTCGAAGAGCACGTGGGCCATCGCGGCGAGGAGCAGGGCGTCGGTGCCGGGGCGGATCGCCACGTGCCGGTCGGCGAGCCTGGCGGTGCGGGTGCGGCGCGGGTCGATGACGGTGAGGGTGCCGCCGCGCGCCCTGAGGGCCTTGAGGCGGCCGGGGAAGTCGGGAGCCGTGCACAGGCTGCCGTTGGACTCCAGCGGGTTGGCGCCGATGAGGAGCAGGTGGTCGGTGCGGTCGAGGTCGGGCACCGGGATGGCGTTGGCGTCACCGAAGAGCAGCCCGCTGGAGACGTGCTTGGGCATCTGGTCGACCGTGGAGGCGGTGAAGAGGCTGCGGGTGCCGAGGGCGCCGAGCAGGACGGTCGGGTAGAGGGCGCCGGCCATGGTGTGCACGTTGGGGTTGCCGAGGACGACGCCGACGGAGTGCGGCCCGTACCGCTCGACGACGGGCCGGATGCCGGCGGCGACCGCGTCGAACGCCTCCTCCCAGGTCGCCTCGCGCAGTTCGCCGTCCCTGCGCACCAGGGGAGTGCGCAGCCGGTCGGGGTCGGCGTCGACGGCGCCGAAGGAGGCGCCCTTGGGGCAGATGAAGCCACGGCTGAAGACGTCGTCGCGGTCCCCGCGGGCGGCGGTGACCGTGGTGCCGTCGATGGTGAGGGCCAGGCCGCAGGTGGCCTCGCACAGGGGGCAGATACGCAGGGCGGTGCGGGACACGGGTCCTCCCGTAGGGCGGCGGCAGCGGCGCTCTCTCGCGGTGAGCATACCGACCGGTAGGCATGCTGGGGAGGCTTTGCGCCGACGGCTGCGTAACAGCCGTACGGCACCGGCCCGCCGACCGAGCACCGCCGACCCGCCGACCCGCCGACCGAACACCGTCGGCCCTCCGGTCCCTCCCGACCGACCCGTCCCGTCCCGTCCCGCCCAGTACAGCCGGCCCAGCACACCCCGCCCGTCCCGCCCAGCGAGACCCGCCCGTCGGCCGAGTACAGCCGGTCCATCAGCCCAGCGCGGCCTGCGTCGGCCAAGCACGGCCGACTTGCGGGCCGAGCCAATCCGGTCCGCAGGCCGAGCCCAGCCGACCCGTAGGCGAGCCCAGCCGGCCCAGAGGCGAGCCCAGCCGGCCCGTCAGTCCAACACCCGCCCCAAATAGGCCCGCAGCAGCTCCCGGGCCTCCTCGATGATCCTCTCGTCCCCGTCCGGCGCGACCCGGAAGGCGAGTTGCACAAGGGCGTCGGCGGTCTCCACGGCGACGAGGAAGGCGCGGCGCAGATCGTCGTCGGGGCGGCGGCCCAGGTAGCCGGAGAGCAGCTCGGTGAGCCGGTCGGCGACGCGGTGGTTGGGGACGGCGTGGCGGCCGCCGACCGGGATCTGGTTGCCGAAGTCGATCAGGGAGAAACCGGGCGCGGTCCGCTTCATCGCCAGGTACTCGTCGAGCACCGCGTCCAGCGCCCCGCGCCAGCCGCCGTCGCCCGTCTCCGTCAGCCGTTCGGTGACCCGTTCCGCGTAGTGCTCCAGGTTGCGCTGGGCCAGCGCGTCGACCATCTGCCGCTTGTTGCCGAAGAAGCGGTAGACGGAGCCGATGGGGACGTCCGCGCGCAGTGCCACGGCCCGGGTGCTCAGGGCGTCGTAGCCGACCTCGTCGAGGAGGACGGCGCAGGCGTCGAGGATCCGGGTCAGCCGTTCGGCGCTGCGCCGCTGCACGGGGGCGCGGCGGAGCGAGGTCGCGTGGGACACGGTCTTCATGATGCCCTTCCGCCGCGGTCCGGTGAACTGTGACCTTCAGTACGGCGGTGGCCACCGGTTTCGTTCATCGGGCCGCCGCGGGGACGGGAAGCGTCCGGCCGTCGAGCCCCTCCGGCTCCGCGGCCTGTGACGGATCCGCGGCCTGCGACGGCTCCGCGTCCGACGCCGTGATGTCCGCCGTGCTCTCGACCGGTTCGCCGTCGACGGCCCAGACGGTGCCGTCGTCGGCGTACAGGCGGACCGTGAGCTGGTGGGTGCCGCGCGGTACGAGGCCGGCGGCGAGGCGGTACTCCGGGCCGCGCAGGCGGGTGAGGAGGTCCCCGTCGAGGAAGAGGTGGGCGACGCCGCGGCCGGCCACCGCCTCGGCCTCCGTCCCGGCCGGCGAGAACCTGAAGTCCCGGACGGTCAGGCGTACGTTCCAGCTGTCGTCGTCCTCGGGCTCCACCTCGACACCGACCTCGGGCGCGTCCTCGCCGTCCACCTCCCGGTAGCGCCGGCCCTCCTCGTCGGTGGCGTCGAGCAGCCTGCCCACCGGCGTGGCCGAATCCCGGGCCTCCGGTTCGTCCGTACCGCCCGTGTCACCCGAGCCGCAGCCGGCGGATCCGGTCAGCAGCAGGACACAGACCGCGAGCACGGCGAGCACTCTCCGCATCCACGACATGACGGGAGACTAGAACACCGGTCCGACGGTCCGGATCCCCCAGGGGTCTGATTCCGGTCATCCTCCCCCGGGACGACCGAGGGGGCCGGGAGCCCAGGCCCGCAGGACCTCTTGCGCCCGCACGACCTCTTGCGCCCGGGCGACCTCAATCCTACGGTGTCCCATAGGAATCGGGTGGGACACGGGTTGCGAGGGAGCGATCGATGAGCGGGGACGCGCGGAAGACCGCGGAGGGACTGGCCTACCTGTCCGGTTTCGGCAACGAGCACAGCTCGCAGGCCGTTCCGGGAACGCTGCCCGAGGGCCGGAACTCGCCGCAGCGGGCGCCCGAGGGGCTGTACGCGGAGCAGCTGAGCGGCACGGCGTTCACCGAGCCGAGGGCGCACAACCGCCGCTCGTGGCTGTACCGGATCCGCCCGTCGGCCGCGCACCCGGCGTTCACCCGCACGGGCAACGGCGCGATCCGCACGGCACCCTTCACCCAAGCCGTGCCGGACCCGAACCGGCTGCGGTGGAACCCGCTGCCCGCGCCCGGGGCCGGGACCGACTTCCTCGCGGGCCTGTGGACGCTCGGCGGCAACGGGGACGCCACCCAGCGCACCGGCATGGCCGTGCACCTGTACCACGCCACGGCGTCCATGGAGCGCGTCTTCAGCGACGCCGACGGCGAGCTGCTGATCGTCCCGGAGCGCGGCGGTCTGCTGCTGCGCACCGAGTTCGGGCTGCTGCACGCCGAGCCCGGCCATATGGCGCTGGTCCCGCGCGGGGTCCGCTTCCGCGTGGAGCTCCTCGACGAGGACGCCCGCGGCTACGTCTGCGAGAACTACGGCGCCCCCTTCCGCCTCCCCGACCTCGGCCCGATCGGCGCCAACGGCCTGGCGAACGCGCGGGACTTCATGGCGCCGGTCGCGGCGTACGAGGACGACGACGCGGCGGGCCCGGTGGAGGTGGTCAACAAGTTCTGCGGCAACCTCTGGGCGGCCGACTACGACCACTCCCCGCTCGACGTGGTCGCCTGGCACGGCAACCACGTGCCGTACCTCTACGACCTGCGCCGCTTCAACGTCCTCGGCACGATCTCCTACGACCACCCCGACCCGTCGATCTTCACGGTGCTGACCTCCCCGTCGGACACCCCCGGTCTCGCGGGCGTCGACTTCGTGGTCTTCGCCCCGCGCTGGCTGGTGGGCGAGGACACCTTCCGGCCGCCGTACTTCCACCGGAACGTGATGAGCGAGTACATGGGCCTGATCGAGGGCGCCTACGACGCGAAAGCGGAAGGTTTTGTACCGGGCGGCGGCTCGCTGCACAACATGATGTCGGCGCACGGTCCGGACCGGGAGACCTTCGACCGGGCGAGCGCCGCCGAGCTGAAGCCGCAGCGGATCGACGACGGGCTGGCGTTCATGTTCGAGACGCGCTGGCCGGTGACCCTCACGCCCCAGGCGGCCCGCGCCGAGCACCTGCAACAGGGTTACGACGACGTCTGGCAGGGCCTGGAGCGTCACTTCCGCCCCTTGCACTGAGGATTCACTACCGGTACGGATGGCCCGTGACCTCCTTCGCCCCGGACTCCATCGTCCTGAACCGCAAGCTGCCGCTCTGGTACCAGGTGTCGCAGTCGCTGCGCGCCTCGATACTGGGCCGCTCGCCCCGGGACCCGCTGCGCCTGCCCACCGAGGAGCAGTTGGCCGGCCACTACGGGGTGAGCGTGCTGACCATGCGGCAGGCGCTGAAGGAGCTGGAGGACGAGGGGCTGATCACCCGGCACCGCCGGCGCGGCACGTTCATCGAGCCCGACGTCCGGCGGGGCGCCCCGGTGCGGCTGCTGGGCTCGGTGGACGCGATCGTGGCCCAGCAGTCCGGCATGAAGGCCGAGCTGCTGGACCACGGCACCGGCCCCGTGCCGGCCGAACTCGCCGAGTACTTCCCCGACCTGGCCGAGACGGCGACGTACCACCGGCTGCGCTGCGACGAGAAGACGGGCGAGCCCACCAACCACGCCCGCAACTACGTCCGTCCCGAAGTCGCCGCCCGCATCGACGTGGACGACCTGGCCCGCTGGCCGATGACGAAGGTGCTGCGGGACGTGGTGGGCCTGGACATCAGCCGGATCACGGACACGGTTCAGGCCCGGCTCGCGGACCCGGAGACGGCGCGGCTGCTCGAAGTCCCGCTGCTCAGCCCGATCCTGCACTACACGGGCATCACGTACGACACGGCGGGCCGTGCGCTGGACGTGGCGGTCATCCACTACCGGGGGGACCGTTTCTCCTTCACGGTCACCCTGGATGCCACGTGAGGCCGCGGCGCCCCGTCGTACGATGCCCGGCGTGACGCACGACGACGCTCCGCCGCTGGCGGACCTCATGCCGTGGTCCGTCGCACCGCCGCGGCTCGGCCGGGCGTGGCCGGCGGCCCCCGACGCGGCGTCCCTGAAGGCCCGCTGGGACGCCCTGGTGAAGGCCGAGGGCGCCGACCGCGAGGCCCTGTTCGAGCCGACGCGTTCACGCACGCCGCACACGGCGGTCGGGCGGTTGCCGGGCGGTTCCGGCGGCACGGAGAAGCTGGTGCGCGCCTCGGGGCCGTGCCCGGAGCCCGTACGGGTGCTGCGCGCGCCCTTCGACGAGCAGTGGCTGATTCCCGACCACCGGCTGATCGACGCGGCCCGTCCGGAGCTGTGGCGGGTGGCGGACGAGCGGCAGGTGTTCGCGGTGGAGGGGCCCGGTACCGCCGGTGCTCCGCTGCTCCTCGCGACCTCGCGGCTGCCGCTGCTCGGCGGCGCCCGGGTGCGTCCGCTGTACCGCCGTCCGGGCGGGGCGGAGCCGAACCTGGCACCCGGTCTCCTCGACCACCTGGCCGCCCGGCTCGGCCGGCGTCCCGACCCGGTGGACGTGCTGGCCTGGGCGGTGGCGACGGTGCGGGAGGGCTCCCGGGTGCCGCTCACCGCGGACCCCGCGCTGTGGGAGCGCGGGGTCGGCCTGGGCCGGCGCGCCCTGTGGCTGATGCGCCGCGACGGCGAGCGCCCCAAACTGCCCGGCGGCCGCCGCCCGTACGTCCGGGCCCCGCTGCCCGCCCGCCCGGTGACCCTGCGCTACGACCGGGACGAGGAGGCCCTGTACCTGGACGAGGGCCGGGTCTCCCCCGTGCCGCCCGGCGCCTGGGACTTCGAGGTGGGCGGGGTGCGGGTGCTGGAGCAGTGGTTCGCGGCCCGGACCGCCGAGGGCGAGCCGGGCACGCTGGCGGCGATCCGCCCGGCCGTCTGGCCGCAGACCTGGACGTCCGAACTGCTGGAACTGATCACGGTCCTCGCCCTGCTCGCCGAGGTGCGGCCGCTGTTCCGGGAGCCGGCGGTGACGGCGGAGATCACGGCGACCGAGCTGCGCGAGGCGGGCGTGCTTCCGGTGCCCCAGGCGGCCCGCAGGCCGGCCTCCGTGCTGGACGGCCGGGAGGAGGGGCCGGAGGGGCAGCTGGCGCTGCTGTAGGCCCTTCCGGCGCCGGGCTACGCGCGCGGGGTCCGCCGGCGCGGTGCGGGCGCTGGTGGTTGGGGGGCTGCGCACCGGCTACGCGCGGGGACCGCCGAGCGGGTCGGTGTGTGCGTCACCGCCGGATGGGGGACGGCGGGACGAGGCCGTGAGAACACCCACGGGGACGTACCGGACGAACGCGGGGAGACGGACGTGGGATACGGGCGTGGGATACGGGCGTACGGAGTCGGACGTACGGGGATTACCCGCGCTCGGGACCACACCGAGGCGCCGCTGCGTGCCGTGGGGACGACGGACGAGTGCGCGGCGCCGCGCCGGGACGGTGTGATCGCCGGCGCGCGGGCTTCAGTTGCTGCCGAACAGCGAGCGCCGCAGTCGGCGCAGCGGCGCGAACAGCGAGACCCCGCGCACCCTGGCACCCCTGCTGCTGCGCTTGTGCGCGGGCTCACGCGCGGTCAGTTCACGCATCAGCGACGTCGCCTCCACCGTCTCCCGTTGCGGGAGGGCGGGCCCTCCGAGCACCGCGAGGTGACGGTCGAGACGCGAGCTGGTCGCGCCGCTTCCGCACGTGATCGCAGGGACCCTTGCCCTGCTGCGCACTGTTATCTGTTCCATGTCACTCCCCACCCGTACGAGTCCACCCGGCCCGGGCAGAGTAACCCTATCGCCCCGGTACGACATGCGCGTATCGCGGTCACAGGATTCACCTTCCCCATAAGGGGGTTGACGATCACTCTCCGAATCCAGAAGATTCCAGGGCGAGTTGGACAATCGGCTCGCCCGTCGGGCGGGCCGGGCACCCTGCCGGTCCGACCGTGACGGCCGGTGAGGTGGCGGGCAGGTCCGGGCCGGAGGCGAGCAGTGGCACGCCGGTGCCGAGAAGCCCCCAGGGAGCGCGGTCCGGCGCCGGGGCGCACGGGCCGCAGTCGGTGCACGCGGTCGCCCGGACGGCTCACCGTATCCGCGCGGGGCGACGACCACGCGCCCCTCGGATGCGGAGGCGACCACTCCGAGACCGCGGCTCCGGTCGTCCGCGCCGCTCGTCGCGCGGGCGTCCGGAGCCGCGCGAACGTGGGCGATCTCACGTGCCGGTCTCGCGCCGAGTCCGACTCGTCCTGCCTCCGGTTCGCCGGGACGGCGAAGTGCGGGGCGGCGAAGTGCGGGACGGCGAAGTGCGGGACGGCGAAGTGCGGGGCGGCGACGAGCGCCGTGGCGGCCGTCGCCGTGGCCAAGGGCACGGGCAGGGGCGCGTCCTGGGTGCGCGGGGGCGCTCCGGCGGCGGCCGGACACCACGGGCATCGGGCGGTGGCCGGCGGACGGGCCCGCGTCCGGGCGCCGGCTCCTGCCCGGTGGTGCGTACGGCGGCCGGCACGCGGTCGCGCAGGGCGGCCGCGGCCTCCCGGTCACGGCGGCCTCGGGCCGCGTCCGTGGCGGCGAGCGGTACCGGACTGGTGTCCGGGGGGGGCCGCATCCGCGCTCGGCTGAGCTACTTTTGGGATGAATGCGGGAGAAATACGGGCCCGTTCCCGAGGAATGTCCACAGGAGACGCCATAGGGGGCGCCGGTGTTCGAGGAACCGGGCAACGAGCGCGCGATCGCCGGCCGCTACCGTCTCCTGTCTCCCCTCGGCGAGGGCGGCATGGGCACGGTGTGGCGCGCCCGCGACGAGGTGCTGCACCGCGAGGTCGCCGTGAAGGAGGTGCGCGCCCCCGCCGGACTGCCGGAGACCGACGTGCGGCGGCTGTACGCACGGCTGGAGCGCGAGGCGTGGGCCGCCGCCCGGGTCGCCCACCACAACGTGGTCACCGTGTACGACGTGGCCACCGACGGCGGCCGGCCCTGGATCGTGATGGAGCTGGTCCGCGGGCTGTCGCTGGCCGACCTGCTGGAGGCCGAGGGCCCGCTGGAACCGCGGCGTGCCGCGCGGATCGGCGCCGAGGTGCTGGCCGCGCTGCGGGCCGCGCACGGGGCGGGGGTGCTGCACCGGGACGTGAAGCCGGCCAACGTACTGCTGGCGAACGACGGCCGGGTGGTGCTCACCGACTTCGGGATCGCCATGGTCGAGGGCAGTTCGGCACTGACCATGACCGGCGAGGTCGTCGGCTCGCCCGAGTTCCTCGCCCCGGAGCGGGCGCTGGGCCGCACGCCCGGCCCCGAGTCCGACCTCTGGTCGCTGGGCGTACTGCTGTACGCGGCGGTCGAGGGCATCTCCCCCTTCCGGCAGGACACCCCGTTGAGCACTCTGCGGGCCGTCGTCGACGAGGAGTTGCCGCCGCCGCACCGGGCCGGCGCGCTCACTCCCGTCGTCGAGGGCCTGCTGCGCAAGGATCCGGCCGAGCGCACCCCGGCCGAGCGGGCCGAGCGGGATCTGCGGCTCGTGGGTGCCGGAGGCGCTCCCTCCGGCGGAGGCACACCGCGCGCGGACACCGTGCCGGCCGGTGCGTACGCCCCGACGGTACCGGCACCCGCCGGGCCGGAGGCCTCACCGGCTGCCCCGATGCCCGTACCGGCCACGGAGACCGCGCCCGGGGCGTCCGAGGGCCGGGACCGGCGTGCGCGGGTCGTGCTGGTCCTGGGACTGGTGGTTCTCGCACTGGCGCTGGCCGGACTGGCGTACGCCCTGCTGGACCGCCGGGACCACGGCGGGGGCGCCGAAGGTGCGAGCGGGAGCCCGGGGGCGACCGGTTCCGCGCCGAGCGGGACCGAGCGCAGCGAGGAGCCGGGCCCTTCCGCCGGTTCCGGCAGCCACGGTCCGCGGAGCAGCCCTCCACCGCAGTCCGTGAAGGTGTCCGTGGTGGGCTCGCACCCCGACTACGCGGGGGCCTGTCCCCCGCCGCACGACCGGTCGCCCTCCTTCACCGCGGCGTTCACGGTGGGCCGGCTGCCCGCGCGGGTCGGCTACCGCTGGGTGACGGACGACGGGGCGGTCTCCGGTCCGGGCTGGCGGACGCTGTCCTTCCCCGCGGGCGGCGACCGCACGCGGCAGGACACCGTGGTCGTCACGACGAACGCCGGCAGCGGCATGTTCGAGGGCACCGTCCGCGTGGAGGTGCGGGAGCCGGTGGAGGCCACGTCGAACGCGGTGGCGTTCTCCGTGACCTGTGAGACGGAGACCGGGACGGAGACGGAGACAGAGCCGGAGGGGGAGACCCCGACGGGCGGGGCCTCCCCCTCCTCCTCTCCTTCCGCTTCAGCTTCGGCTTCCGCTTCCGGTCATGCGGCGCTGTTGAGGACCGGCAGGTAGCCGCCGGACTGGCCGGCCGCGGTCGGGTGGTACGACTCGCCGATGTTGAGCCAGTTCACGCTGTGCAGCCAGGAACTGCCGGAGCAGATCTCATGGCCGGTGAAGGGGGGACGTACGTCGCCGAAGGTGAAGCCGTGGTCGGCGGCGCGCTTGGCGATCGCGGTGTTGAGGTGGTCGGCGGCGTCGTTGATCGCTTTCCGCTTGGTCTCGGAGAGGCCGATGCAGGACGTGCCGAGCTGGTAGAAGCGCGGGTAACCGATGACGACGACGTGCGCGGCCGGGGCCTTGCTGCGGATCGCCGAGTAGACGCTGTCGAGGTTGCCGGGCAGCGTCGAGTCCACGTACGCCTTGGCGGTGGCGATCCGCGACAGGCAGGTGCTGTCGGACTGGAGCACACAGGTCATCATGACGTCGGCGAAGCCCGCGTCGTTGCCGCCGACGCTGATCGAGACCAGGCCGGTGGTGGAGCTGAGCGGGCCGAGCTGTCCGGCGAGAACATCACCCGTACGGGCGCCGGAGCAGGCGGTGAAGTGGAACGTCGAGGGTGAGTTGGCGGCGGCCCACAGGTACGGATGGGCCTTCGTGCTGCGCTTGCAGTCGCCGCTGGAGCCGATGTAGCTGCCCGCTCCGACCCCGGAGGAGTAGGAGTCGCCGAGCGCCACATAGCCCTCGGCGGCGGCGGGTTGGGCCGCCTGAGCGGTCGCGCCCCCGGCGAGCGCGGCGCCGGCGGCGAGGAGGAACGAACTCAGGAACCCGACAAGTCGGAAACGTCTCATGGAACCTCCCTTAGCAGGATCTCTGCCTCGACCGTGGTAGCGACTCCACCCATCGGCAGGAAGTGTCCATGCCAAAAAATGGCTGACAGTCATTCAATATCGGACGAAAGTCAGCGGGAAGGCCGATGCGCCCTTGACGCTCTCCGGCGAGCTGCGCCACATTGAGGCCCGGCATCTTGGGCTTCGGGGGGCAAAGCGGAACGGTCCGGGTGGCCCGTGCCTGACCCGTACCGTGCGAAATCGCCCCTCAAGAAGAACGGATGACGGCAAACCAACAAAAACGTGAGACCTGGTTCCAGGTCTTGCCATAGAGGTTCAATCGTCAATACCGTCATACATCTCCCGCATCGGTACGTCGGCAAGCGGCTCAGGGGAGGGCTCGAGGCCGCGACGGACCGGGGCCGGGAGGCGCGGTAGGGGGGTGCCGTGCTCGGTGACCGCACTGGTGACCGGGCCGTGCCGCGCGGTCGGCTGTCGTCTTTCCGGCGCCGACGGGCTTTGCCAGCTCACCTGGCACGCACGGAGATCCGTCCCGTCGCGCGCCGTGGGTGAGAACCCCCCTTTCGAACCGGATACAGAGCCGGACCGCCCCTGGGGCGGGCGGTCCGCCGGACGAGAGGGACCAGACTCATGAGCTCAGTCCTGCAGCCGGCGTCGACGGGCAACGAGCCGTCACGCGAATCGTCTTCCGATCCGTCACCCGCCGGGAAGTACCGGCCCGTCTCCTCGCATCTGGCGATAGCTCCGCCGGTGAGCGTGGTGATACCCGCCATGAACGAGGCGGAGAACCTTCCGTACGTCTTCAAGACACTGCCCGACTGGGTCCACGAGGTCGTCCTGGTGGACGGCAACTCCACCGACGACACCGTCGAGGTCGCCCGGGAGCTGTGGCCGGACGTCAAGGTGGTCGAGCAGCGCGGCAAGGGCAAGGGCGACGCGCTGATCACCGGCTTCAAGGCGTGCACCGGGGACATCATCGTGATGGTCGACGCCGACGGTTCGGCCGACGGCCAGGAGATCGTGTCGTACGTCTCCGCCCTCGTCTCGGGCGCGGACTTCGCCAAGGGCTCCCGCTTCGCCAACGGCGGCGGCACCGACGACATGACCTTCATCCGCAAGCTCGGCAACCGCGCCCTGTGCGCGGTCGTCAACCGGAAGTTCGGCGCCCGCTACACCGACCTCTGCTACGGCTACAACGCCTTCTGGCGGCACTGCCTGGACAAGATCGACCTCGACTGCACCGGCTTCGAGGTCGAGACCCTGATGAACATCCGGGTCGTGAAGGCCGGCCTGAAGGTCCAGGAGATCCCCAGCCACGAGTACCTGCGCATCCACGGCGTCAGCAACCTGCGCGCCGTACGGGACGGGCTGCGGGTGCTCAGAGTGATCCTCGACGAGCGGTCCAACCGGCGCGCGCTGCGCAGCCGTACACACGCGCCGACGCTCGCCTCGGTCGGCCCGGTCGGCTCGGCCGCTCCGGTCGTCCCGGTCCGGAGGAAGGCGTCTTGAGCGGTACGGACGCCCCTCTCACGCTCTCCCCCACGATCTCCGTCGTGATCTGCGTCTACACCGAGGACCGCTGGGAGGACATCCTCGCGGCGGTCGCCTCGGTGCGGGCGCAGTCCCACCCGGCGCGGGAGACGCTGCTGGTCGTCGACCACAACGAGGCGCTGCGGGAACGGCTGCTGAAGGAGTACAAGGAGCGGGCGGACGTGCGGGTGCTCGCCAACGCGGGCCCCCGCGGCCTGTCCGCCGGCCGCAACACCGGCATCGCCGCCTCGCGCGGGGAGGTGATCGCCTTCCTCGACGACGACGCCGTGGCCGAACGCGACTGGCTGCGGCACTTCGCCGAGGGGTACGCCGACCCGGCGGTCGTCGCCGTCGGCGGGCGCACGGTGCCGATCTGGGCGTCGGGGCGCCGGCCGGTCTGGTTCCCCGAGGAGTTCGACTGGGTGGTGGGCTGCACGTACCGGGGCCTGCCGCCCGGCCGGGTCCGGGTGCGCAACGTGCTGGGCGGGAACGCCTCCTTCCGGCGCGAGGCGTTCGACGCGGCGGGCGGCTTCGCCACCGGCATCGGGCGCGACGGCGACAAGCGCCCGCTGGGCTGCGAGGAGACCGAGCTGTGCATCCGGCTCAGCCGCGCCCGGCCCGACGCCGTGCTGCTGATCGACGACCGGGCGGTGATCCACCACCGGGTGCCCGAGGCGCGCGAGCACTTCGCCTACTTCCGTACCCGTGCCTACGCCGAGGGCCTGTCCAAGGCACTGGTGGCGCGCAGCGTCGGCGCGGACAAGGGCCTGGAGTCCGAACGCCGGTACGCCACCCGCGTGCTGCCGGCGGGTGTGGCGCGCGGGCTGCGCGACGCCGTGCTGGCCCGGCCGGGCGGCGCGGGACGGGCGGGCGCGATCGTCGCCGGGGTGCTCACGGCGGCGGGCGGCTACGTGGTGGGGAGCGTACGGGCGCGGCGGGGCGGGGCCACCTTCTCCGTGGCGCCCATCGAGGGGGGCGCGCATGGCTGAGGCGCACGAGGCGGACGCGCGCGTGCCGGTCCTCATGTACCACGCGGTCGCGGCCGGTCCGAACGACGCGACCCGCGCGCTCTCGGTGGCTCCGGAGGCGTTCGCCGAGCAGATGGCGGCGATCTCCGACCGGGGCCTGACCCCGATCGGCACGGCGGAGCTGGCCGCCGCCTGGCGCTCCGGACGCCCGCTGCCGAGGCGGCCCGTCCTGATCACCTTCGACGACGGCTACGAGGGCGTGCACCGGCACGCCCTGCCCGCCCTCGCCGAGCACGGCTTCCCGGCCACCCTGTTCGTCTCGACCGGCTGGCTGCGCGGACCGTACGACACCGGGGGCGCCCTGGACGCCATGCTCGACTGGGACCAGGTCCGCGAACTGGCCGCCGCCGGCGTGGAGATCGGCGGACACAGTCACACCCACCCGCAGCTCGACCAGCTCGCCGAGGAACGGCTGCGGTACGAGCTGATCCACTGCAAGGAGATCGTCGCCGACCAACTGGGCACCGTACCGGCCTCGTTCGCCTACCCCTACGGTTATTCCGACCGCCGGGTGCGGCGGGCGGTGCGCGAGACGGGGTACGCGCAGGCGCTCGCCGTCGGCAACGGCCTGGCGCGCCGCACCCAGGGGCCGTACGCCCTGCGGCGGGTCACCGTGCGCCGCAGCACGGGGATCGACGAGTTCGCCCGGCTGGTCGAGGGACGCGCGATCACCCGCACCTTCGCCCGGGACCGGGCCCTCACCAAGGGGTACGCCGTGCTCCGCAGGGCACGGCAGGCACGGGGGCGGGTGCTGGGATCCGGTGCCTGAACCGCCCGCCGCCGGCCTCCCCGTGCCCGAGGTGCCGAGGGCGTCCGGTGCGCCGCGTGCGCCGGGGAAACCGGATGCACGCGGCGGCCGGGTGCCGGATCATGGCGGCATGTCCGTGAACCCGTACGACGCCCTGCCGATCCGGCTCAACGTCGACGACAGCGACTCCCCGTCCGATGTCGTCGACGCGCTGTTCCTCGGCCGTTTCGCGACGGGCGAGCAGCCGTTCGCCCACGCGGCGAACATCGACCGCGTGCGGTCCGGGGCGACGCTGCTGCCGCCCGGGGCGCGCGTGCTGCGGCTCGCCCGCGACGACGACCGCAGCGCGACGCTGGCGGAGGGCGACGGCTGGACCCTGCTGGTCTCGCGGTGGAACCGGGGCGCGGACGTCACGGTGACGGCGACCACCGCCGACCTGGCCGAGAAGGTGCTCGCCGACGCCACGGACGGCGCGGCGGACGAGCCCGAGCCGCAGCCGGAGAACGTCACGATGGGCTTCTGGTACGTCTCCCCGCGCCGCGGCCCGCACCGCACCACCCGGCAGATCTCCGCGGGCACCTGGGACGAGGTCCGGGCCAACTACACGGCGCCCGTCGCGGACGCGATGGACGGGCTGATGAAGACGACGCCCGAGGACATCGCGGGCCGGCTGCTGCTCCTGCACGGTCCGCCGGGCACCGGGAAGACCTCCGCGCTGCGCACCCTCGCCCGCTCGTGGCGGGACTGGTGCCAGGTGGACTGCGTACTGGACCCGGAGCGGCTCTTCTCCGACGTCGGCTACCTGATGGACATCGCCATCGGCGAGGAGGACGCGGCGGGCAAGGGCCGCTGGCGGCTGCTCCTGCTGGAGGACTGCGACGAACTGATCCGCGGCGAGGCCAAGCACACGGCGGGCCAGGCCCTCTCCCGGCTGCTGAACCTGACCGACGGGCTGCTCGGGCAGGGCCGCAACGTGCTGGTCGGCGTCACCACCAACGAGGACCTGGAACGCCTCCACCCCGCCGTCGTCCGCCCCGGCCGCTGCCTGGCCCGCATCGAGGTCGGCCCGCTGACCCGCCGGGAGGCGGTGGACTGGCTCGGCGGCGAGGAGGGGATCGGCCGCGAGGGCGCCACGCTGGCGGAGCTGTACGCGCTGCGCCGGGGCACCTCGCCGACCACGCTGCCGGAGCCGCGGGACGGCGCGGAGGCCGGGCTGTACCTGTAGCTGCTTTGATGAGGGTATGACCCTGTTCGTCGGCACGTCGGGCTGGCAGTACCGGGACTGGCGGGAGGTTCTCTACCCGCCCGGCCTGCCCGTACGGCTGTGGCTGGAGCGGTACACGGAGGCCTTCGCCACGGTGGAGATCAACAACGCCTTCTACCGGCTTCCGTCCCGGGAGACGTTCGAGGCGTGGCGCGAGCGGGTGCCGGCGGACTTCACGGTCGCGGTCAAGGCCAGCCGCTACCTCACCCACATCAAGCGTCTGCGGGACCCCGAGGAGCCCGTCGACCGCCTGATGACCCACGCGGCGGGCCTGGGCGACCGGCTCGGCCCGGTCCTGCTGCAGCTGCCGCCGACGCTGCGGGGCGACCCGGGCCTCCTGGACGCCTGCCTCGCCTGCTTCCCGTCCGGCACGCGGGTCGCGGTGGAACCCCGGCACGAGTCGTGGTGGACACCCGGGGTGCGGGAGGTCCTGGTGTCCCGGCGCGCGGCCCTGTGCTGGGCGGACGTCCTGTCCCGCCCGGTCACCCCCCTGTGGCGCACCACCGACTGGGGCTACGTCCGCTTCCACCAGGGCCGGGCGGCAGCCTGGCCGCACTACGGCCGCCGGTCGCTGGCGACGTGGGTCCAGCGCGTCCAGGACACCTGGCCCCGGCAGGACGTCTACGCGTACTTCAACAACGACCCGAACGGTGCGGCGGTGAGCGACGCACAGACTTTCGCCCGACTGGCGCGTACTTCTGGTCTCACGGTCACCCGAACACCGCTAGGGGCGCGGGGCTGAGACACGTCGCGGCTCCGCCGCGCGGGCGCGCCGAGCCACAACGAACCCGCAGCCGCCCACCGGCCCCCGCCGAAACGGCGCTCAATCCCCGTAAGCCGCCCGCAGGGCATCCCGCACCGCGGCCACCGCATCCCCCTCCGTCACCCCGAGCCGCCGAGCCCGCTCGGCATAGCCCTGGGCCGCGGAGGCCAGCTCCCGCTCCGCCGCCGAGCCCGCCGCGGCGACGAACGTTCCGTTGCGCCCCCGCGTCTCGATCACCCCGTCCCCCTCCAGCGCCCGGTACGCCTTGGCGACCGTGTTCGCGGCGAGCCCCAGGGACTCGGCCAGCCCGCGCACGGTCGGCAGCCGGTATCCCACGGGCAGCGCCCCGGACCGCGCCTGTTCGGAGATCTGTGCGCGCACCTGCTCGTAGGGCGGGGCACCGTCGTCGATGTGGATCTTCAAGGTCACGCGGCGATTGTCCCGCATCCCCCGGAAAATGGGAGGCAGCCGACCGCCCGCCCGCCGTAGCGTGCGCTCACATGACCGTTCTTGTGCGTGATCTGCGTCCCGATGATGCGGCCGACGTCGCGGCCTTCACCCATGTCCGCCACGCCGCCCTGCCGTTCATCCTGTGGACGCCCGAGTCCATAGTCCACCGGCTCGTCCACACCCATCCGGACGCCCGGAGCCGGTCCCTCGTCGCGGAGGAGGACGGGGAGACGATCGGCACGGCGCAGATCGGGCTGGTGCACGACAGCCCGGAGCCCGGACAGGCGTACCTCAACATCTATGTCCACCCGGACCGGGCGGGGCGCGGGGCCGGCGGGCTGCTGGTGCGTACGGCGGAGGAGTACCTGGCCACCGAGGGGGCGACGAAGCTGTTCGCCTGGGTGCTGGACGAGCCCGCCAACCTGGCCTTCGCCGAGCGGCACGGCTACGCACGGCGGCGCTCCGGCCACTTCCTCCGCCTCGACCTGGCGAACGGCACTCTGCCGCCCCTGCCGGCCACTCCCCCGGGCGTCGAACTGCGCACCGCCGCCGACTACGCCGACGATCCCCGCCCGATGTTCGAGCTGGACGCGGAGACGCTGGAGGACGAACCGAGCGACATCGACATCGAGTTCACGGACTACGAGGCCTGGCTCGCGGAGACCTGGCGGCACCCGCTGCTGAACCGTGAACTGACCACGGTCGCGGTCGTCGACGGCCGCCCCGTCGCCTTCAGCGTCGCCTACACCGACGGCGGCACCCGCTACTCGACCGCCATGACGGGCACCGTCCGCGCCCACCGCGGCCGGGGTCTCGCCAAACTCACCAAGACCGACTCCCTGTACCGGGCCCGCGCCGCCGGATTCACGGAGGCGTTCACCGGCAACGACACCGACAACGGTCCGATGCTCGCCATCAACAAGTGGCTCGGGTACGAGGTCTGCGGGACCGAGGTGCGCTATGTCCGCGAACTCGGCTGAGGCGCCGGGCGGGGTGGACGTCGTCCTGGTCAAGGCGGGCCGTACGAAGATCCGGTACGCGAGCGAACCGCTGCACGACGACGGCACCCGCCTCGCCGTCCGCGCCCCCTGGGCCGGTGCCGGCGTCCGCGACTTCGGCTTCGTGCGCTTCGAGCCCGGCGACGTCTTCACCGAGTACTACTGGCGCGACCGCTGGTACTCCGTGAAGGAGGTCCGGACCGGCACGGGCGCGCTGAAGGGCTGGTACTGCGACATCACCCGCCCCGCCGTGCTGACCGGCGCGGAACTGGTCGTGGAGGATCTCGACCTGGACCTGTGGCGCTCCGCGGACGGCACGGACGTACGGCGGTTGGACGAGGACGAGTTCGCCGAGAGCGGTCTGGCGGTGCGGGACCCCGAGGCCGCTGCCGCCGCCGTGGCCGCGCTGGACGAACTGGAGCGGCTGGCCCGCGGGGGCGGCTTCGAGGACCTGCTGACATAGCGCGGGCCGCCCGCCTCACTCCCGGCCGGGACCGGCCGCCCGCCGGGACGCGGCAACTCCCGCCGGTGCCGCGGGATCCTGGCGGGGCCGGGCAGCGTCCACTGCACATGCCCGGGCGAGCGCGCCGTCGAAGCGCCGCCCCGCCCACGGGCGGTGGCGCGGTGTCCCTGTTCGGCCGCGAGGAGCGACAGGCCGCCGCACATCCCGGTCGATACCCGGCGTGGTCGTCCCGTCACTGTCGTTCGCCATGCCGCCCAGACCGACACCCGCCACCGACAACAGGACCGGCAGAGGAACCGGGACGCCGGATCGTGACACCCGCCACTGACAGCCATGCTTCGATGAGCAAGTCTCGGGGAAAGGGTCTACCTCCGTGAGAACGCGGAACCCGGTGGATCCGTAAGGAGGCAGCCATGCGCCGTCTGACCGTGCACAAGCCCCTCAAGAAGACCGACGCCCGCCGTGTCCGCGAGGAGGCCGACGAGCGGCCCTCGGGGCGCCCTGAGGTCCGCAAGGACATCGCGCGCACCTGGTGGCCGGACAACTGACCGGGCCGGTCACGTCATGAGACGGGTCAGAGCAGTCGCTTGCGGTAGTGGACGCGGTCGTAGGGCCCGTCCACTCGACGTTCCACGACCTCGTACCCGTACTTCGGATAGATCTGCTGGTTCTCGCGCATCATCGCGTTCGTGTAGAGCCTGACCTCGGACAGGCCCAGCGCACGCGCGCGTGCGTCCACGAAGCGCAGCAGCCGTCGCCCCACGCCACTGCCGTGCGCGTCGGGGTGGACGGCGATGCTGTCGAGGAAGAGATGGTCCGCGAACGCCTCCAGGACCACGAGGCCCACGACGGGCTCGCCCGTGACGAACACCTTCCCCCCGGCCACGTTCGCCGCGTGGTCCGCCTCCATGGGCTGCGGCACCACCCCGATGCGCTCGATGTAAGGGTGGTAGGCGGCGTCGGTGACGGCCCTCACCGCCAGTACGTCCGCGGTGACCGCCTGCCGGATCCGCTCTCGTTCCATGCCGCGAACGGTAGCTACCTCAGCGCAGCCTGAGCACTCCCTTAACGCGACCATAAGGATCTCCGTCACCCGCCTCCAACAGGCGATCTCACGGTTTCCCGGGGCTAGCTTGCTGGTCAACCCCACGGGTTCCGGCCCGAGTTCACGCATATCCGCGCATCCCCAGTGACCGTTTCGAGGAGTTCCCCCATGCCCGCACCCTCCGCGCCCCGCAGGGTCGCCGCCGTCGCCGTCGCCGGCCTCGCCCCGCTCGCCCTGACCACCCTGGCCGCCGCCCCCGCGGCCGCGCACGGTTCGATGGGCGCCCCGGTCAGCCGGGTCTCGCAGTGCCACGCCGAGGGCCCCGAGAACCCGAAGTCCGCCGCGTGCAAGGCGGCCGTCGCGGCCGGCGGCACCCAGGCGCTGTACGACTGGAACGGCATCCGGATCGGCAACGCCGCCGGCAAGCACCAGGAGCTGATCCCGGACGGCAAGCTGTGCAGCGCGAACGACCCGGCCTTCAAGGGCATGGACCTGGCGCGCGGCGACTGGCCCGCGACCGGCGTGAGCAGCGGCTCGTACACCTTCAAGTACCGTGTGACCGCGCCGCACAAGGGCACCTTCAAGGTGTACATCACCAAGCCCGGGTACGACCCGGCGGGGCCGCTGGGCTGGGGCGACCTGGATCTGTCCGCCCCGGTGGCGACGGTCACCGACCCGGCCGCCTCAGGCGGCTTCTACACCTTCTCCGGCACGCTGCCCGAGCGCTCCGGCAAGCACCTGCTGTACGCGGTGTGGCAGCGCTCGGACAGCCCGGAGGCGTTCTACTCCTGCTCCGACATCTCCTTCGGCGGCGCCAACGGCGGTACGACGGGCGGCGACACGGCAGGTGGGGACGCGGCGAGCGGGGACACCGCGGGCGGTGCCGCCCCGGCTCCCGAGGCCTCCGCCCCGTCCGAGGAGCAGATCGCGGCCGCGGCCGACAAGTCGACGATCGAGCACCACGGCCACGGCGACCAGGACGCCGAGACGACGACGGACCCGACGGACCCGGCCGCCCCGGACGAGGCGTCCGACGCGGCGCCCGAAGCCGCCTCGGCGGGTGAGCCCAACCAGGTCAAGGCCGCCGGCGCGGGCACCGAGAGCCTCGCCGAGACCGGCGGGGACAGCACCACGCCCTACATCGCGGTCGGCGGCGCCGCCGCCCTGGCCGTCGGCGCGGCCGTGCTGTTCGGGTCGGTGCGCCGACGGGCACTGACGGGTGGCCGGCACGGCCGCTGACCCGGAACGCGGGAGAACGGGGGGAACACGGGGCTCGTCCGGCGGCTCAGGCCGGACGAGCCCCGCTCGGCGTGCCGGGCGCGGGTCGCCGTGCGAGCCGGGCCGGCGCGGTTCACCACACGGGTCGGATCGACCCGCCCGGCGCGATCCGCAACAGACGCTCCCGCAGCTCGGCGACCCCGCCCTCGCCGAGCACGTCGGCCCACGCGCCCACAGCCTCCGCCGCCGCCTCCTCCGCGGCCCGCGTGCAGGCCCACCCCGCCTCGGTCAGCATGATCAGCCGGGCCCGCGCGTCGACGGGGTGTGGCCGGCGTTCTGCATAGCCCTTGCGGACCAGCTCGTCGACGAGCTGACTCGCGGCCTGCTTGGTCATTCCGAGGTGGACGGCGAGGTCGGTGACCGTCGCACCGTCCGGGGCCAGCCGGGCGAACGCGAAGCCGTGCGCGGGCCGCAGCCCTTCGAAACCTCGGGCGACGACACCCTCGTGAATCCGCTGCGTGAGCCCGCCGGCGGCGGCGAGCAGAGCGGCGGACAGGGCCATGGCGTCGGAGTTCTGCACGGGAGCATTGAACACCCTTGACAAATTGGTCAACTAGCTTGACCATAATTTCGGACAGCTCAGTCAAGCCGCTTGACCATAATCACCAGGGGGAGCAGTCATGCCCATCATCCGCTCGTCCGAAGCCGTGACCCACGAGATCCACGGCGCCCGTTTCGTCTCGTACGCCACTCCCCGCACCGGCAGCAAGGAGCTCTATGCCTGGCGCGGCGAGATCCCGGCGGGCACGAAGGCACCCGCGCACACCGTCAGCCGGGAGGAGATCTTCCACCTCCTCACCGGCGAACTGCTGATCACCCTCGACGGCCGCACCGAGCGCGTCACCGCGGGCGACACGGTGATCATCAACCGGGGGGCGACCCTCGCCGTCGAGAACCCCACCGACCGGACCGCGACCTCCTGGGTCACCACCTCCGTCGGCCTGCAGGCGGAGCTGGCCGACGGCACCCGGCTCACTCCCCCGTGGGCCAACTGACCCGCGGGGGCCTCACGCCGCCAGCGCCCCCGGCATCACCGCCCTCGGCCCGAACTTCGCCCGCGCGCGGTCCGCGACCTCCTCGAGCCGGCGGGCCTTCTCGTCCACCGGGTCGAAGGTGAGCTGGTGGGAGGCCTGCTCGGCGGGGGCCAGGCCTTCGGCGCGCAGGGAGAGCGAGCGGACCCGGGCGCGCTGGAGGCCGAGCGCCTCGTACATGTCGTACGCGGCCCGCGTCAGCGCCGCCGAGTGCGCGGTCGGTTCCTTCAGGGTGCGGCCGCGGGTGGTCGCCGACCTGTCGGCGTAGCGCACGGTGAGGGTGAGGGTGCGGCACACCTTGTCCACGGCGCGCAGCCGGGCACCCAGTTCCTCGGTGGCCGAGAGCAGGGCGCGGCGGTGGCGGCCGGGGTCGAGTTCGTCGCGGGTGAAGGGGCGTTCGGTGGCCAGGGAGCGGGAGACGCCGTTGGGGACGACCCGGCCGCGGTCGACGCCGTTCGCCTTCTCGTGCAGCTCGCGGCCGGCCTTCGCGCCGACCAGCCGCTGGAGCGTGGACAACGGCGCGGCGGCCACCCGGCCGAGGGTGTCCAGGCCGTACTCGCACAGGGAGCGGGCGGTCGCGGTGCCGACGCCGGGCAGCGCGGCGACGGGCTTGCCGGCGAGGAAGTCCCGCTCCTCACCCTCCGGCACCGCGCGGGTCAGTCCCGGCCGGGCGTCCCGCAGGGCCATGCGGGCGAGCATCGGGCCCGGACCGGCGCCGGTCACGCAGTCGACGCCGTACAGCGCGAGGGCGCGGACGCGGATCACCGAGGCCAGTTCCACGGCGTCGCGCCCGAAGTACCGCTCGGCGCCGCGCAGGTCGGCCAGCGCGCCGTCCGGCGGCAACGCCTCGACGACCGGCGTGAACTCCTCCAGCAGCCCGAGCAGCTGGGGCAGGGCCGCCTCGTACATCGGCGGCAGCTGGAAACGTACGCAGAGGATCGTCATCCCGCACTCCCCGGACTCTGGTGCCACAACTTCCTTCCGACCGCGGGCCCTTCGCCAGCGGGTCGCAGATCGGCCCAGGGGTGCATCTCGTACCCGGTGGACATGCGGATCCTCCGCTGCTCCATCGGGTCCTGGGCCGCGGAACCGGCCGGCGCGGGTTGTCCGTCCGAGCCGGCGAGACGGCGGCGTGCCGGGCCGCCCTCGGGGTCGTCATCCTGTCCCCCGCCCGTTCCTGCCAGCCGGGCCGCGACGCCCTCCAGCCCCTCCTCCCGCCGCACCTCCAGCAGGTCGGCGAGGTTCCAGACGGCGGAGCCGACCACGCTGAGGCTGCGCGGGCCGCGCCGCTGCACCACCCCGCGCACCAGCAGCAGCCAGGAGTGGAAGACGGTGTGCGCGCAGGCGTCGTGCGAGTCGTCGAAGAAGGCGAGGTCGACCAGGCCGGTGCCGTCGTCGAGGGTGGAGAAGATGACCCGCCGGCCGGAGCGGATCGGCGGTGTCTGGGTGGCCGCCTTGGCGCCCGCGACCAGGACCGTCTCCCCGTGCCTGGCCTCGCGCAGCCGCTTGGCCGACACCACGCCCAGCTCGCGCAGGAAGGTGCGGTGGTCGTCCATCAGGTTGCGCGAGGCGTCCATGGAGAGCACGCCCAGTTCGGCGCTGAGCTTCTCCGCCGAGGTGAGGTCGGGCAGTCCGGCGGAAGCGGTCCTCCGTCCGCCGGACAGCGGGAGCTGGTCGCCGCGTCCGCCCCGGGCGCCGCGGTGCAGTTCGGTCAGGTGCAGTTGCAGGTCGCGCCGGTTGGCGCCGAACGCGTCCAGCGCGCCGACCTGGGCGAGCCGCCCGGCCAGCGGCCTGCTGGGACGTGCCCGTTCCCAGAAGTCGAGCAGGGAGGCGTACGGCTGCCCCTCGGCGACGCGTTCCGCCTCGGCCTCGCTGATGCCGTGCACGTCCGAGAGGGCGAGGCGCAGGCCCCAGACGGTCCCCTTGGAACGCCGCGATTCAGACACCAGTTCGATCCTGTGTGCGACCCCCGATTTGTTGACGTCCAGCGGCAGGATCGGCACCCCGCGTCGCCGCGCGTCCGCCAGCAGCAGCCGCTTCGGGTACATGCCGGGGTCGTGCGTGAGCAACCCGGCGTAGAAGGCGGCCGGGTGATGGGCCTTCAGCCACGCCGACTGGTACGTCGGCACGGCGAAGGCGACCGCGTGCGCCTTGCAGAAGCCGTAGCTGCCGAAGGCCTCGACGATCTCCCAGGTCCGCTGGATCGTTTCCGCGTCGTACCCGTTCGCCGCCGCGTGCTGGGCGAACCACGCCTTGATCCGCCCCTGCGACTGAGGGTCGGACAGCCCGCGCCGCACCCGGTCGGCCTCGCCGCGTCCGCAGCCGGTCATGATGTCCACGATGTCGATGATCTGCTCGTGGAAGACGACGACCCCGTACGTCCCCTCCAGCGGCTCCGCCAGGTCCTCGTGCGGGTAGCGCACCGGCGCCCGCCCGTGCCGGGCCTCGATGAACGGCCGCACCATGTCGGCGGCGACCGGGCCGGGCCGGAAGAGCGAGATGTCGACCACGAGGTCGTGGAAGGTCGACGGCTGGAGCCGCCCGACCAGGTCCCGCTGCCCCGGTGACTCGATCTGGAAGCAGCCCAGCGTCTCGGCGGAGCGGATCAGCCGGTACGTCGCCGGGTCGCCCTCCGGTACGGAGTCCAGGTCGATCTCGGTACCCGTCGCCCGCTTCACCTCGGTGACCGCGTGCGCCATCGCCGACTGCATCCGCACGCCGAGCACGTCCAGCTTGAGCAGCCCGAGGTCCTCGACGTCGTCCTTGTCGAACTGCGCCATGGGGAAGCCCTCGCCGCTGGTCGGCATGACCGGCGTACGGGAGAGCAGGGAGGCGTCGGAGAGGAGCACGCCGCAGGGGTGCATGGCGACGCCGCGCGGGAGGGCATCCAGGCCCTCGACCAGCTCCCAGAGCCTGCCGTACCTCTCCCGCTCCCCCGCCAGCTCCTTCAGCTCGGGCAGTTCCTCCAGCGCCGCGCGGGCGTCGCGGGCGCGGATGTGCGGGAAGGACTTGGCGACGCGGTCGATCTCGGCCGGGTCCATGGACAGGGCGGCGCCGACGTCGCGGATGGCGTGGCGCACGCGGTACGTCTCCGGCATGGCGACCGTGGCGACCCGCTCGGTGCCGAAGCGGCCGATGATCGCGCGGTAGACCTCCAGGCGGCGCGCGGACTCCACGTCGATGTCGATGTCGGGCAGCACGACCCGCTCCCTGGACAGGAACCGCTCCATCAGCAGCCCGTGCTCGACCGGGTCGGCGTGCGCGATGCCGAGGAGGTGGTTGACGAGCGAGCCCGCGCCGGAGCCGCGCGCGGCGACCCGGATGCCCATGTGCCGCACGTCGTCCACGACCTGGGCGACGGTGAGGAAGTACGAGGCGAAGCCGTGGTGGGCGATGATGTCCAGCTCGTGGTGCATCCGCTCCCAGTACGCGCGGCGCCGGTCGTAGCCGCGCAGCACCATGCCCGCCGCCGCCCGGGAGGCGAGCGCGCGCTGGGCGGTGCGGCGGCCGGCGCCGACGAGGTGCGGCTCGGGGAAGTGGACGGCGCCCATGCCGAGGTCGTCCTCGGGATCGACCAGGCACTCGGCGGCCGTCGCCCGCGTCTGCTCCAGCAGGCGGTGGGCGGTGTCGCGCCGGAAGCCGGCGGCCTCGACGATCCGCTCGGCGGCGTGCCGCATGGCGCCGGCGTCCTTGAGCCAGGCCTCGCCGGAGTCCAGCTCCTTGGTGGCGTCGATCGGGACGAGGCGGCGGGCGGCGTCCAGCACGTCGGCGACCTGGCCCTGGCCGGGGTCGGCGTAGCGGACGGCATTGGAGAGCACCGGCCGGATGCCCTGTTCGGCGGCGAAGCCGACGGTACGGGCGGCCAGGCGCAGGGAGCCGGGGCCGGTCCCTTCGCGGCCGTGCCAGACGGCTTCCAGGCGCAGGGCGTCGCCGTAGCCCTCCCGCCAGGGGGCGAGGAGCCGGGCCGCGCGGTCGGGGCGGCCGGCGGTGAGGGCGCGGCCGACGTCGGAATCGGGGCCGAGCAGGACGGTCAGGCCGTCGGCGTGGTTGTCGGCCCAGGGCAGCAGGGGTGTGCCCTCCGCGGTGTGGGCCGCGGACACCAGCCCGCACAGGTCGGCCCAGCCGCGGGCGCCGTCCCGGGCGAGGAAGGTCACCCGGGGGGCCGACTCGTCGACGAAGGCGCCGCCGCGCACGGGGGCGCGGCGCCGGTCACGGCGTACGGAGGTCTCCGAGCGGTCCACTTCCGGCTCGGGGGCGGCCACCGCCAGCTCCGCGCCGAACAGCGGACGGACGCCCGCCTTCGCACAGGCCTTGGCGAAGCGGACCGTGCCCGCGAGGGTGTCGCGGTCGGTGAGGGCGAGGGCGTCCATGCCCCGCTCGACGGCACGCTCGGCCAGCCGCTCCGGGTGGGAGGCGCCGTAGCGGGCGGAGAACCCGGAGACGGTGTGCAGATGCGTGAAACCCGGCACACGCACCTCCCGCTCTCATGAACCGACGCCTTATCGAACGTCTGTTCCCAACTACCTCACCCCCACCATAGACCAATTTTCGAATGCGTGTGCGACATCCGTTCGGCCCCGCCCCACCTGCGCAAACGCCCGCGGCCCCGGACCGTGGGGACATGTCGCACACACCGGCCACCGGCACCCGGAGCGGCTCCTTCCGCGACGAGGTGAAGGACGCCGTCACCCCGCGGGCCACCCTGCTCGTGCTCGGGGTGATCGCGCTCCAGCTGCTGTTCATCGCCTCCTACGTGGGGGCGCTGCACGACCCGAAACCGAAGGACGTGCCCTTCGGGGTGGTCGCGCCCCCGGCGGCGGCCGGGCAGACGGTGAGCAGGCTGGAGCGGCTGCCCGGGTCACCCCTGGACCCGCGCACGGTGGCCGACGCGGCGAGTGCCCGGCAGCAGATCAAGGACCGGGAGATCGACGGCGCCCTGGTCGTCGACCCCTCCGCCGGCACCGACACCCTGCTGGTCGCCTCCGGCGGCGGCACCGTCCTCGCCACCACCCTGGAGAGCCTCGTCGCCGAAGTGGAGCGGGCCGAGGGCCGCACGGTGCGGACCGTCGACGTGGCCCCGGCCTCCCCCCACGACTTCGACGGGCTGTCGTCCTTCTACCTGGTCGTGGGCTGGTGCGTCGGCGGCTACCTGTGCGCCTCGATCCTGGCGATCAGCACCGGCGCCCGGCCGGCCAACCCGCACCGCGCGGCGATCCGGCTGATCGTGATGGCCCTGGTGTCGATCGTCGGCGGGCTCGGCGGCGCGGTGATCGTCGGGCCGATCCTCGGCGCCCTGCCCGGCAGCGTGGTGGATCTGTGGGGGCTCGGCGCACTGATCACCTTCGCCGTGGGCGCCGCCACGCTCGCCCTCCAGGGCGTCTTCGGGATCGTCGGCATCGGGCTGGCGATCCTGCTGGTGGTGGTCGCGGGCAACCCGAGCGCGGGCGGCGCCTTCCCGCTGCCGATGCTGCCGCCGTTCTGGCAGGCGATCGGACCGGCGCTGCCGCCGGGCGCGGGGACGTGGGCGGCCCGCTCGATCGCCTACTTCCAGGGCAACGACACGACCGTCTCCCTGCTGGTGCTGTGGGCGTGGGCGGTCGCGGGGACGCTGATCACGGTGCTGGCGTCCGTGCTGCGCCTCAGGCGCCGGGAGCCGGAACTGCCCACGCAGGTCGGCTGACCCCGCCGTCGCACGCGGAAGCTCCGCCGCACACACGCGGAAATCCCGCCGCGCGCAGGGCGGAAGCCCGCCCCACACACACGGAAGCCCCGCCGCACGCAAGACAGAAACCCCCGCCCCACACACACGGAAGCCCCGCCACACGCAAGACAGAAACCCCCGCCCCACACACACGGAAGCCCCGCCCCTCGCGCGCGGGACGGGACTTCTGCCTGCGATGTGTGTGAGCTCAGCCGATCTGCGTACCGGTGGCCGACAGGGCCTCCGTCACCGGCTGGAAGAAGGTCTCGCCGCCCGAGGTGCAGTCACCGCTGCCGCCGGAGGTGAGGCCGACCGCCTGGTCGCCCGAGAAGAGCGAGCCGCCGCTGTCACCGGGCTCGGCGCAGACGTCGGTCTGTATCAGGCCGTTGACGATGTCGCCGTTGCCGTAGTTCACGGTGGCGTCCAGGCCGGTGACCGTACCGGAGTGCACCTGGGTGGTGGAGCCGCTGCGGGTCACCTCCATGCCGACGGTGGCGTCGGCGGCACCCGAGATGGCCTGCGAGGAGCCGTCGTAGAGGTTCACCTCGCTCGGGTGGTCCACCTCGGCGGTGTACTTGACCAGGCCGTAGTCGTCGCCCGGGAAGCTGGACGCCTCGTTCTCGCCGATCACGTTCCCGGAGGAGTCCGACCAGGTGGTGATGCCCTCGGTGCAGTGGCCGGCGGTGAGGAAGTACGGCTCCCCGCCCTTGGTCACGTTGAAGCCGAGGGAGCAGCGCCCGCCGTTGCCGGTGATGGCGTCACCGCCCGCGACGAAGGGACGGTACTCACCGTTGGTCCGCTTGAGCTCGGCCTTGGCGCCCAGCCCGTCGACCACCTTGGTCAGCTTGGCCCACTCGGCCTTCGAGACCGTGCGGTCGGCGGTGACGACGACCTTGTTGGTGGTCGGGTCGGTCGCCCAGGAGGTGCCCGGGATGGTGGCGTCCTCGGCGAGGGTGGTGCGCGCGCTCTTCAGCTCGGCGAGCGAGTTCTCGACGATTCTCGCCTTGGCGCCGGCCGCCTCGACGGTCTGCGCGGCGTTCTCGTCGAGCACGTTGACGACGAGGCTCTTCGCCTGTGCGTCGTAGTACGTGCCCGCCGCGTCGGTGCCGAGGTCGCCGAGCAGCGTGGAGGCGAGCTTTCCGGCCGCCGTGACCGACAGGGTTTCGGGGGCGGAGGCCTCCGGGGCCTCGCTGGCGTTCGCACTCTGGAAGGTGACTCCCGCGGCGACCAGCGCGGTGACTCCCGCGCCGATCACGGCGACCCGCCGCCTGGGTATACGTCGGTGCTTCAACTCACGTCCTCCTGTGGGGGGTCGGCCCGGGAGGTTGTGGGGACCTCGCGGACCGGAAGGCTGGTTGACGAGCACCAACTCTTCCAACCCCGCAGGGGGCACACAAGGTCGGCTTCAGGACGTGCGCACGACAACTCCAGTGCGCGCACACGACCTTCACCATTCATGTCCCTTCCAGCAGGATTCGTACGGCGAACGCTCCAGCAAACGCTACGAGCGAGTAACCGAGGACCGGCCGACCCGCTCCACCCCTGTCCGGAATCCACCCCTTGCGCTCAGACCTCCGAGTGTGCTTCTACACGCGGTGCCGGCTTCCGCGGGGCCTTCGGGCCCGGGGCAACTCGGGCCCGGGGCAACGGGGAGCCCCCGCACACCGATCGGTGTGCGGGGGCTCGTCGTGCTGCCGGCTGCGCTCCGACGGGCGGCTCAGGTGACGTTGACGCCGTAGGCGCTCAGGGCCTCCGTGACCGGCTGGAAGAACGTGGTACCGCCGGAACGGCAGTTGCCGCTGCCGCCGGAGGTCAGGCCGTACGCGGTGCCGTTGCTGCCGTAGAGCGGACCGCCCGAGTCGCCGGGCTCGGCGCAGACCGTGGTCTGGATCAGCCCGCGGACGATGTCGCCGCCGCCGTAGTTGACGGTGGCGTTCAGGGCGGTGACCCGGCCGCTGTGGGTGCCGGTGGTGGAACCGTCGCGGATGACCGTGGTGCCCACGCTCGGGGTGGCCGCGCGGGTGATGTCCACGCCGTTCGCGGTACCGGGCTTGCTGATGGAGCTGTTGGTGTACCGGACGATGCCGTAGTCGTTGCCCGGGAAGCTGGACCCGGCGGTCGAGCCGAGGACGGTGGTGCGCCCGGAGTTGGCGTACCAGGTCCCGGCCCCGGCGGTGCAGTGCCCGGCGGTCAGGAAGTAGTCGACGCCACTGCCGCTGCGGACGTTGAAGCCGAGGGAGCAGCGCCCGCTGTTCGAGTAGATGGCGTCGCCGCCCTGGATGAGCTTGCTGAACGTGCCGGGGGTCCGCTTGATCGTGAGCGCGCCGGCCTTGTCGCCGGCCTGCTCCTTGATCTTCGCGATCTCGGCCTGGGAGACCGTGCTGTCGATGGTGACGACCAGCCGGTCGCTCTTGCCGTCGATGGCCCAGGCGGTGCCCGGGACGTCGGCCTCGAGCACCGCGCTGCTGGCGCTGTTGAGCTCGGCGTCACTGAAGGTGGCCGGGGTGGGTGCCGCGTTCGCGCTGGGGATCGCGATCGCTGCCGCGGCCACGACGCCGGTGGATACGGCGATCAGCCGGGTCCGTCTCGTGATGCCGCTGCGGGGGGTGGTGCGCTTGATCCTCACTTTTCGTTCCTCCACTGGGGAAGTCGGGGGCCCTCTGGGTGGGGTGGGCCCGTGAGGCGCAGCCAGGGGCGGACGTCCGGGTTCCGAATGCGTCGTGCTCCTGACAAGCGCTGAGGTTGGAGTATTCGGCCGAACGACCGGTCGGCGCAAGAGTGCCTTTCGGCCTTCAACCTTTGGCCGACCCGCGTCGCCCCGCCAACCCCGCCGGACCTCAGCGCAGTTCGCGCTCCCCCGCCTCGACGGGGACCTCCAGGGTGTTCCCCGGCGGCGGGAAGGGGCAGACGAAGTGGTCGGCGAACGCGCACGGCGGCAGCAGCGCGCGGTTGAAGTCGACCGTCGTACGACCCTCGGCGTCCGGCGCGGCCGGACGCAGGAACCGGAAGCGGTAACTGGTGCTCCCGCTGGTGGCGTCGGCGAAGACGGCCCACAGCGAGCCGTCCCCCTCGACGCTCGCCTGGAGCGTGAGTTCCCGCTCGCCCAAGTGGAAGGCGAGTTCTCCGCCCAGGGCGAGCCCGCGCTCCCGCCCGTCCGCGTTCGGCACCCGCACGCTGCGCTGCCCGGCGTCGTACGGCGTGAAGCGGCCCGGCACCGACCACCGCGGGTCGTACGGCGTGGCCGCGATGCCCCGGAACGCGCGCCGCGCCTCGGCGGCCGGGTCGAAGTCGCGCACGCCCCAGGCGCCCTCGCGCAGCAGGACGACGATCCGCCGCGCGCCGTACCCGACCCGGGCCGCGCTCGCGGGCCCCGGGTCGGGGGCGAGCCGGACCTCACCGTCGAGCGGCCGCCCGTCCACGGTGAGCCCGTCCGCCTCGGCTGCCGTCAGCAGCACCGCGCCGTCGCCGGCCGTCCAGCTCCCCGGGATGTCCGGAAGCTGCCCGTCCGGATAGTCCTCCAGCCAGTACGTGCCGGTCAGGGCCAGCGGTCCGTAGGGCGCCGACACCGTCGCGACGCGCTCCTCGTGCCACCGCTGCCACTCGCCGGATGCGTCCGTCGTCATGAGGGAAACCCTCGCACACCGGACCGCCTCAACAACTGCAGCCGCAGTCGCACCCGTCGCAGCCGCACCCGTCGTCGCCGCAGCAGTTGCCGCAGCAGTCGCAGCCGCAGCCACAGCAGTCGCCGCACCCGCTGCAGTCGCCGTTGGTGCACGGCGACTGCTTGCGCTCCCCGCTCCAGGGGTCGTGGTACGTGCCGCAGCACATCTGGCACGTACAGGCCAGTCCCAGCCACACGGCGCACCCCGCGAGCAGCCCGCGCCGGTCCCGGCGCGGCGGCTCCGGGGGCACCGGCGCGCCGGGTCCCGCCGGGGTGCCGGGAGGGGCGTACGGGTGGCTGCCGTGGGCGCAGGAGACGGTGCCGAAGGCGCGGTCGACGGAGTTCCCCAGCTCGTGCACGAGCAGTCGGTGCACCAGCCGGCCGTCGCCGAACTCGGCGTCCCGCAGCGCGAGGCGCACCCCGCGCACGGCGTCGTCGGCCAGCCGCCGGGCCTCCGTGAGCGAGGTCCCCGTGGCGGTCAGCGGGTTCCAGGCGCCCGACGCGGCGTCAGCCTCCTTGTCCTCCACGGCGTCGAGGAGGTGGGCGAGCCTGCCGAAGAGGCGCCCGGCCTCGGCGAGCGGCTCGGCGTTGTGCGGCCGCCCGGCGAGGCGCGCGGTGTGCGCGAACGCGGCGGCGGTGGCGGTCTCGGTCGGCTCGGTGACGGTGAGCAGGGGGGTGCCGGGCCCGGCGAGCGCCTCGATGCCGCCCTGCCGGTCCACGGCGTCGACCAGTACGGCGGTGTCGAACCCGACCGCGCCACCGCTGCGGGCGCCGGCGGCGTCCCAGCCGCTGGCGACCCGGCGGGCGGCGAGGGCCACCGGCCGGCGGGCCAGCACCCCGTCCCCGTCGGCGACGTGGTCGCGCACCTTGGCCGAGGCCAGCACCAGGGAGACGGCCGCCGCGAGCCGGGCGCCCTCACCGTGGGCGACGGACGCGGTGCGCATTCCGCGCAGCGGACACGGCCCGGCCTTGCGCCGCCCGGCGCCGGTGCCGCCGCGGCCCGCCTGAGCCTCCGTCAGGACCGAGATGAGCAGCCCGTCATAGTTCGTCACGATCCGCGCGAACTGCCCGTGGTCCTTGCGCAGTGCGAGGCACAATCCGCACAGATGCGCCATCCACTGACTCGTGAGGCTCTCCCCGAGCCGATGCCTGCAAGGCCTGACGATTCCGAACACGACATTCCCCCGTGCCTCGTACGATGCTGAGCTGCGGCATCGTACCGACGGGCGCGTTCACCCGTACGCACCCTCCCTCACCCGTCCGCCGGGAAGAATCATATTTCACTCACAGTCAGCATCCGTTTGGGGAACGACCCTTGGGACACAAGGACTCTCGACGGATTCGCTGTGCACCAGTACCGTCACAAACCCCCCGGGCGGCGTCTATCCACTTGGCGCGACGTCCGCATCATGGATGACCATAGGGATGCGGAAACACGAAAGACCGCTGAGAGAGGAGGCGTCCATGGGATCGGTACGCAAGGCGAGTGCGTGGCTCGGCCTCGTCGACGACAACGATGACGAGCGCTACTACGACGACGACTACTCCGAGGGCACCGAATCCGGGGACGCCTGGGTCACGGACCCGCGGGTGAAGGTGGCCACGGACGTGGCCGAGGAGAAGGGCCGCCGCATCGCCACGGTCACCCCGGACAGCTTCCGGGACGCCCGTGCCATCGGCGAGCTGTTCCGGGACGGCGTCCCGGTCATCGTGAACCTGACGGCCATGGAGGGCACCGACGCCAAGCGCGTGGTCGACTTCGCGGCCGGGCTGATCTTCGGCCTGCGCGGTTCCATCGAGCGGGTGTCCACCCGGGTGTTCCTGCTGAGCCCGGCCGACACCCAGGTCATCAGCGGCGAGTCGGCCGCGCACCGTTCCGACGGTTTCTTCAACCAGAGCTGAGGCGGGGCCGCACACCACGGCCCCGCCCCCCGCCGGCCCCCCGGGTCCGCCGCCGGAGTCCTACCGGAAGGCGTCGAGTCCGGTGAGGGCCTTGCCCAGCACCAGCTGGTGCATCTCGACGGTGCCCTCGTAGGTGAGCACCGATTCCAGGTTCGTCGCGTGCCGCATCACGGGGTACTCGAGGGAGATCCCGTTGGCGCCGAGGATCGTGCGGGCCGTACGGCAGATGCCGATGGCCTCGCGTACGTTGTTGAGCTTGCCGAAGCTGACCTGCTCGGGACGCAGGCGGCCGGCGTCCATGCGCCGCCCGAGGTGGTGGGCGAGCAGGATCCCCTTGTGCAGTTCGACCGCCATGTCGGCGAGCTTGGCCTGGGTCAGCTGGAACCCGCCGATGGGCCGCCCGAACTGCTCCCGCGTCTTCGCGTACTCCACGGCCGCCTCGAAGGAGCTGCGGGCCGCGCCCATCGCGCCCCAGACGATGCCGTAGCGGGCGTGGGAGAGGCAGCTGAGCGGTCCGCGCAGGCCGGCGGCCTCCGGCAGTACGGCGTCGGCGGGCAGCCGTACGCCGTCGAGGACGAGCTCGCTGGTGACGCTGGCCCGCAGCGACCACTTGTGCCTGATCTCGGGCGCGGAGAAACCGGGACTGTCGGTGGGCACGACGAAGCCGCGGATCCCGTCCTCGGTCTGCGCCCAGACGACGGCGACACCGGCCACCGACCCGTTGGTGATCCACATCTTGCGCCCGTCGAGCACCCAGTCCCCGCCGTCGCGCTTGGCACGGGTGCGCATGTGGGCGGGGTCGGAGCCGTGGTCGGGCTCGGTCAGCCCGAAGCAGCCGATGACCTCACCGGCGGCCATGCGCGGCAGCCAGGCCTGCTTCTGGTCCTCACTGCCGAAGCGGTGGATGGCGTACATGGCGAGGGAGCCCTGCACGGAGACCAGGGACCGGATCCCGGAGTCGGCCGCCTCCAGCTCCAGGCAGGCCAGTCCGTACTGCACGGCACTCGCGCCGGCGCAGCCGTGGCCCTGGAGCGACATGCCCAGCGCGCCGATGCCGCCGAGCTCGCGGGCCAGCTCCCGGATGCCGGGCAGCTCGCCCTTCTCGTACCAGTCCGCGACGTACGGCAGCACGCGGTCCGCCGCCCAGTTCCGCACGGTGTCCCGGACCGCCAGGTCCTCCGGCTCCAGGAGGTCGTCGATGCCGAGCGGGTCGGCGGGATCGAACGCGGGCAACTTGGGGGACGAGGCCATGGGACACCCTCCGGGACGTGAAACTAGCGCTGCTAGTTACGGTTCTCGTGCCGACGTTACGACGCGGCGCTTCGCGCGTCCACCATGCGCCTCCCCCTCACGCAGCCCCGCTCGCCCGTGCCCCACCGCGCCGACGGCGGCACACCCCCGCGGACGACGTCCACCGGGTGACGGACGGCGAACGGGTGGTGCGCGGACGCGGAGGCCGGAATCGCTCACACCGAGACGCGTGACTCCACCGCGTCCCGAGGCGCGGGCACGGAGACCCCCTCGCACTGCATCCCCCGCGGCAACCGCAGCGCCATCACCGCCCCCAGCAGCAACAACCCCGCGCTCACCACCAGCGTCACGTGCAGCCCATGCACGAACGCGTCGGCGGCCGCCCGCCGCAGAGCGGCCCCCGCGGGCCCCCCGAGCTGCGCGGCGACCTCGTACGCCTCCCCCAGCGAATGCCCCGCCGCCACCGACGCCGAAGCCGGCACCCCGGGCACACCGCCCGCCACTCCGGGCGTGTACGCCGCGTTCATCACGCTGCCCAGCAGGGCGATCCCGATCCCGGCACCCAGCTGGTACGACGTCTCCCCGATCGCCGCCGCCCCGCCGGCCTGCTCCTGCGGCGCCTCGCTCAGCATCGACTCGTACGCGCCGAAGAGCGTCGTCTCCAGACCGAAGCCGAGCAGCACGAACCCGGACAGCAGCAGCGCGCAGTTGTCGGCCCGGCCCATCGCCGTCAGCAGCAGCACCGCGAAGGCCGTCAGGCAGAACCCGGCGCACACCATCCGGCGCGGCCCGAACCGCCGCAGCATCCGCGCGCCCGCCAGCCCGGCGGCCATCGCCGCGAAGGTCAGCGGCAGCAGTCGCAGCCCGGTCTGGAGCGGGGACAGCCCGAGCACCAGCTGCAGATACTGCGCCGCGATCAGCTCCAGACCCACCAGCGCCAGCATCGCCAGCACGATGCACCCCACCGACGTACTGAACGCCGGCCGCCGGAACATCTCCAGGTCCACCAGCGGATGCGTACGCCGCCGCTGCCGCCGTACGAACGCGGCCAGCAGGGCCGCGCCCACCACCAGCGGCACCACGGTGAGCACGCTCGCCACCGGCTCCCCGCCGCCCAGCCGCTTCACGCCCAGGACCACCCCGAACAGGCCGCCGGCCGCCATCAACGCGCCGACCACGTCCCAGGGTCCTCGGCCGTCACCCTTCGACTCGGGCAGCAGCAGCCGCCCCAGCGGCAGGCTGACCAGCATCAGCGGGATGTTGACGAGGAAGACCGAGCCCCACCAGAAGTGCTCCAGCAGGAAGCCGCCGAGCAGTGGCCCGACCGCCGCGCCGACCGCGGCCACGGCGCTCCAGACGCCGATGGCCAGCGCCCTCTCCCGGCGGTCGGGGAAGACCTGCCGGAGGATCGACAGCGTCGCCGGCATGATCATCGCGCCGCCGACGCCGAGCAGCGCGCGCGCCATGATCAGGACCTGGGCGCTGTCGGCGAGGGCCGCCAGCGCGGAGGCGACGCCGAAGAGCGCGTAGCCGAGCAGCAGGACGCGTCTGCGGCCCACCCGGTCGCCCAGCGTGCCGAACAGGATCAGCAGCGAGGCGCAGACGAGCGGGTAGACGTCGACGATCCAGAGCAGCTCGATCGCGCCGGGCCGCAGGTCCTCGGTGACGGCGGGGACCGCCACGTGCAGCACGGTCGCGTCGACGGCGACGAGCAGCAGGCTGACGCAGAGGACGATCAGAACCACCCAGCGGTTGGCACCGCCCCCGGTCGCCCGACGGCGCGGCGCGGCGGCAGCCGTGGTCGTCCCGGACATGTACGTACCTCCAAGATGTTCCCTCGCGTCCGGCGGGCCGCGGGGTGGGGACTCCCCGGCGGCTCGGCCGGAGAGGAGCGGGGGCTCCGGGCCGTGCAACGGAACGCGAGTGGCTCGCCAGAGTACGCGAGACCTCGCACGGCACACGTGGCGGACCTCACACAACCCGCGTCACCTGTGTGGCATGCGCCACCGCGGCCACGGCCCCGCCCGCCCCGGCCGGCCGGCCGCTCCCGCCCACGGCAGATAATCGAGCCCGTGACCGATCTTGAAACGCGCACGACGGGCCGCCCGGGCGCCCTGCGCCGGGCCGCCCCGGCGCTCCTCGGCTACGCGGCCGTACGCGCCCTGGGCCTGCTCGCCCTGGCCCTGTGGAGCGCCGCGCGCGACAAGAGCGCGTACACGCTGCTGACGGCCCGCTGGGACTCCCTCTGGTACACGAGGGTCGCCGAACTGGGCTACGGCTACGAGGTGCGCCTGCCGAACGGCGACGTGCACTCCAACCTGGCCTTCTTCCCGCTGCTGCCCTGGCTGGAGCGGCTGGGCGCGGCGGCGGGGCCTTGGTCGCCCGCGGACGCCGGGTTCGTCGTGTCGCTGCTCGCCTCGCTCGCCGCGGCCTGGGGGATCTTCGCGGTCGCGGAGCATGTGTACGGCCGCCGGGCCGGGGTGTGCGCGGTGCTGCTGTGGGCCGTGCTGCCGGTCGGGATCGTGCAGTCCATGGCGTACAGCGAGTCCCTGTTCACGGCGCTCGCGGCCTGGTCTCTGTACGCGGTGCTGACCGGGCGCTGGGTGACGGCGGGGGCGCTGGCCGCGCTGGCCGGGCTGACCCGCCCGGTGGGGCTCGCGGTGGCGGCGGCCGTGTGGGTCGCCGCGATTACGGCATTCGTGCGAAGCCGGAGCGACGCCGGCACGGACGGCGCCCGCGACCCGGCGCGCGCCCCCGGTGACGGCGCGCGGCGTGCGCTCGGCATGCTCCTCGCGCCCCTGGGCGCCGCCGGGTACGTGCTCTGGGTCGGGCACCGCACCGGCCGGGGCCCGCTCGGCTATCTCGACGTCCAGGCAGGCTGGCGCAACGGCTTCGACGGAGGCGTGGCCTTCGCCCGTTTCGTCGCCGGCAAGTTCACGTCGTTCCCGTCGGCACTGGCGGGCGTCGCCCTGGTCGTGGGGATCGCCCTGCTCGTCCGGCTGTACGTCGTCTGCGTACGGCAGCGCCAGCCGCTCCCGCTGCTGGTGTACGCGGGGATCGTCACCGTCCTCGCCCTGTGCACGTCGAGCTACTTCGGCTCGAAGCCGCGGCTGCTGCTGCCCGCGTTCCCGCTGCTGCTGCCCCTCGCCCTGCCCCTGGCCCGGCTGCGAACCTCCAGGTCGGCGCTGGTCGTCGGCGGTGTCGCGGTGGCGTCGGCGGTGTACGGGGCGTTCTGGCTGAACGGCTCCGGCCCGCCCTGACCGGGCCGGGGCGCCCCGATGACCGCCGGGAGAATTCCGCACCAGCATTCGGTGAACGAATTCATAAGCACGATAAGCCGTCGACCGGGCCGATCAAAGGAATTGAAGTCCGCAATAGGACGGGGTTGCGGATTCCTCGGAAATAAACCACCGCCTGAGAGGAATCCCACATCACATCGTCATCACAAAGCCGTTGATTCGGCCGGGATCACTCCTCACTCGCTGTAACGTCGATTGGGTGCGTACCGAACGGAACCTCACCCGTCTGGACCGGGTGTTCGCGAGACTGGACCGGGAGCCGGAACGACCGGCCCACCTAGATGTGCCGGAGATGAGCCGGCACAGGGTTGCGCTGTTCGCCGGGACCCTCGCGTTCTACATCGCGATCGTGTGGGCCGTGCTGATCACCTCGTGGCTGGTCCGGCTCGACTGGCAGGTCATGTTCTTCCGGCCCTACCAGCAGTGGCCGGAGCTCCACGCGTTCGTCGACTACTACGTGGTGCTCGGCCAGCGCGGCCCCACCGCGGTGATGGTCGCGGCCTGGCTCGGCTGGCGCTCCTGGCGGCAGCACACCCTGCGCCCCCTGCTCGCGCTCGGCGTCTCCCTGCTCCTGCTGAACGTCACCGTCGGTGCCGCCAAGTACGGCATGGGCCGGCTCGGGCCGCACTACGCGACCACGATCGGCGCGAACGAGATGTGGCTCGGCGGCGATATATTTCCGAGCGGTCACACCGCGAACGCCGTCGTGACCTGGGGCATCCTGGCCTATCTGGCCTCGACGCCGAGGGCACGGCGCTGGCTGTCGGCACTGTCGGCGGTCACCTCGCTCGGCGTGGGACTGTCCACCGTCTACATCGGCACGCACTGGCTCAGCGACGTGCTCCTCGGCTGGGCGGCGGGACTGCTGATCCTGCTGGCGCTGCCGTGGTTCGAGCCGCTGATCACCCGGACCGAAGCCCGGATCCTCGGCCTGCGCGACGGCTGGTTCGCCCGTCGCCGCCGCGCGGCGGCGACGAAGCAGCCGGTCAGCACACCCGAGGTCCTCACGCCGCACGCCCCCGACCGGGAGGAGGCACCGGTCCGCGAGCCGGTCGCCGCGCCGCGCAACCGGGCCCCGGCGTACCTGGCCCCCGGCCCCCACACGGCCCGCTCGGACCGCACGCCGGCGCCCCCGGCGGGCAGCCGCCGGCCGGGGCACGCCGACCGCCACCCGCGAGGCGCGGCCCCGGCCGGGCGCCCCCTGTCGGGCGGCTGACCGCTCACACCACGCCGCGGGGACCGGTACGCACAGCCCCTCCCCCGCGGGTCAGCCCTTCCAGGCCCGGGCCACTCGGCCGTCCTTCACCTCGAAGTTGAGGCGGCCCACGCGGTACTCCATGGTGATGACCGTCCCCGGCGCCAGTGCGCGCACCGTCGACCAGCCCCGCTCCCGGGCGAGCCGTTCGGCCGCGCCGGAATCGAGGCCCACGTACGTGTCCGGACTGTCCTGGGGTTCGGCCGGGGGTGTCGGAATCGGTGCCATGCCGCCACGCTATGCCCTGCTCCACAACCGGGGAAGTCCAGGCCCGTAACGCGGGGTGCAGACGCACCTGGGGTCACACTTCTGTCACAAGATCACGGCCCGCGTTTCGGCATGAATCCGTCACACGGACGGACGGTTTTGTACGCCTTACGGCAGACCCGTGAGGTGAATTTCCGCGTGTCGCGTCACCCTCTCGAATAAGTGGACGGAAAAGACTTCGAAGGGCCGCGGAGGCTTCCCCGCATTCCGCGCCCGAACACATCCGAACCCACTCGAACGAACTCACGTACGACGTCGCGTACGGCGTGCGGGGACCGGACATCGACACAGGAAACACATCAGCTGCTCACAGATTCCCCTCGGGCCGCCCGGACCGGGACAGGGCGCGGGTGAGCCGGTCGCGTGCCGCCCGGATCGTCTCCGTCAGCCCGTCCGGCTCCAGCACCTCGAAGTCGAAGCCCAGCAGCATCAGGTGCACCACCATGACCTCCAGGCTCCCGGCGCCGGTGCGCAGGAGGCAGCTGTCCGGGCCCTCCGCCTCCAGCACCCCGGCGGTGGGCGAGATCCGCTCGACGGCCTCCTCCAGGGGCACCAGCAGCCGTACGACCGCGTGCGTGGCGTACGCGCGCGTGGAGACGCCCGCGGAGACGTAGGCGGCCAGGTCCTCGGCGGGCGGCTCGCGCGGGACGAAGCGGGGGCCGTGCGGCGGCTTGGGCGTGACGCGGTCCACCCGGAACGTGCGCCAGTCCGCGCGGTCGAGGTCGAAGGCGACCAGGTACCAGCGGCGCTCGGAGCACACCAGCCGGTGGGGCTCGACGGTGCGGCGGCTGTCGGTGCCGTCGTGGCCCCGGTACGCGAAGCGCAGCCGCTCGCCGTCCCGGCACAGGTGGGCCAGCTCGGCCAGGACGCCCGGGTCCACGGCGGAGGCCCCGGGGCCGCGCAGCATCGGCACGGTGAAGGCGTTCAGGGCGCCCACGCGGCGCCGCAGCCGGTCGGGCAGCACCTGCTCCAGCTTGGCGAGCGCACGGACGGAGGTCTCGCCGATCCCCTCGATGCCCTGCCCCGCGGCCGTGCGCAGCCCCACGGCCACGGCGACCGCCTCGTCGTCGTCCAGCAGCAGCGGCGGCAGCTCGGCGCCCGCGCCCAGCTGGTATCCGCCGCCGGTGCCGGGGCTGGCGTTGACCGGGTAGCCCAGCTCGCGCAGCCGGTCCACGTCCCGGCGCACGGTGCGGGGGGAGACGCCGAGGCGGTCGGCGAGGTCGGTGCCGGACCAGTCCCGGTGGGCCTGGAGGAGGGAGAGCAGGCGCAGTAGTCGTGCCGAGGTCTCGAGCATGGCGCCGAGTCTGCCAGCGGTTGCGGACAGGTACTGTCCGCGTCGTCAGGTCTCCAGCGGGGTGACCGACAGCGACAGGTCGTTGTCCCGGGTGTAGTACGGCCCGGCCCGCACGAGGCCGTGCGGCGTCCGCACGCGCGCGCGTGGATACGTGAGGACGGGGTGCTTGTCGGCGATGTCGTCCAGCAGCCGCGCGAGGCGCACGGCCGGGCCGGGTTCCCCGGCGGGCCGCAGCCACAGGTCCCACTCGCCCGGCGCCAGGGTGCCGTAGGGCACGGTGAAGCCGAACTCCGCCCGGTCGGCCGCGACGTCCAGCCGGCGCACACCGCCCTCGCCGGTGCCGGAGCGGACCCGCAGCTCGGCGTGGGCGCCGGGGGCCAGCTGCGTGCCGTACACCCGTCCGCGTACCGTCAGCCCGCCCTCCGCGGCGCGCAGCTCTCCCGTCTCCGCGTGCGGGGCGCGCAGCCAGCTGCGGACGGTGAGGTTGCCCTGCCGGGTGGCGTACGGGATGCGGACGGCGACGTGGCCGAGCAGGCCCCCGGGGGTGCGGTCGGCGAGGGAGCGCAGGTCTGTGACGCCGGGCACCAGGCGCCGCGGCTCGCCGTCGGACACGCGCGCGTAGGCGTCCCAGCGGCCCTCGGGGAGGGCCACGCTGCTGGGCAGCGCGGCGCGCAGCCTGCCCTCGGCCGCGGGGGCCAGCGGCAGGCTGACGGTGTCGTCGGCTCCGTCGGCGGCGCGGCGGCGCAGGATGAGGAGGGCCGCCCCGGTGCCCTCGTGCGCGGCGACGTCGAAGGTCAGACCGCCCGCCGAGTCGCCGATGCAGTCGGCGCGCAGCGGAGCGGCCGATGGGGTCGGCGGCGTCATGCGGTGCGGATCCTCCCTGGGCTTCTCGTCGTCCGGTTAGACCCAGAACCCCGCCTTCTGGTTGCCTGTGTCCGATTGCGATGTGATCACGGCCGAAGGCGGGTCCGAGGCCCCGCCGCGGGTTCGCCCAGGGAGGCTGTGCCGCGCGGCGGGGCGGGCGGCTCAGAGTTCGAGGCGCTGGCCGGGCACGATCACGTCGGGGTCGGCGCCGATGACGGCCTTGTTGGCGGCGTGCAGGCGCTGCCAGCTGGTGCCGTACCGGCCGGCGATGGCGCTGAGGGTGTCGCCCTGGCGGACGGTGTAGTCGCCACGGGACGCGCTGCGGCCGGTGTGGCCGCTCTTCCGGGTCGGCGCCTTCGACGGCCCGGCGGTGGACTTCGCGGGTTCGGCGGGGGCGGCCGGGGCCGCCTCGGGCGGGGTGGCGGCGGCCGGTGCGCCGCCCCGGGCCCCGGCCCGGGAGGAGCAGGTCGGCCACGCGCCCCAGCCCTGGGCGCGCTGGACCTTGGTCGCCACGGCGATCTGCTGGGACTTCGTCGCCCTGTCGGCGGTCGGCGCGTAGGCGGTGCCGCCGTACGCGCGCCAGGTGGAGGCGGAGAACTGCAGTCCGCCGTAGTAGCCGTTGCCGGTGTTGATGTGCCAGTTGCCGCCGCTCTCGCACTGGGCGATGCGGTCCCACACTCCGCGGTCCGCCGCCGCGGCGCTGCCGGTCGTGACCAGCAGTCCGAGGGGCGCGAGCAGGGCCGCCCCGGCGAGGACCGCCGCCGTACGGTTCCTGCGAACGTTGCCGCGAGTGGTATCGGCACTTCCGGACATGTGTTTCCCTCTCCACGCAACCCGGGCTCCCCCAGGACGGGGCACGCTCGCCGCGCACAGCACGCGGTCGTCGCGCTCCGCCCCGTCCGCCGATGGCCGTGGTGCGAGCCGGTGATGCGGTCGGCGGACGTTCCCGAGCGGTGCTCGTTGCACACGGCGGAGCAATCTAGGGAGCCCGTCCGGCCGGGATCAACCAATGGCCCGTCATTCCAGGCCAGTCCGCCATTACCTCGGGTATCAGCCATTTCCGGACACCCACTTCATTCGCTGATTTCCTGATTTGTCGACCAACCGGCATGGTGATCTGTGACCCACCTCACCGCATCAACGGCCTTGCGGTTCAAACCAGTTGACGGTGAGTGAGCGGTTCCGGCCGACAGATGACCGTGTGCGCCGGATGGTTCGATTCCGTCGGGCGTGGGGCGTGACTCCCGCCACAGATCCCCCGTTGTCTTCTGCATGAGCCGGGGACCGCCCGGACCACGGCCCGGGAGCCACCCGGTCCGGCCACGTACCGCATCCCGAGGGAGCCACCCGTGCCGCGCATGCTCGACGTCAGCGACGACGTACGCGCCGAGATCGGCGACGAAGAAGCCGACCGCCTGCTCGCCGGGGAATCCGCCCCGGGCAGCTACGACTGCACGTCCTGCCGCACCCCGGGCGACTGCGCGCAGGAGCGCACCAGCACCGTTCTCTTCATCGGGGACGAGACCGCCGTACTCGCCTTCGCCCACGCCGGGTGCCTGCCCTCGCAGGTGGTCAAGGTCACCGAGGAGCAGCTCCAGGGGGCCGTGAAGTCCATCAGCTCCGACAACGCCCGCCCCGGGCCGGAACAGGCCGTGCCCGAGCAGGCCGCACCCGAGCAGGCCGTGCTCGGTGTCACCAGCGGACTGATCCTGATCGCCGACGAACTCCACCCGGCCCTCGTGGTGGAGCCGACCGCCCCCATCGCCCGGCCCGGCACCGTCGGTGCCGGCGACGACTTCCTGCCGCTGCTCATCGAACAGGGCTTCATGCCGGTCACCGAGCTGTCCACCGCGCCGGCGGTGCTGCACGGCTGGTCGGTACTGCTCGCGATGGGCCAGTTGCACGCGGTGCTCCAGCCGGGGACGAACGGCGGCCGGCCGGTGGCCTGGTGGCAGGCGCACCAGCCCCTCCAGGTCACCGAGGGCTGGCGCACGGCGGCCAACAAGCACCAGCAGGTGCTGATGTTCGCGGCGCCCGTCGGGTCGATCGGACGGCAGCCGCGCGAGGACCTGCTGCGGGAAGCGCTGGACAGGGCGGCGGCGAACGGGCAGCTGGTCGCGGCGGCGCTGCCGCTGGCCGGAACCTGAGCGCGGTCCGTGCGGCCGGCGGACGGCCACCGCCTGGGCCGCATCTCTTCCAGCGCGGTGTCGTTTGGACATACGTGTACGCATACGACGCCTTTCACCGCCAGGGCGGCCCCTCGGCCACGCCGATCTACGACGCGCTCTACGCCGAGTACGTCCGGTCCTTCCGATCACTGCCGGGCGATCGCAGCGGTGAGGAGGAGCTGGGATTCACGGCCTTCCGGAGCATCCCGCGCAGCAGAGGCGCGTACAGCGCCTACAGTGCGGGGGCCCACAGCGCCCGCGTCGGCCACCAGCAGCCGATGTGGCAGCGCGTCGGCACGCACCATGTCCCGGCCGCGCTGCCACCGGGCCCGCGCAGAGGCGCCTGACAGCCACCCGAGTGACGAGAGAGGGCGACCCCTTGCCGGGGTCGCCCTCTCTCGTCGTTCTCTTCGCCGTCGCGGCTGCCGCTACTTCTTCTTCGCGCCGCGCTTCTCGCGCACCCGCACCGAGAGGTGGATCGGCGTACCGTCGAAGCCGAACTCCTCGCGCAGCCGGCGCTCGATGAAGCGCCGGTAGCCGGCCTCGATGAATCCGGAGGCGAAGAGCACGAACCGCGGGGGCTTGGTGCCGGCCTGCGTGCCGAACAGGATGCGCGGCTGCTTGCCGCCCCGCACCGGGTGCGGGTGGGCGGCGGCCAGCTCACCGAGGAAGGCGTTCAGCCGGCCCGTCGGGACGCGGGTCTCCCAGCCGGCCAGGGCCGTCTCGATCGCGGGGACCAGCTTCTCCATGTGCCGGCCGGTCTGCGCCGAGACGTTGACCCGGGGCGCCCACGCCACCTGGCCGAGCTCGGTCTCGATCTCCCGCTCCAGGTAGTAGCGGCGCTCCTCGTCGAGGGTGTCCCACTTGTTGTAGGCGACGACGATCGCGCGGCCCGCCTCGACGGCCATGGTGACGATCCGCTGGTCCTGGACCGAGATCGGCTCGGAGGCGTCGACGAGGATGACGGCGACCTCCGCCTTCTCGACGGCGGCGGCGGTGCGCAGCGAGGCGTAGTAGTCGGCGCCCTGCTGGAGGTGGACGCGCTTGCGGATGCCCGCCGTGTCGACGAACTTCCAGGTCACGCCGCCCAGCTCGATCAGCTCGTCGACCGGGTCGCGGGTGGTGCCGGCCAGCTCGTTGACGACGACGCGCTCCTCGCCCGCCACCTTGTTCAGCAGCGAGGACTTGCCGACGTTGGGCCGGCCGATCAGGGCGATGCGGCGCGGGCCGCCGACGGCGGTACCGAAGGTCTGGGCCGGGGCCTCGGGCAGGGCCTCCAGGACCTTGTCCAGCATGTCGCCGGTGCCTCGGCCGTGCAGCGCGGAGACCGGGTGCGGCTCTCCCAGTCCCAGCGACCACAGGTAGGAGGCGTCGGCCTCGCCGCTCTGGCCGTCCACCTTGTTGGCGCACAGCACGACGGGCTTGCCGGCCTTGCGCAGCAGCCGTACGACGGCCTCGTCGGTGTCGGTCGCGCCGACCTTGGCGTCCACGACGAAGACGACCGCGTCGGCGGCCTCGATCGCGTACTCGGCCTGCGCGGCCACGGAGGCGTCGATGCCGAGGACGTCCTGCTCCCAGCCGCCGGTGTCGACGACCTTGAAGCGGCGGCCGGCCCATTCGGCCTCGTAGCTGACGCGGTCGCGGGTGACGCCGGGCTTGTCCTCGACGACGGCCTCGCGGCGGCCGATGATCCGGTTCACCAGGGTCGACTTGCCGACGTTGGGACGGCCGACGACGGCGAGGACGGGCAGCGGGCCGTGCCCGGCCTCCTCGATCGCGCCCTCGACCTCCTCGATGTCGAAGCCCTCTTCGGCGGCGAGCTCCATGAACTGCGCGTACTCGGCGTCACCGAGCGCCCCGTGGTCGTGCTCCTCGCCCGAGCCCTCGGAGTGGATGTGGTCGTTCATGAAGTCCGTACCTCGTTCATCGTGGTGATCGGTGGTGCACCCCCTGTACCGGGTGATCCACTACTCAAAGTGTGGCCCGGCGGCCGGTGAGCCGCCTGGCGTTCTCCAGGTGTGCGGTGAGCTGCTTCTGGATGCGTTCGGTCGCCTCGTCCAGCGCCTTGCGGGTCCGCCGCCCGCTGCCGTCGCCCGCGTCGAAGGGGTCGCCGAAGACGACGTCGACGCGCGAGCGCAGCGGAGGCAGCGCCTTTATCAACCGTCCGGGCCGGTCGGAACTTCCCAGCACCGCGACCGGGACGATCGGTGCGCCGCTGCGGACCGCGAAGTAGGCGAGGCCGGCCCGCAGCGCGGCGAAGTCGCCCTCGCCCCGGGTGCCCTCCGGGAAGATGCCCAGCACGCCGCCGTTGTCCAGGACGCCCAGCGCCTGGGTGATGGCGGTGCGGTCGGCGGTCGAGCGGTCCACCTTCAGCTGGCCGATGCCGAGCAGGAAGGGGTCCAGCGGACCGATGAACGCTTCCTTCTTGATCAGGAAGTGCGTCGGCCGGGGCGCCACGCCCATGACCATCGGGCCGTCCACGTTGTGCGAGTGGTTGACGGCGAAGATCACCGGGCCGGTCGCGGGCACCCGCCAGGCGCCCAGCACACGCGGCCGGAACAGCCCGTACATCAGGCCGACGCCGATGCGCCGCCCGACCTCGGCGCTCCGCGCCGATGGGACCTCGGTCACTTCCCCGCCCGCTTCTCCTCGACGAGGGTGACGACGCACTCGATGACCTGCGGGAGGGTGAGGTCGGTGGTGTCCACCTCGACGGCGTCGTCGGCCTTGGCCAGCGGCGAGGTCTTGCGGCTGGAGTCCGCCGCGTCCCGCTTGATCAGGGCCTCGCGGGTGACGTTGACGTCGGCGCCCTTGAGCTCGCTGCTGCGGCGGGCGGCGCGGGCCTCCGCCGAGGCGGTGAGGAAGATCTTCAGGTCGGCGTCCGGCAGCACCGTCGTCCCGATGTCGCGGCCCTCGACGACGATGCCGAGCGGGGCGGCGGCGGCGATGGTGCGCTGCAGCTCGGTGATCCGGGTCCGCACCTCGGGGACGGCGCTGACCGCGCTGACCTTGGAGGTGACCTCCTGGGTGCGGATCGGGCCGGCCACGTCCACGCCGTCGACCGTGATGGTGGGGCCCGCCGGGTCGGTGCCGGAGACGATCTCGGGCTTGCCGGCCGCGGCGGCGATCGCGTGCGGGTCGTCGGTGTCGATGCCGTTGGTGACCATCCACCACGTGATCGCCCGGTACTGGGCGCCGGTGTCCAGGTAGCTGAGGCCGAGCTGCTCGGCGACGGCCTTCGACGTGCTCGACTTGCCCGTGCCGGAGGGGCCGTCGATGGCGACAATCACGGCCGGGACGGTCGGGGCGGCGCCGTTTTCCACGAGGGGACACCTTCCTGGTGCGGTGCGGTGGGTGGTGTGCGGGACGCGAAGGCGTCCCGCACAAGGTTACTGGCTCTCCGGGACCCCTCCGACAGTCGCCCGGCACCCCGGGACCACCGCCGGGATCCGAAAGATCACTGCCGGATCGCCCAGCCCCGCTCCTTGAGGGCCGCCGTCAGCACGGACGCGGCCTTCGGCTCGACCATCAGCTGCACCAGACCGGCCTGCTGCCCGGTCGCGTGCTCGATCCGTACGTCCTCGATGTTGACCCCGGCCCGTCCCGCGTCCGCGAAGATCCGGGCCAGCTGGCCGGGCTGGTCGTCGATGAGGACGGCCACGGTCTCGTAGACCCGCGGTGCGCTGCCGTGCTTGCCCGGGACCCGCACCTGTCCGGCGTTGCCGCGCCGCAGGACCTCCGCGATGCCCGTGCCGCCCTCGCGGCGCTTGTCCTCGTCGGAGGACTGCAGGGCGCGCAGGGCCCGTACCGTCTCCTCCAGGTCGCCGGCGACGTCGGTGAGCAGGTCGGCGACCGGCCCGGGGTTGGCGGAGAGGATGTCGATCCACATCCGGGGGTCGGAGGCTGCGATCCGGGTCACGTCGCGGATGCCCTGTCCGCACAGCCGTACGGCGGTCTCCTCGGCGTGTTCGAGGCGGGCGGCGACCATGCTGGAGACCAGGTGGGGCATGTGGGAGACGAGGGCCACGGCGCGGTCGTGGGCGTCCGCGTCCATCACCACCGGCACCGCACGGCAGTGCGAGACCAGCTCCAGGGCGAGGTTCAGCACCTCGGTGTCGGTGTCCCGGGTCGGGGTCAGCACCCAGGGGCGGCCCTCGAAGAGGTCGCCGGTGGCGGCGAGCGGGCCGGACTTCTCGCGGCCGGACATGGGGTGCGTGCCGATGTAGGCGGAGAGGTCGAGCCCCCGTGCCTCCAGGTCGCGCCGGGGGCCGCCCTTGACGCTGGCCACGTCGATGTAGCCGCGGGCGGCGCCGCGCGCCATCGCGTCGGCGAGCACGTCGGCCACCAGGGCCGGCGGGGCGGCGACGATCGCGAGGTCGACCGGCCCGTCCGGGGCCTGGTCGGTGCCGGCGCCGAGCGCGGCGGCCGTACGGGCCTGCTCGGGGTGGTGGTCGACGAGGTGGACGGTGACCCCGCGCTGGGTCAGGGCCAGGGCGGCGGAGGTGCCGATGAGGCCGGTGCCGATGACGAGTGCGGTTCTCACTGGGCGATGTCCTTGCGCAGGGCCGCGGCGGCGCCGAGGTAGACGTGGGAGATCTCGGCGCGGGGCCGGTCGGACTCGATGTGGGCGAGGATCCGGACGACGCGGGGCATGGCGCCCTCGATGTCCAGTTCCTGGGCGCAGATCAGCGGGACGTCGGTGATGCCGAGCTTGCGGGCGGCGGCCGCCGGGAAGTCGCTGTGCAGGTCGGGCGTGGCCGTGAACCAGATGCTGATCAGGTTGTCGCCGGTCAGGCCGTTGCGCTCCAGGACGGCGGTCAGCAGTGCCGCGACCTGCTCGTCCATGTGCCCGGCCTCGTCCCGCTCCAGTTGGACGGCGCCCCGGACCGCTCGTACCGCCACGGCGATGCTCCTTGCTGACGTGCGTATCGGTTCTTGGTCCGTCCAGCGTAGTCAGCCCGCCGCGTACCGGTCCGGGGCGCCCGTCTCCTGAGACGCTGGCCCCCGGCCCGCCCCCCTCCCCCCGGAGCTGCGACATGACCGACATCCCGACCCGCCGTACGGTCCTCCTCTGCACGGGGGCGGCGGCGCTCATCACCGGCTGCGGAGGCGGAGACGGCGGTTCCTCGGCCGCCTCGCCGGGACAGGAGCTGGCGCCGACGAGCGACATCCCGGTCGGCGGTGGCAAGGTCTTCGCGGACGAGAAGATCGTGGTGACCCAGCCGACGCGGGGCGAGTTCAAGGCGTTCTCGGCGGTCTGCACCCACCAGAACTGCCTGGTGTCGGACGTGCGGGACGGCACCATCGACTGCGCCTGCCACGGCAGCGGGTTCAGCGTCGCCGACGGCGCGGTGGAGCGGGGTCCGGCGACCAGGCCGCTGCCCGAGAAGCGGATCGCGGTGGACGGGAATTCGGTCCGCCTAGCGTGAGCCGCCCGCGTACGCTCCGGGCATGGAGCCCGGGACCCTGGTGCGCGACCACACGATCTACGCCTGTGTCATGGGTTCGCGCGCCTTCGGTCTGGCGACGGAGGGCAGCGACACGGACCGCCGGGGTGTGTTCCTCGCGCCGACGCCCCTGTTCTGGCGCTTCGAGAAGCCGCCGACGCATGTGGAGGGGCCCGCCGAGGAGCAGTTCAGCTGGGAGTTGGAGCGCTTCTGCGAGCTGGCGCTGCGCGCGAACCCGAACGTCCTGGAGTGCCTGCACTCCCCGCTCGTCGAGTCCGTGGACGACACGGGCCGCGAACTGCTCGCCCTGCGCGAGGCGTTCCTCTCGCGCCGGGTCCACGAGACGTTCAGCCGGTACGCGCACGGCCAGCGCCGCAAGCTGGACGCCGATGTGCGCGCGCACGGCGCCCCGCGCTGGAAGCACGCGATGCACCTGCTGCGGCTGCTGACGAGCGCCCGCGACCTGCTCCGCACGGGCGTCCTGACGATCGACGTCGGCGACCGGCGGGAGTCGCTGCTCGCCGTGAAGCGCGGCGAGGTGCCCTGGCCCGAGGTCGAGTCCCGGATGGGCCTCCTGGTGGAGGAGGGCGAGGAGGCGGCCCGCCGCAGCCCGCTGCCCGCCGAGCCGGACCGGCGCCGCGTCGAGGACTTCCTCGTCCGCGTCCGCCGCGCCTCAGCCCTCCGGGCCGGCCAGACGGAACCGTACGACGAAGTCGTGCGGGGCGTCGTACGCGGTGGGGGCGTCGGGCAGGACTGACGCCGCCCGCGCCTCGTCGAGTACGCCGTGCAGCCGCTCCACGTCGGCGCGCACGCGCGTGTGGCCGACGCCGGCATCCCCGTGCTCGCGCCCCACCTGGTCGGTCATGTGCTCAAGCGTCCCAGAGCGCTCCGAGGGCCAGCAGGTCGGTCCGGTACTCGATGCGGTCGGCCCATGCGGCGGGCCAGGCGTCGGCGCCCAGGTACGCGCCGGCGAAGGCGCCCGCGAGGCAGGCGATGGAGTCGGAGTCGCCGGAGGTGCAGGCGCCACGGCGCAGGGCGGTCAGCGGCTCGTCGACGAAGAGCAGGAAGCAGAGCAGCCCGGCCGCCATGGCCTCTTCGGCGATCCAGCCCTCGCCCACCGCGAGGCAGGGGTCGGTCTCCGGCGAGACGGTGCGCACGGCGTGCTGGAGGCGGTCGAGTATCGCCAGGCACTCGTCCCAGCCGCGGGCGATGAAGTGCTCGGGGGTCGGGTCCTGGGCGCGGGTCCACAGGTCGCCGAGCCAGCGCTCGTGGTAGCGGGTGCGGTTGTCGTAGGCGTACGACCGCAGCAGCCCGACCAGTCCGGTCGGCTCGGCTCCCTCGGCGAGCAGCCGTACGGCGTGGGCGGTGAGGTCGGAGGCGGCGAGCGCGGTGGGGTGGCCGTGGGTGAGCGCGGACTGCAACTGGGCGGCGCCCGCGCGCTGTTCGTCGCTGAGGCCGGGGACGAGGCCGATGGGCGCGACGCGCATGTTGGCGCCGCAGCCCTTGGAGTGGAGCTGGGAGGCGTCCTGCCAGGGGCGGTCCGGACGCTCCAGGAGGCCGCAGGCCGTGAGGCAGGTGTTGCCCGGGGCCCGGTTGTTCTCCGGCGACCGGTTCCAGGCGATGAACTCCTGCCGCACGGGCTCGGCCATGCCCTCGGGCGTCAGGACCGCGAGGCCCATGGCCGTCCGCAGCCCCTTCCCGAGCGCCAGCGTCATCTGGGTGTCGTCGGTGACGATCGCGGGCCGGGGCAGTTCCATCTCCCGCCAGGGGCCGCACTTGGCGAGGATCGACGGGACGTCGTTGAACTCGGTGGGGAAGCCCAGCGCGTCGCCGAGGGCGAGTCCGGTGAGCGCCCCGGTGGCGGCGCGCTTGGTGACGGTGGTCGTGGTCGTGCGGGGCGTCGTGGTCATGCGGGGCGTCCTTCCCGAGGGGTGCGGAGCAGGGGCGGGTGCAGGGTGGTGGCAGGGCCGGAGCGGTAGAGCGCGGCCGGTTTGCCGCGGCCGCCGGTGAGGCGGGCGGCGCCGGGGACCGCCTCGACGAAACCCGGTGTGGCGAGCACCTTGCGGCGGAAGTTCGGCCGGTCCAGAGCCGTCCCCCACACGGTCTCGTAGACCTGCTGCAGCTCGCCGAGCGTGAACTCGGCCGGGCAGAAGGCGGTGGCCAGGCAGGTGTACTCCAGCTTGGCGCCGACGCGTTCCCGGGCGTCGGCCAGGATCCGGTCGTGATCGAAGGCGAGGTTCAGGGCCGCGTCGTACGGCACCCAGCGGGCCTCGGCCGCGTCGGTGCCCGCGTGCGGTTCGGGAGGGCCGGGCAGCAGGGCGGCGAACGCGACCGACACGACCCGCATCCGGGGGTCGCGGCCGGGCTCGCTGTAGGTGCGCAGCTGCTCCAGGTGCAGTCCGCTCACGTCGGACAGGCCGGTCTCCTCGGCCAGCTCGCGCCGGGCCGCCGTCTCCGCCGACTCGTCCGGCAGCAGAAAGCCGCCGGGCAGCGCCCAGCGGCCGGCGTACGGCTCCTGCCCCCGCTCGACGAGCAGCACGTGCAGCGCGCCCGCGCGGATCGTGAGGACGGCGAGATCGACGGTGACGGCGAAGGGCTCGAAGGCGTACTTGTCGTAGCCGTGCACAGGCGGCCACCCCCTTAATAGTCACTCAGACTATAAAGGGGGTGGGTGGCCCGTCACAACCTTCGCGGTGCTTAGAGTTCGACCTCCTGCATCAGCATCCCGACCTCCGTGTTGGACAGCCGGCGCAGCCAGCCCGACTTCTGGTCGCCCAGGGTGATCGGGCCGAAGGCGGTGCGCACCAGCTTGTCGACGGGGAAGCCCGCCTCGGCCAGCATCCGGCGGACGATGTGCTTGCGGCCCTCGTGGAGGGTGACCTCGACCAGGTAGTTCTTGCCGGTCTGCTCGACGACCCGGAAGTGGTCGGCGCGCGCGTACCCGTCCTCCAGCTGGATGCCGTCCTTGAGGCGCTTGCCGAGGTCGCGCGGGATGGGGCCCACGATGTGCGCGAGGTAGGTCTTCTTCACGCCGTACCGGGGGTGGGTCAGGCGGTGCGCCAGCTCACCGTGGTTGGTCAGCAGGATGACACCCTCGGTCTCGGTGTCGAGCCGGCCGACGTGGAAGAGCCGGGTCTCGCGGTTGGTGACGTAGTCACCGAGGCACTGCCGGCCGTCCGGGTCCTCCATGGTGGAGACGACGCCGGCGGGCTTGTTGAGCGAGAAGAACTGGTACGACTGCGTGGCGACGGTCAGGCCGTCGACCTTGACCTCGTCCTTCTCCGGGTCGACCCGCCTGCCCTGCTCCAGCACGATCTCGCCGTTGATCTCGACGCGCGCCTGCTCGATCAGCTCCTCGCAGGCACGCCGGGAGCCGTAGCCCGCGCGCGCGAGGACCTTCTGCAGCCGCTCGCCCTCCTGCTCGGCGCCCGGGAAGGTCTTGGGCAGCTTGACGTCCTTCTTGCCGGCGTACCGCTCCCGGTTGCGCTCCTCGGCCCGCGCCTCGTACTCACGCGACGTGGCCGGGACCGAGCGGCCCCGCTGCAGGGGCTTCTTCGGCCCGCCCTTGGCGCCGCCGCGGGCCGCGGGGCCGCGGCCCGACTTCGGGCCCTCATGGGTGGCGCCGGGGCCCACGTCGTAGCGCCGCTCCTCCGGGCGCGGGTTCTTGGGACGGCCGCCCTGCCTGTCGTCGCGGTTGCCACCGGCGCCGCGGGGGTTACCGCGCCCACCACTGCTCCCGCCGCGGGGGTTACCGCGGCCACCGCTGCTCCCGCCGCGGCCGCCGCTGTTGCCACCACGGCTCCCGCCGTTGTTTCCGCTGCTGTTCCTGCCGCTGCTGCTTCGCATCAAAGTTCCGTCTTGTCGTCTGCGTCCTCGGAATCCGGGGCGTCCGGATCGAACGACGGGACCCCTTCCAGTGTCTCGGCCTCGATCGCCGCCGCCTCGGGGAGGAAGGGCGCGAGCTCCGGGAGCTCGTCCAGGCCGCGCAGGCCCATCCGCTCCAGGAAGTAGTTCGTCGTCACGTACAGGATCGCACCTGTTTCGGGTTCCGTGCCCGCCTCCTCGACCAGACCCCGTTGCAGGAGGGTGCGCATCACGCCGTCGCAGTTCACGCCGCGTACCGCGGAGACGCGGCTGCGGCTGACCGGCTGGCGGTAGGCGACCACGGCGAGTGTCTCCAGCGCGGCCTGGGTGAGGCGGGCGTGCTGGCCGTCCAGGACGAAGCCCTCGACGGCCGCCGCGTACTCGGGGCGGCTGTAGAAGCGCCAGCCGCCCGCGATCAGGCGCAGCTCGAAGCCGCGGCGCTGGACGGTGTACTCGTCGGCGAGCTCGCGCAGCGCGTCCGCGATCTGCCGCCGCGGCCGCTGGAGTATCCGGGCGAGGTGCTCCTCGGTCGCCGGCTCGTCCACGACCATGAGGACGGCTTCGAGGGCGGGTTTGAGTTCCAGGCCGGCGACGGTGCCCGGCCCGCCCACGACCTCCGTGGTCTCGTCACTCACGCCTTCCGCTCCTCCTCGGTCTTCTCGGGCGGCCGGTCGAACTCGTCCGTCACCACCGGCCCGGCGTCGCCGTCCCCTCCCGCCCAGCGCACCAGCAGGTCACCGAGCGCGGTCTCCTGGTCCAGCTCGACGGCCTTCTCCCGGTACAGCTCCAGCAGGGCGAGGAAGCGGGCGACGACGGTCAGTGTGTCCTCGGTGTCCTCGACCAGGGTCCGGAAGCTGGCCTCGCCCAGCTCCCTCAGCCGGGCGACGACGATCCCGGCCTGCTCCTGCACGCTGACCAGGGGTGCGTGGATGTGCTCGACGTAGACCTGCGGCTTGGGCCTGGGCTGCATCGCCTTGACGGCGAGCCTGGCGAAGCCCTCCGGCCCGATGCTGATGACGACCTCGGGCAGCAGCTCGGCGTGGTGGGGTTCCAGGCCGACGGTACGGGGGTGGCGGCGGGCCTCGGCCTCCAGCCGGTCGTTGAAGATCTCCGCGATCTGTTTGTACGCGCGGTACTGGAGCAGCCGCGCGAAGAGCAGGTCGCGGGCCTCCAGCAGCGCCAGGTCGGCCTCGTCCTCCACCTCGGCGGCGGGCAGCAGCCGGGCCGCCTTCAGGTCGAGCAGTGTGGCCGCGACCACCAGGAACTCGGTCGTCTCGTCGAGGTCCCAGTCCGGCCCCCGCGCCCGGATGTGCGCCATGAACTCGTCGGTCACCCTGGAGAGCGCGACCTCGGTGACATCCAACTTGTGCTTGGAGATCAACTGGAGGAGCAGATCGAACGGCCCCTCGAAGTTGGCGAGCCGCACCTTGAAGACCCCGTCGCCACCGTCGCCGGGCGCGCCCTCCGCCGGGTCCTCTGACCCGTCCCGAGTCGGGGCCTGCGACGCCACGGGGGCGGCCGCCGCCCCGTCGGGCCCCGGAGCGCCCTGCGGCGCGCTCTCGCGGCCTGCGGGGCCGTGGGCCGTCCCGGAGCCCTCCGGGGCGACGGCGGACGCCTGCGGCGCGGACTCCGAAGCCACGGCGGACGTCCGCTCCCCGGACCCCGGCCCCGCGGTGGAAGCCCGCGCCGCCGTGTCCGGAGCGGCGGCGGGCGGCTGCGGCGCGGACTCCGGCCGAGGGGGCGCCGGGGCCTCCGACTCGCCCCGTGACCCGGCCTCCCGGCGGGGGCGCTCCGCCTCCGGCTCGGTCACCGCGAGGGAAGCCTGCGGAGAGGCCTGGGAAAGGACCTGGGGAGAGGCCTGCGCAGAGGTCGCGTCACTCGGCGAGGAGGCCTGCGGAGCCGTGCTCGCCGGTGGCGCCTCGGATGCCGGCCGTGCGACCGCGGCCTCGCGGGGCTCGGTGCCGGACGGCGCCTCCACGGGCGCCTCGGGCGTCTCGGTGACCGGCGGGGCCGGCGGAGCCACCCGCGGCTCTCCCGGTCCTCTCCCCAGCGCACGCCGACGGCCGGCGCGGGCACCGGGGCGGGGGGCGTCGTTCGAGGTCATGGCCCCCGCAGGCTACCGCTACCGCCCGCGCAGCCGTCGTACGAGGATGCTGGCGTCCCCCCGGGTCTCCAGGTCGGCGAGGACCACGGCGACCGCCTCGCGGACGATGCGGCCGCGGTCGACGGCCAGCCCGTGCTCGCCGCGGAGCACCAGCCGGGCGTGCTCCAGGTCCATGAGCTCCTCGGCGGAGACGTACACGGTGATCTTCTCGTCGTGGCGCTCGCGACCGCTGGGACGGCGCGAGGGTGACCGCCCGCGCTTGCGCGGCTGGGCGGTGGCAGAACCTTCCTGCGCGCCCGGGCCCGAGCCCCGCGCGGAGCGTTCCGCGCCGCGGCTGCGCGGCTCGCCCCCGGAGCCGGGTTCCGCGTCCGCCGCGGCGTGCTCCGCGCCCTCGCCGTCACCGCCCTGCGCGGGCACCGACTGCGGCGCGTCCTCGGCGGCGGCCTGGTCGCTCTCCCCCGCCGGCGCCGGCACCCGGGCGTCGCCACCGGCCGGTCGCCGCGGGGAGGACGCCTGGAGCGCCGTTCCCCCTGTCGTGCGGAAGAGTTCGTCGGCCCCCGGCAGACTCACTCGGCGTGACACCGGGCGAGCACCTCCCTGGCGAGCTGGCGGTAGGCGGCGGCACCGACGGAGTTGGAGGCGTACGTGGTGATCGGCTCACCGGCGACCGTGGTCTCCGGGAAGCGGACCGTGCGCCCGATGACCGTGTGGTAGACGTGGTCGTCGAACGCCTCGACCACACGCGCGAGCACCTCACGGCTGTGCACCGTGCGCGAGTCGTACATCGTGGCGAGGATGCCGTCGAGCTCCAGGTCGGGGTTGAGGCGCTCCTGGACCTTCTCGATCGTCTCGGTCAGCAGCGCCACACCGCGCAGTGCGAAGAACTCGCACTCCAGCGGCACGATCACCTTGTCCGCGGCGGTCAGCGCGTTGACCGTGAGCAGGCCGAGCGAGGGCTGGCAGTCGATGACGATGTAGTCGTAGTCGTCCATCAGCGGCTTCAGCGCCCGCTGCAGCGTGGACTCGCGCGCGACCTCGCTCACCAGCTGCACCTCGGCCGCCGACAGGTCGATGTTGCTGGGCAGCAGGTCCATGTTGGGGACCGCGGTCTTCAGCAGCACCTCGTCGGCCGCCATGCCCCGCTCCATGAGCAGGTTGTAGACGGTGAGGTCGAGCTCCATCGGGTTGACGCCGAGACCGACCGACAGCGCGCCCTGCGGGTCGAAGTCGACGAGCAGCACCCGGCGCCCGTACTCGGCGAGCGCGGCGCCCAGGTTGATGGTCGACGTGGTCTTGCCCACGCCGCCCTTCTGGTTGCACATCGCGATGATCTTCGCGGGGCCGTGCTCGGTCAGCGGCCCCGGGATCGGGAAGTAGGGCAGCGGGCGTCCGGTCGGTCCGATGCGCTCACGGCGCTGGCGGGCCGCGTCGGGCGCGAGCGTGGCGGCGTACTCGGGATCGGGCTCGTACTCCGCGTCCGGGTCGTAGAAGTGCCCCTCGGGCAGTTCGTCGTAGTCGGCGAAGTGGTTGCGGGACGCGCCACTTCCGTTGCCGGCCATGGCGTTCACGTGTTGGCCATCCATACTCATGTGTGCTGTCTGAGTTGCCTGCGGACTCTGGTGGGCTGCGAAGGTGTGTACAGCGACGGAGCCGACAGCCTCGAGACGCCTGGGGCTGTGGGCCCGTGCAGGCATTCCTGGTTGACCACCCCCGGGAGTAAATGTCGACTCATTCACAAGTCGTCTTACCTCCTTGGTGACCAGGAAACTTCTAGACAGGTCAGCGTGGCACCATGCCGACGTTCGGCGACTCTATGGCGTGTCGGCCGTCCGCAGCAACACAATCCGCCGGACCCGGCCGGATGTGTCGGCAATGAAACAACCCTCTGTCAAGGGCGTACGGCCGTCGCACAGCAGGTTTCACCGGTGCGCGAATCGGTTGAAGCGTTACGTTCGAGGCGAGTTGACCGAGAATCGCAAAGTGACCATACACACACCCGGCCGGACCTTGTCGGGCAAGGTCCGGCCGGGTGTGCGGGGTTGACGGCGACTGTTGACGTATCGCCTTTCCCGGTTGATGACTTAGCCGATTTACCGGCCGACGACAGCCGCCGACGGCGGCCGACGGCGGCCGACGGCTCGTGCGGGCGTCAGGCGAGCAGGGCGGCCGGGTCCACGTGCTCCAGGCCGTGCGCCTCGGCGACCTCCTTGTAAACGACCTTGCCGTCATGCGTGTTGAGGCCCTTGGCCAACGCGGGGTCACGGCGCAGCGCCTCGGCCCAGCCGCGGTTCGCCAGCTCCACGATGTACGGCAGCGTGGCGTTGGTCAGCGCGTAGGTGGAGGTGTTCGGCACCGCGCCGGGCATGTTGGCGACGCAGTAGAAGACCGAGTTGTGGACCGGGAAGGTCGGCTCGGCGTGCGTGGTCGGGTGGGAGTCCTCGAAGCAGCCGCCCTGGTCGATCGCGATGTCGACAAGGACACTTCCGGGCTTCATCCGGGAGACCAGCTCGTTGCTGACCAGCTTCGGGGCCTTGGCGCCCGGGATCAGGACGGCGCCGATCACGAGGTCGGCCTCCAGGCAGGCCTTCTCCAGCTCGAAGGCGTTGGAGACGACGGTCTGGATCTTCGTACCGAAGATCTTGTCGGCTTCCTTGAGCTTGGTGATGTCCTTGTCGAGCAGGGTCACGTGGAAGCCCATGCCGATGGCGATCTGCGCCGCGTTCCAGCCGGAGACGCCGCCGCCGATGACGACGGCCCGGCCGGCCAGCACGCCGGGGACGCCGCCCGGCAGCACACCGCGGCCGCCGTTCGCGGCCATCAGGTGGTACGCGCCGACCTGGGGGGCCAGCCGGCCCGCGACCTCGGACATGGGGGCCAGCAGCGGCAGCGCCCGGTTCGGCAGCTCGACCGTCTCGTAGGCGATGGCGGTGGTGCCGGCCTCGACGAGCGCGTCCGTGCACTCCTTGGAGGCGGCCAGGTGCAGGTAGGTGAAGAGCGTCTGGTCCTTGCGGAGGCGGTGGTACTCCTCCGCGACGGGCTCCTTGACCTTCAGCACCAGGTCGGCGGCGGCCCAGACCTCGTCGGCGGTGTCGAGTATCCGCGCGCCGGCCGCGACGTACTCGGCGTCCGGGATCGAGGATCCGACGCCGGCCTCGCGCTCGACGACGACCTGGTGACCGTGGCGCACCAGCTCGTGCACGCCGGCGGGGGTGATGGCCACCCGGAACTCGTTGTTCTTGACCTCGCGGGGGATACCGACCTTCACGTCGATCACGGTCCTTGGCTCAGAGGGTTGGGCTATTGCTACACATACCCGCGCACACGTACGCACAACGGGAGAGACCGCAAGAACGTGCGGCAGAGCCAGTCTAATGAAGGTGTTCCGTGTGTCCAGCCTTTCAAAGCATCAATCTTCAGACCCTGAGCTGCGGATTTCGCAGGCTTCGGCGGTGTCTTCCCTCAGCATGCGCTCGGCCACGCTCCGCTGCATGCCGGCCGCCGTGGGATCGCCGAGACGGTCGAGCGTGTCGGCCAGCCGCAGGTGCAGCGCGGCCTGGAGCCGGACGTCCTCGGCCCTGCGCGCCCAGTCGACGGCCTCCTGGCAGGTACGCAACGACTCCTCGGGACGTCCGGCGTACTCCTGGACCCGGGCCAGTTCGCTCAACGCGCGCGCGTGCGCGGCCACATCGCCCACCTTGCGGTACCCGGCGACCGCGGCGCGCCAGCACCGCAGCGCCTCGCCGTACCGGCCCGCGTAGGTGTGGGCGGTGGCGGTGCGGCCGTAGATCCGGGCGGCGTCGGCGCGCTCGTGCCGGGCGAGCCGCTGGGCGAGGGCCCGGCCGAACCAGTCGGCGGCCCGGTCGTAGTCGCCGAGCTCCAGGTGGGCGCCGCCTACGGATTCCATCGCGCGGCCGGTCGCGTACGGGTCGTTCGCCTCGCGTCCGGCGTCCAGCGCGGCGCGGTAGCGCACCAGGGCCTCGGCGGTGCGGCCGGTGCGGGCGTCCAGGTCGGCCAGGTTCAGCAGGGCCGCGGCCTTCTCCCGGGGCAGCTCGCGGCGCTCGGCCACGTCGAGGACGAGGCGGTGGACGCCGTACAGGTCGGCTGCCGCCGCCCGGGTGCCGAAGTGGGCGACCATGGCCCGCACCAGCTGGGACAGCAGTCTCCGGGCGAGGGTGTCCAGTTCCCCGTCGGCGACCGCGAGCCGGGCCGCGGCGAGCAGGGCGGGCCGGCGGACGCGCAGCCAGTCGGCGGCGGCCCTCGGGGTGGGGAAACGGAGGTCTCGTGGTGTGGCGAGGAGCTTCTCACGGGCCTGCGGGCTGTCGGTCTCGGTGACCGCCCGGCAGGACTGGAGCAGCCGTACCGTCCGCTCCAGCATGCGGGCGCGGGCGAGCTGGATCTCGGCGGGGCGGTCGTGGGTCTCGGTGAGGGCCCTCAGCCGGCCGTGCAGGCACCCGGGGACCTCGTACTCGGGCAGCGGGGAGTCGACCGCGCGCAGCACGCCGAGGGCGACGAAGTCGTCCAGGGTGGTGCGGGCGCCGTTCACCGAGCAGCCGGCGAGCGCGGAGGCGGTGTGCGGGTCGACCAGACCGGCCGGAGCGAGGGAGAGCAACCGCAGTATCCGGGCGGCGGGGCCGGGCAGCGACGCGTAGGCGAGGCGGAAGACGCGGCTGAGCGGGGTGCCTTCGTCACCCTCCGTGTGCATGTGCTTGGCGAGGTCGGCGACGGCCGCCTGGGGACGGGCGGCGAGCCAGCCGCCGGCCAGGGTCAGCGCGGCGGGCTGGGCCTGGCAGACCTCGGCCAGCTGCTCGGCGGCGCGGGGGTCGACGGTGATGCGGACCGAGCCGGTGTGCCGGGAGAGCAGTTCCACGGCCGACTTGGTGTCGAGGCCCCCCAGCGTGCACGGACGGACGTCCGCGATGCCGGTCAGCGGGCCCTCGGAGACGGCGACGGCCAGGCAGTCGGGGGTGTCCGGCAACAGGGCGTCGACCTGCTCGGCGTCGGCCGCGTCGTCGAGCAGGAGCAGCACCCTGCGGTCGGCGAGGGCGGTGCGGAGGGCCTCGGTGAGGTCGTCCTCGCCGGCGCCGGGCGGGGCGGGACGGTCCAGCTCGGTGAGGAGTTCCCGGGCGAGCCGCCCGACGGGCACGCGGGTGCCGTCCGGTTCGCTCAGCCGGGCGCGCAGCACGCCGTCGGGGTAGGCGTCGGCGACCTGGGCGACCAGTTCCTCGGCGAGCGCGGTGCGGCCGGAGCCGGGCCGGCCCGCGATGAGCAGCACGCGCGCGCGGGGGGCCTTGCGGCCGGAGAGGGTGTCCAGTCCCGCGCGCTCGATGTCGGCGCGCAGCTCCTTCAACTCCCGGATGCGGCCCAGGAACCGATTCTCCTCAGCAGGGTCCTCCGACAGCCGTACGCCGTCCGTGTCCACCGCCTGATCCGTCACGGGCCACACTCCCGATCCCACCGCACGCCGGCGCCCGCCGGAACCCCGGTTCGGGCGTTTCCAGAGCCTAGTTCACGCTCTGCTACGTTCCCGGCGGAGCGCGGCGGGCACATCCCCCGATCGGATCAACCGATGGTCATACCAAGGCCGGACGGGGTGTTCCTCAGGCCTCGAACGGACGCGCCGGCCACGGCGCCTGCGCCGGGCGGAGGGTGTCGAGTCCGTCGCCCTGCTCCGCCGCGACCAGCGACAGCACGCCCACGACCAGGCAGTTGTTGTGCAGCTCACCCGCGAGCACGCCCCGCACCAGCTCCGCGACGGGCACCCGCGTCAGCTCCATGTCGGCTTCTTCGTCCTCGACCTCGAAGCGCTCGCCGTCGGCCTCGGACAGGTTGCGGGCGAGGAAGATCCGTACGGCCTCGTCGCAGCCGCCGGGGGTGGTGTAGACGTCGGTCAGCACCCGCCAGTCCTCGGCCTTGACGTGAGCCTCCTCGTACAGCTCGCGCTGCGCGGCGTGCAGCGGGTTCTCACCCGGGACGTCGAGCAGACCGGCCGGGATCTCCCACAGCTTCTCGCGCACGGGGTGCCGGTACTGCCGGATGACCAGCACCCGCCCCTCGTCGTCCAGGGCGAGGACGGCCACCGAACCGGGGTGGACCTGGTAGTCGCGGGTCACCACGGAGCCGTCGGGCATGACCACGTCGTCCGTGCGGACGGAGGTCTTCTTGCCGCGGAAGGGCGTCTCGGTGCCCCGGACCTCCCACTCCTCGGGGATGTCCTTGATCGTGCTGCCCGTCATACCTGACCTGCCCTTCCAGACGTACGCGAAAAGCCGGGGCCCGCGCCGTCGAATGCGCGCGCCCCGGCCACCGTACAACCGGTGTGTTACTTCGACTTCGCCGTCTTCCGCTCGACCGCGGCCTTGACCAGCCCGGCGAAGAGCGGGTGCGGGCGGGTCGGGCGGGAGCGCAGCTCCGGGTGGGCCTGCGTGGCGACCAGGTAGGGGTGGACGTCGCGCGGGTACTCGACGTACTCGACGAGCTTGCCGTCCGGGGAGGTGCCCGAGAAGACGATGCCCGTCTTCTTCTCCAGCTCCGCGCGGTAGGTGTTGTTCACCTCGTAGCGGTGGCGGTGCCGCTCCTCGACGTACTCCTTGCCGTCGTACACCTCGCGCACGATGGAGCCCTCGGCCAGCTTGGCCGGGTACATGCCGAGTCGCATCGTGCCGCCCATGTCGCCCTCACCGGCCACGATGTCCAGCTGCTCGGCCATCGTGGAGATGACCGGGTGACCGGTGGCCGGGTCGAACTCGGTGGAGTTGGCGTCCGTGATGCCGGCCAGGTTGCGCGCGGCCTCGACCACGATGCACTGCAGGCCCAGGCAGAGGCCGAGGAGCGGGATCCTGTTCTCGCGGGCGTACTTGATCGCGCCGACCTTGCCCAGCACTCCGCGGTCGCCGAAGCCGCCCGGGATGCAGATGGCGTCGACGTCACCGAGCTGCGCCTTGGCGCCGGCCGGGGTCTTGCAGTCGTCGGACGTGACCCACTTGATCTTCACGCGGGCCTTGTTGGCGAAGCCGCCCGCGCGCAGCGCCTCGGTGACCGACAGGTAGGCGTCGGGCAGGTCGATGTACTTGCCGACCAGGGCCATGGTGATCTCGTGGTCGGGGTTGTGGACGCGGTCGAGCAGGTCGTCCCAGGTCGTCCAGTCCACGTCGCGGAACGGCAGGTCCAGCTTGCGGACCACGTAGGCGTCCAGGCCCTCGGTGTGGACGACCTTGGGGATGTCGTAGATCGAGCGGGCGTCGGGGCAGGCCACCACGGCGGCCTCGTCGACGTCGCACATCAGGGAGATCTTGCGCTTGATCGCGGTCGGCACCTCGCGGTCGCAGCGCAGCACGATCGCGTCCGGCTGGATACCGATGTTGCGCAGCGCCGCGACCGAGTGCTGGGTCGGCTTCGTCTTCAGCTCACCCGAGGGGCCGATGTACGGCAGGAGCGAGATGTGGACGACGAAGACGTTGTCGCGGCCGACCTCGTGCCGCACCTGGCGGACGGTCTCCAGGAACGGCAGCGACTCGATGTCGCCGACCGTGCCGCCGACCTCGGTGATCACGACGTCCACCTCGTCCGTCGCCATGCGGCGGATGCGGTGCTTGATCTCGTTGGTGATGTGCGGGATGACCTGGACCGTGTCGCCCAGGTACTCGCCGCGCCGCTCCTTGGCGATCACCGTGTTGTAGACCTGGCCGGTGGTGACGTTGGCGGAGCCGTCGAGGTCGCGGTCGAGGAAACGCTCGTAGTGGCCGATGTCCAGGTCGGTCTCGGCACCGTCGTTGGTGACGAACACCTCACCGTGCTGGAAGGGGTTCATCGTGCCAGGGTCGACATTGAGGTACGGGTCGAGCTTCTGCATCACGACGCGCAGACCCCGTGCCTTGAGCAGCATGCCGAGGCTGGAGGCGGTCAGCCCCTTGCCGAGCGAGGAGGCGACACCCCCGGTGACGAAGATGTGCTTGGTCGTCGAGGATTTGGGCGGCATGGCCAAAGGGGGGCTCCCGTGGTCGCGGTCTGGGGTGCTGTGCGCTCGTCGTCCGGCCCGGTCGTACCGGGTTGCCGTCGGCGGCGCCGTCGCTGCGGTTCCGGGGTTTTTCTCCCACCGGTCCACGGGCTACCAGCGTATCAGCGCCTCGGGGCGGCGGCTTCCGGCCACCCTCCGCGCACGCTCCGGCACTCAGACGCGCGGCTCACCGTTTCCTCACCCGGTGGTCACCCTTTCGGCGGACCCGGGTTGTCCGGAGCGGCACACAGATCATCTACGTGCGTCGTATCCTGCTCGGACGTTCGCTGCCGAGCCCGCCCGGCGACATGGCACCACCCCTCGCCCGTCAGCACCGGAACAACGAGAGCTCGTCAGTTCGTTGAGCGACAATTGTCGCTCGCGGCACCGCGTTGGCGACAATCGTCGTGTGCGGCGCAGCGTTTGGCTTCCCGGCCGGACGGCTGCTTTGCTTCATGACTCAACGACGCAAGACACACCCCCTTGACCGCACCAGCGACCGCCCCCATGCGGGGTGACGTGGCCGTTCGACTGGAGTTGCACGTGGCCGGGCGCATCGAAGACTACGCACTCATCGGAGACATGCAGACCGCTGCCCTGGTCTGCCGGGACGGCACAGTCGACTGGCTGTGTCTGCCCCGCTTCGACTCGCATGCCATCTTCGCCGGTCTGCTGGGCACCGGGGAGCACGGCTTCTGGCGGATGGGCCCCGCCTACGCCCCCGGCGCCGAGCCGCCCACCGCGTCCCGGCGGACCTATCGCGGCGACTCGCTGATCCTGGAGTCCGAGTGGGACACCCCGCGCGGCACCGTCCGGGTGACCGATTTCATGCCGCCGCGCGACGGCGCGCCGCAGCTGATCCGGATCGTGGAGGGCGTCTCCGGCCGGGTGCCGATGCGCTCGGAGCTGCGGATGCGGTTCAGCTACGGCCGCGTCGTCCCCTGGGTGCACAAGCACGAGGGCCGCACGGTGGCCGTCGCGGGCCCCGACTCCGTGTGGTTCGACACGGAGGCCGAGACCTACGGCAAGGCGCTCACCACGTACGCGGACTTCACGGTCGCTCCGGGTGACCGGATCGCGTTCACCATCTCGTGGGAGCCCTCGCACAAGGAGCCGCCGCCGCTGCCGGAGCCGGAGCAGTCGCTGGAGGCGACGGAGGACTTCTGGCGCGACTGGGTCGAGCACTGTACGTACCACGGTCCCTACCGGGAGGCCGTGGTCCGCTCCCTGATCACGCTGAAGGCCCTGACGTACGCCCCCACCGGCGGCATCGTCGCCGCGCCCACCACTTCCCTGCCGGAGGACATCGGCGGCGTCCGCAACTGGGACTACCGCTACACCTGGCTGCGCGACGCGGCGATCACCCTCTCCTCGCTGCTGCGCACCGGCTACCGCGAGGAGGCCCGCGCCTGGCGCGAGTGGCTGCTGCGCGCGGTCGCCGGTGACCCGGAGAACCTGCAGATCATGTACGGCATCGCCGGCGAGCGCGAGCTGGGCGAGGCGGAGCTGGACTGGCTGCCCGGCTACGAGGGCTCCACCCCGGTCCGGGTCGGCAACGGCGCGGCGCACCAGCTCCAGCTCGACGTCTACGGCGAGGTCACCGAGGCACTTCACCTGGGCCACATGACGGGCCTGGCCCGCAACGACTACGCCTCGGTGCTCCAGCTCAAGCTGATCCGCTACCTGGAGGACCACTGGCAGGAGCCGGACGAGGGCATCTGGGAGGTGCGCGGCCCGCGCCGCCACTTCGTGCACTCCAAGGTGATGGCCTGGGTCGCCGTCGACCGCACCATCAAGCTCATCGAGTCCGGCGACGCGGACGGCCCGCTGGAGCGCTGGAAGCAGCTGCGCGACGACATCCACCGCGACGTGTGCGAGAAGGGCTACGACAAGGAACGCAACACCTTCACGCAGTCCTACGGCTCCCAGGAACTGGACGCCTCACTGCTGCTGATCCCCCAGATGGGCTTCCTGCCGCCGGACGACAAGCGGGTCATCGGCACCATCGAGGCCATCCAGCGCGAGCTGTCCACGTCGGACGGCTTCATCCTGCGCTACCCGACGGAGGGCGGCGACGAGGGCGTTGACGGCCTGCCCGGCGACGAGGGCGCCTTCCTCGCCTGCTCGTTCTGGATGGCCGACGACCTGGCGATGATCGGCCGGGTGGACGAGGCCAGGAAGCTCTTCGAGAAGCTCCTGGCCCTGCGCAACGACCTGGGCCTGCTCGCCGAGGAGTGGGACCCGCGCCTGCAGCGCCAGGTCGGCAACTTCCCGCAGGCCTTCAGCCACGTGCCCCTGATCGACACGGCACTCCGTCTCACGGCGAGCGGGGCGTACGGGGGCTGAGACGGCCGCCGCTGCGGGCACCCGTGCCTCTGGGGCGATGGGGGTACCCCCGCTCGAGCGAAGCCGAGAGTGGGGGGAGGGTGGGTGCGGCGGCGTCCCCGTAGCGCCGGGCCGCGCACGCCCCACCCCGGCTCACGCCCACGCCGGCTCACGCCCACGCCGGGCAGCCGGCAAGCGCCGGGCGACTCGACCCACCGCCCCCACCCCCGGGTACCGTCCGCTGCATGAACACCCCCAGCGCACCCCCGCCCTCGGGGATCACCGTGCAGCGCGCCCTGGAGCTCCCCGGCCTCCGCAGCGGCCTGCCGGAGATCCTCGCCGGTGCCGACCGCCTGCACCGCACCGTGCGCTGGGTCCACGCCGGCGAGGTACCCAACATCGCCTCCCTCCTCAAGGGCGGCGAGCTCCTCCTGACCACGGGCTACGGCCTCGGCACCCGCCCCGCCGAGCAGCGCGCGTTCGTCCGCACCCTCGCCGAGCGCGGCATCGCCGCCCTGGTCGTGGAGCTCGGCCCGCGCTTCGCGAAACTCCCCGCGGCCCTCGTGGACACCGCCCGCACGGCCGGCCTCCCGCTCGTCCAGCTGCACCGCGAGGTGCCGTTCGTGACGGTCACCGAGGAGATCCACACCGAGATCGTCAACGGCCACTACGCGCTGCTCCAGCGTGCCGAGGAGGTGCACCGCCGCTGCACGGAGGCGCTCCTCGGCGGCGGTGGAGTTCCTCAGGTGCTCGGCATCCTGGCCGGCTTCGGCGGCAATCCGGTCTTCCTGGAGACCACCGACGGCCGTCTGCTGTACGCCGCCGGCTCCGGGCCCGAGGGCGCCGACCCGCTCCAGGTCTGGGAGGGACTGCGCGGCCCCCACAAGGACGCCCCGCCCCCGGCGGGCTCGGTCCTGGTGGACGTGCCCGGCGGCGGCCCCGGCGCCGGACCGGTACGCGCCCGGCTCGTCCTGCTGCCCGTACGGTCCCCGCTCGCGCCGGTGCACCGGATGGCGGCGGAGCGGGCGGCCGGCATCCTCGCCGTGGTGCTGATGCAGGCGCGGCAGGAGGAGGAACTGGCGGCGCGCGGGCGCGGCGACTTCCTCACCGACCTCGCCGAGGGCCGGATCACCGCGGAGGACGCCCCTGCGCAGGCCCGCGTCCTGGGCTTCAAACCGGGCGCCGGCCCGCTGCTCCCCGTGGTGATGCGGCTCGGTGACGCCCTGTCCCCGGCCGGCGGCGGCTGGGCGGTGCTGGCGCGCGCGGTCGCCGAGGAGCTGGCCTCGGTCGGGGTGCCGGCCCTGCTGGGCGTACGGCCGGTGGAGGGGCGGGTGCCGCTCCTGCTGGGCCTGCGCGCGGAGCCGGAGCGGGCGGCGGTCGCGGACCGGGTCGCGGCGGCGCTGCGGGCGGGCGTGGAACGGGCCGGGATGCGGCAGCCGGGGGCGCGGCCGCCCGTCGTGGTCGTCGGCGTGGCCGGCGGCTGGGCGGCGGCGTCGGCGGGCCTGCGGCACGCGGCGGAGACGGCGACCGCGGCCCAGGGCCTCACCGAACGGCCCTGGTACGACGCCCGGCGCCTCGACATCGACCTGCTGCTGTGGCGGCTGCGCGACCATCCGGACCTCGCGGCCTTCGTGGACCGGGCGATCGGCCCCCTGCGCGACCACGACAACCGTTCCAAGCCGCCCCTGCTGCCCACCCTCCAGACGTACCTGGCGCACGCGGGACGCAAGGCGGAGACGGCGCGCGAACTCCACCTCAACCGGCAGACGCTGTACAACCGGCTGGCGAGGATCGGGGAGTTGCTCGGCACGGACCTCGACGACCCGCAGACCGTCCTGGCGTTGAGCCTCGCCCTGCGGGCGCGCCGCCACCTGCCCTGACGGAGCCTGCCTAGAGCAGCGGCCCGGGCTGCGTCAACTCGTCGTAGACACTGAGGACCTGGGCGACGGTCTCGTCCTCGGTCGGCCAGGTGGCCGCCTGCCGTACGCCCCTGTCCTTCAGCTCCTCGCACCGCCCGGGTTCGGCGAGCAGCCGGACGACGGCGTCCGCGAGGGCCTCCGCGTCCCCGGCCGGGACGAGTTCGGCGGCGTCGCCGACGAGTTCGGGGATGCCGCCCACGTCGCTCGCGACGAGCGGCACGCGCGCGTGGAGGGCCTCCTGGGCGAGGACGGAGCGCGCCTCCCGACGGCTCGGCAGCAGGGCGAGATCGGCCGCCCCCAGCAGGTCGGTGATGTCGTCGCGGCTGCCGATGAGCACCACCGGCAGCTCCTCGTCCTCGATCCGCCGCTGCAACTCCCCGCGCAGCGGGCCCTCCCCGGCGACGACGACCAGCGGCACCGGATCGAGGCGGCGCCACGCGCGCGCCGCGTCGAGCAGGACGTCGTACCCGCGGTGCCGCTCCAGGGAACCGACCGCGATCAGCAACGGGCGGCCGACGGCGCCGAGTTCCGCCCGGACCTTCGGGGGCCGTCGGTCGGGGTCGTCGGACTCGGCCGCCCGGCAGGGCCGCGCGGGGAGCGCGACGGGGCCGAGCCGGGCGTCCCGCGCGCCCGTCCGCCGCGCCCGGTCGACCAGCTCCGAGGTGGCGCCGAGCACCACGGTGGCGGCCTTCATCACCCGTCGTTCCAGCACGCGCAGCAGTTGGGCGCGCGCCCCCTCGGCAGGAACCCGGTCGTGCCAGGTGACGACGAGCGGGGTACGGATCCGCCGCCCGCCGAGGGCCAGCGCGGCACGGAACGAGGCGTGCAGCCCGTGCGCGTGCACCAGGTCGGCGTCCGAGCACACCGCCCGCAGGGCGGCCACGGAGACGGGATCGCTGCTGCGCGGCACATGCACGTGGCCGGCTCCGGCGCCCGTGAAGTCGTAGGTGCGTTCCGCCTCGGAGGGGGCGCACACCGTCACTTTCACGCCCCGTGCGACGAGCCCCGCGGCCAGGGAGCGCACGTGTGCGCTGCTGCCGGCGTTGCCACCGCCCAGCACCTGCACGGTGCGCAGCGGCGACCGGCCGTGCGGTGAGTGGCTGCTCACAGGGGTCACGTGGCCGGGAACTCCTGGTTCGGCGGGGAACGGTCACGAAGAACGTACAGAAGGACGGTGCGGAGGGGACGCGCCGCGCGGATCCTGCGCGTCACTCCGTCAAGGATGCCAGGCCGTACGGGTGTTCCGGGAACGACGGCCCTCGCGAAAGGGGACCGTCGGGGCAACGGGACAGGGCCAGTTCACTCACACGAGTGAGTGTGCTGCCTCGCTCGCCCTCTCCCCGCACGACGCCGCGGCGACGAGTGCCGCGGCGTGCGCCGCCCGTCCGTTCCCGGCCACCACCGCGACACCCAGGGCCGCGCCCAGTGCGTGCGCTCCCGTGTCACCGAGCATCGTGCGCTCGGCTAGGTCGTCGGGCAGCACGGCCGCGGCGGCCCCCACGGCGGCGGCCGCCTCCGCTCCGGGGCCCTTGCGCGGCAGCCCCGGCGCCCCGAGCGCGAGGACCGACGCGCCGGCCGGCCCCGGGCGTACGTCCACCAGGTTGACGAAGTGCGCGGCCCCGGCGACGACACCCGCGAGCACCTTGTCCAGGGGCCGTTCCTTCAGCACCGCGCCCGCGGCGAGCCCGGACAGCTTCACCGCCCCGCTGGTGACCTCGCCGTGCCGCAGGGCCGACAGACGCGCCCGGAACCCGCGCCGGGGATCCCCGGCGCCCACCGCGTCGTCGTAGGCCCCGCGGGCCCCGGCGGCGAGCACGGCGAACCCCGCGGCGGGCCGCACCCGCGCCGTCCCCACCGCCGCGGCCACGGCGCACGCGGGTCCGGCGTGGAGATCCACGGCCCGTCCGGCGTGGTTCCCGCGCTCCCAGCGTTCCCGGCCGCCGGGGGCCGTGGCGCGCAGCACGGTCAGGCCGGTCCGCGCGAGGGCGGCGGCGAGGGCGAAGGAGGAGCCGATCGGGCGACTGCGGTTGGCCATCCGGCCACCCTACGGGCGCCGCGACCGTGCCTCTACGCGTCCGCCCTGGCCGTCGCGAGCAGTTCCTCCGCGTGTGCCCGGGCCGTCTCCGAGTCCTCCTGGCCGGCCAGCATCCGGGACAGCTCCCGGATCCGTTCCTCGCCCTCCAGCACCTTCACACCGGACCGGGTCACCGACCCGTCGTTCGTCTTCTCCACCAGCAGCTGCCGGTCGGCGAACGCCGCCACCTGCGGCAGATGCGTGACGACCACGACCTGGGCGCTCTTCGCCAGCCGCGCCAGGCGCCGCCCGATCTCCACCGCCGCCTTGCCTCCGACCCCGGCGTCGACCTCGTCGAAGAGGTACGTCGGCACCGGGTCCGTACCCGCGAACACGACCTCCACGGCCAGCATCACGCGCGACAGCTCACCGCCGGACGCGCCCTTGGCGATCGGCCGCGGCGGCGCCCCCGGATGCGGGGCGAGCAGCAGCTCGACCTCGTCGGCGCCCGACGGCCCGTACGCGACCGTGCGCCCGCCGACCTCCACGCCCTGGGGGTCCTCGGTCTGGCGGATCTCGAACGACACGCGCGCGTGCGGCATGGCGAGCGAGGCCAGCTCGGCCGTCACCGCGGCGGCGAACCGCTCGGCCGCCTCCGTCCGCGCGTCGGTCAGGGCCTGCGCCAGCCCGCCCAGCTCCGCCCGGAGCGCGTCCCGCTCGGCGGTCAGCTCGCCGATCCGCTCGTCGTCGCCGTCCAGCTCGGTCAGCCGGGCGGCGCTCTGCTCGGCCCAGGCCAGCACGGCGGCGACGTCGTCGCCGTACTTACGCGTCAGCGCGGTGAGCGCGGCCCGCCGTTCCTCGACCGCCGCCAGCCGCAGCGGGTCGGCGTCCAGGTCGTCGGCGTACCCGGCGAGCTCCCCGGCCACGTCACGCAGCAGGATCCCGACCTCGCCGATCCGCTCGGCGAGCGAGGCCAGCGCCGGGTCGTGCGACCGTACGGCGTCCAGGGCCCGCTGTGCGCCCGCGACGAGCGTCGCCGCGTCCACACCCTCGGGGTCCTCGGGATTGCCCGCCAGGGCGGCGTGGGCGACCGTGGCCGCCGACGCGAGCGCCTCGGCGTGGCCCAGCCGCTCCGCCTCCTGGGCCAGCTCCACGTCCTCACCGGCGCGCGGCTCGACCGCCGACACCTCGTCGAGGCCGTAGCGCAGCAGATCGGCCTCCTGGGCGCGCTCCCGCGCGCGCGTGGTGATCTCCTCCAGCTCCGTGACGACGGCCCGCAGCCGCCGGTAGGCCCCGGCGTACTTGGCGAGCGGTCCGGCGACCGCGTCGCCCGCGTACCGGTCCAGCGCCTGCCGCTGCCGGGACAGTTTGAGCAGCCCCTGCTGGTCGGTCTGCCCGTGCACGGCCACCAGTTCGTCGGCCAGCTCGGCGAGCACCCCCACGGGCACGGACCGCCCGCCGAGATGCGCGCGCGACCGCCCCTCGGCGGACACGGTACGGCTGATCAGCAACGCCCCGTCGTCCAGCTCGGCCCCGGCCTCCTCGGCCCGGACGGCGACCGCGGCGTCCCCGGGCACGGCGATCCGCCCCTCGACGACCGCGTTCTTCGCCCCGATCCGCACGAGCGCCGCGTCCGCGCGTCCGCCCAGCAGCAGCCCCAGGCTGGTGACCACCATGGTCTTGCCGGCACCCGTCTCACCGGTGACAGCGGTGAACCCGGGCGACAGCTCGACAACGGCGTCGTCGATGACTCCGAGCGACCGTATCCGCATCTCCTCAAGCACGGACACGACCATACGAGGTCGAGGGCGGGGCGCGCACACAGGCCGCCCGTGTCACCCCGGGGACCGGGTGCCGCTCAGGGGCGCGGAACCGTGCTGACGGCGGCTGAGCCGCCGAGCCCCGGCCGCGGACGGCCCGCGGCCGGGGCTCGGCAGAACCACTCCATCGAGTCCGCTAGGGGGTGTCGTCTGGATCAGGTCGGCTCCAGGCAACGGCGCCTTGCAATCGGAGTCGAGCGGGGTCTGGTGCGTGCGGCTGCAAGGCGGAGGAGGGCGACAGGGCGGAGCCCTGGCAACCGACGACAACGCCGCAGATGTGCGTGCCGGACCCCGCGACCCCGGCAAGATCCAAACGACACCCCTAGTGCGGCGCCCCGCGCCACCCGGACACCGGCAACGCGAACTTCGCCACCAGCCGGTCCGTGAACGAAGCGTGGTGCAACCGGGCCAGCCGGACCGGCACCGCGCCCCGCCGCACCTCCACCCGCGCCCCCGGCGGCAACTCCACCGTCCGCCGCCCGTCGCACCACAGGACCCCCGGCGGGATGTGCGGCAGCACCTCCACCACGAGCACCGAGTCCGGCGAGGTCACCAGCGGCTTCGCGAACAGCGCGTGCGCGCTGATCGGCACCATCAGCAGCGCCTCGACCTCGGGCCACACCACCGGCCCCCCGGCCGAGAAGGCGTACGCGGTCGACCCGGTCGGCGTCGACAGCACGATGCCGTCGCAGCCGAACCCGGTCACCGGCCGGCCGTCGATCTCCAGCACGACTTCCAGCAGCTTCTCGGCACCGGCCTTCTGCACGGCCGCCTCGTTCAGCGCCCAGTCGGTGTGCACGATGTCGCCGTTGCGGTGCACGACGACGTCGACGGTCATCCGCTCCTCGACCTCGTACGCCCGGCTCACCACCCGGTCGACGACCTTGTCGAGGTCGTCGCGCTCGGCCTCCGCGAGGAAGCCGACCCGGCCGAGGTTGACGCCGAGCATCGGCACTCCGGACGCGCGGGCGAACTCGGCGCCGCGCAGCAGCGTCCCGTCACCGCCCAGCACGATGAGCAGCTCGCACCCGTCGAGGCACTGCGGGGTGGCCTCCCCGACCAGCTCCACCTCGTCCGGCAGCGGCAGGTCGCGCGCCTCGGCCTCCAGGACGCGCACGCCGAGCCCGGCGTGCAGCAGCCCCTTGACCACGAGCTCCGCGCTGCGGATGGCGGCGGGACGCCCGGTGTGGGCGAGCAGGAAAACAGTACGCGCTCGGTTCTGTGTCAACTCGGCCCCTCCGCCACTGCACGGTCAACGTCGGCCGGGTCCAGTTCGTCGGCCCCGGCCCGCAGCCACAGAAAATACTCGACGTTCCCGGAGGGACCGGGCAGCGGACTGGCGGTGACCCCCTTCACTCCGAGTCCCAGCTCCCAGGCCGTCCGGGCGACTCCCCGTACGGCCTCGGCCCGCAGCTGCGCGCTGCGTACCACTCCGCCGCTGCCCAGCCGCTCCTTGCCCACCTCGAACTGCGGCTTCACCATCATCACGAGGTCGGCGCCCGGCCGTGTGCAGCGCACCAGCGCGGGCAGCACCAGTCCGAGCGGGATGAAGGACAGGTCCCCCACGACGAGGTCCACGGGCTCCCCGTCGATCGCGTCCGGCGTCAACTCGCGCACGTTCGTACGGTCCTTGACGGTGACGCGTTCATCCTGCTGAAGAGTCCAGGCGAGTTGTCCGTATCCGACGTCGACGGCGACGACGTGCGCGACGCCCGCCCGCAGCAGTACGTCGGTGAAGCCTCCGGTGGACGCGCCGGCGTCCAGCGCCCGCCGCCCCTCGACGACGAGCCCCTGCGGGACGAACACCGACAGGGCACCGGCCAGCTTGTGGCCGCCGCGCGAGACGTAGTCCGGGTCGCTGTCGTCGGCGCTCACCACGATCGCGGCAGCGGTCTCCACCTGCGTGGCGGGCTTGGTCGCGGCGATCTTGCCGACGGTGACCCGCCCGGCGGCGATCAGCTGGCTCGCGTGCTCGCGCGAGCGCGCCAGCTTGCGGCGGACCAGCTCCGCGTCGAGACGGCGGCGTGCGACTCCTGCCACGTTCGGTTCAGCTCCTGTGTTCGTACGACGAATGGGTCTCGTGGCCGAAAGGGCCACGTCGGGGGGTGGTGGTCGGGTGACGGTCGGGAGCCGGAGGCCCCGGGCGGGCGTCGAGCGCGGTCAGCGCGTCGCGCAACCCCCGGTGCACATCCTCGTACACCTCGACGTGTCCGTCCGTGGCCAGGTGGTCGGCGTCCGCCAGCCGTGCCAGCCGGGCGTCCACCTCGGCGTTCCCGGTGGGGGCGCGGGGGACGTCCAGGGGGGCGGGCGCGGCGGGCTCGTACGCGGGGCGTGCGTCCTCCGGCTCCCGGGGCTCCGGTACTGCGTCGCTCATGCCCCGACGCTACCGCGTACCGCTGAGGTACGGTCGGTCCCGATGGCGACGACAGAGGAGTGCCGCGCCGCACTCGAAAAGCTCTCGGACAACATGCGGGGCGCCGAAGGGGACGTGCGGTCGGCCACCGAGCTGGACCGCTCGGTGAGCTGTCACATCACCGACCTGGACGTCACCTTCGCCGGACGCATGGCGGACGGCCGGATCGACGTGCGCGAGACCCTGGACGGGCCGCCGCGCGAGAAGGCCGAGATCAGGCTGGCGATGACCGGCGACGACCTGGTGGCCCTGGTCGACGGCGAGCTGAACTTCGCCAAGGCCTGGGGCTCGGGCCGGGTGAAGCTGGAGGCGGGCCTGCGGGACCTGTTCCGCCTCAGGAAGCTTCTGTAACCGCCACCTTCTCGCGCTGGGCGCCGCCTCCGCCGCGCGCCTTGCGCGCGGCCGGCACCACCAGTGGCGTACCCGTCTCCGGGTCGTCGATGACCTGGCAGCCCAGCCCGAAGACGCGCTCGACGAGCTCGGCCGTGACGATGTCCTTCGGCGCGCCCTCCGCGATGACCTCCCCGCCGCGCAGCGCGATGAGGTGGGTGGCGTACCGGGCGGCGTGGTTGAGGTCGTGCAGGACGGCCACGAGCGTGCGGCCCTGCTCCTCGTGGAGTTCCGCGCACAGGTCGAGGACGTCGATCTGGTGCTGGATGTCCAGGTACGTCGTCGGCTCGTCGAGCAGCAGCAGCGGGGTCTGCTGGGCGAGCGCCATGGCGATCCACACACGCTGGCGCTGGCCGCCGGAGAGCTCGTCGACGTAGCGGTCGGCGAGTTCGGAGATGCCGGTCTGGGCCATCGACTCCTGGACGACCCGTTCGTCCTCCGTCGACCACTGGCGCAGGATGCCCTGGTGCGGGTAGCGGCCGCGGCCGACGAGGTCGCCGACGGTGATGCCGTCGGGCGCGATGGACGACTGCGGCAGCAGGCCGAGGGTCCGCGCGACCTGCTTGGCGGGCATCGACTGGATCACCGACCCGTCGAGGAGCACGCGGCCCTGGGTGGGCTTGAGCATCCGTGACAGGGCGCGCAGCAGGGTGGACTTGCCGCAGGCGTTCGGGCCGACGATCACGGTGAAGGAGTTGTCGGGTATCTCCACCGACAGTTTCTCCGCGATGACCCGCTGGTCGTAGGCGAGGGTGACGTTCTCGGCGGTCAGGCGGTTCACGTTGCTCCTTTGGTTGTTCAGCCCGCTGCGCTTGCCGGCGCCGGCGCTCATATCCGGCCCGCCTTGCGCTCGGTGACCAGCAGCCACAGCAGGTAGACGCCACCGAGCACGCCGGTAACCACGCCGACGGGCAGCTGGTCGGCGCCGAAGGCGCGCTGCGAGACGAAGTCGGCGCTGACCAGCAGGGCGGCGCCCATGCACAGGGACGGCAGCAGGTTGGGGCCCGGCGAACGGGTCAGGCGGCGGGCGAGCTGCGGCGCGGTGAGCGCGACGAAGCCGACCGGGCCCGCGGCGGCGGTGGCCGCGGCGGTGAGCAGCACGGCGGCCACCATCAGCAGCGCCCGCACACGCTCGACGCGCACTCCGAGGGCGTACGAGATGTCGTCGCCCATCTCCATCATCCGCAGCGCCCGCCCGTTGGTGAGGACGAGCGGGACGAGCACGGCGCACAGCCCGAGCAGGGGCCAGACCTGACTCCAGTCGCGGCCGTCGAGGGATCCGGTCATCCAGACGACGGCTCGGGAGGCGTCGACGATGTCGGCCCGGGTGAGCAGGTAGCCGTTGACCGCCGTGACGATCGCGGACATGCCGATACCGACCAGGACGAGCCGGTAACCGTGCACGCCCCGCTTCCAGGCGAGCAGGTAGATGGCGAGGCCGGTCACCAGGCCGCCCACGAGCGCGCCGACGGTGACCTGGGTCGAGCCGCCGGAGAACAGGACGATCATGGTGAGGGCGCCGGCCGTCGCCCCCTGCCCGAGGCCGAGCACGTCCGGGCTGCCGAGCGGGTTGCGCGAGATGGCCTGGAACAGCGCGCCGCCCAGCCCGAGCGCGGCGCCGACCAGCAGTCCGACCAGGACCCGCGGCAGCCGCAGTTCGTTGACGATGAACTCCTGGCCGGCGTCGCCCTCGCCGACCAGGGTCCTCAGCACGTCGCCGACCGGTATCGGGAAGTCGCCGGTGCCGATCAGCACGACGCTCGCGGCGAGCGCGACGACCAGCAGCAGGACGACGACGAGCACGGTCCGGACGTCGAGGCGGAACGAGAGCCCGCCCGGGCTTCGCACGGCTCGGGTGGTCTTCACGGTCCTCGCGGTCTTCGCGGTCTTCACGGTCCTCGCGGTCTTCACGGTCTTCACAGCTGGGCCGTCCTCCGCCGTCGTACGAGATAGATGAAGACCGGCCCGCCCAGGACGGCGGTGACGATGCCGACCTGGAGCTCCGAGGGCCGGGCGACGATCCGGCCGAGGACGTCCGCGCCCAGCAGCAGCACGGGCGACAGGATCGCGGCGTACGGCAGGATCCAGCGCATGTCGGGCCCGGTGAAGGAGCGGACGATGTGCGGGACCATCAGTCCGACGAACACGATCGGTCCGCAGGCGGCGGTCGCGGCCCCGCACAGCACGGTCGCCGCGAGCATGGACAGCGCCCGGGTGCGGTTGAGGTTGGCGCCGAGGGCCCTGGCCGTGTCGTCGCCCATCTCCATGGCGTTGAGCGGCCGGGAGAGCGCGAGGGCGAGGACCGTGCCCGCCACGAAGAACGGCAGCACCTCCTTGATGGTGCCGTTCGTCGCCGAGGAGAGCGAACCGACCGTCCAGAAGCGCATCCTGCCCAGCGCCGCGTCGTCCATGATCATCACGGCTTGGAGGTAGCCGAAGAGCGCGGCGCTGATCGCGGTGCCGGCCAGCACCAGCCGCACCGGCGTGGCCCCCCGGCTGCCGCCCAGGAACCAGACCAGCGCGCCGACCCCCGCCGCACCGGCGAAGGCGAACCACACATACCCGGTCAGGGAGGTGACGCCGAAGAAGGTGATGGCCGTGACGACCGCCGCGGAGGCACCCGCGTTGATACCGAGCAGGCCGGGATCGGCCAGCGGGTTGCGGGTGAGCGCCTGCAGTACGGCTCCCGCGAGGCCGAGCGCGGCGCCGGCGAGCAGACCGAGCACGGTCCGCGACAGCCGCTCGCCGACCACGACGTCGCCGTACGTGCCCGAGTCGTGGAACAGGCCGTGCCAGACCTGTGCCAGCGACAGGTCCTTCGCGCCGATCGCGATGCTCGCCAACGCGACGAGCACCAGGACCGCTGCGGAGACGGGCAGCCCGACGGCACGCAGGACACGGCGCTTCGGGGGCGGCGCGGGGGCGGTCTCCGCGCGCTGTTCGGGGGGACTGTCGACCAACACGCAGTTAGGTTAGCCTACCCTGCCAACCGATCACGATCCCGAGGATCATCCCCCGCACCCCCGAGGCCCGGCCCCGGCTCCTTCCCCGTACGACGGCTCACAACCCCAGTCGTGCCAACGCCTTTCCCGGATCGAGCTCGCACCCTGCTTCCCCGCCCGCGGTCCAGGCCGCCGCGCACAGCGCACGCAAGCCGTCCAGTGCCGCGCCCTCGCCCTCCAGCCGCAGCCGCTCCTCGCCGGCCGTGGCGGTCCAGCCGCCGCAGCGGAACCCGGCGCCCCCGTCTCCGTCGCCCGTGACCTCCGGCTGCCCGGTGAGCAGCCCGCGCAGATCGGCGTCGACGTACGTCGGCCGGTGCTGGGGCGGCGCCGCCAGCAGTTGGGCGCCGTCGGTCACTCCGGTGAGAACGAGCAGCGAGTCGACCTCCCCGTTGAACGCGCCCTCGATGTCCGTGTCCAGCCGGTCGCCCACCACCAACGGCCGCTGCGCGCCGGTCCGCAGGATGGTCTCGCGGTGCATGGGAGGCAACGGCTTCCCCGCGACCTGCGGATCGGCTCCGGTGGCGATCCGTACGACCTCCACCGCCGCGCCGTTGCCCGGTGCGATGCCCCGGGCGCCCGGGATCGTCAGGTCGGTGTTGGAGGCGTACCACGGCACGCCGCGCGCGATCGCGTAGCAGGCCTCGGCGAACCGCCCCCACGGCAGCTCGGGCCCGCCGAATCCCTGCACGACCGCCGCCGGATCGTCCTCCGCCGACTCCACCGGCTCCAGGCCGCGCTCACGCAGTGCCACCCGCAGCCCCTCGCCGCCGATCACCAGCACTCTGGCGCCCGACGGCACCTGCTCGGCGATCAGCCGGGCCACCGCCTGCGCCGACGTGATGACGTCGTCGGCGCCCGTCGGTATGCCCAGCTCGGTCAGGTGCGCGGCCACCGCGTCGGGGGTCCGGAGCGCGTTGTTCGTGACGTACGCCAGACGCATGCCGCCCGCGCGGGCCGTGGCGAGCGAGTCGACCGCGTGGTCGATCGCGTTCCCCCCGGCGTACACCACGCCGTCCAGGTCGAGCAGCGCCGTGTCGTACGCCTCGCTCAGGCCCCGCCCACTGCCCTCGGGCCTCGTCCTGACGCTCCGGCTCATCTGGTATCGCTCCTCGTTCGACGGCTTTCCCCCGATCATCCCCCATACCACTGACACACGTACGATGCCGGGATGAACTCTGCAGGTCCCCCGGAAGCAACGGCGCGCCGGGGCCTGGAACTCACTCCGTTCCGAGGCCTCCGCTACGACCCCGACCGGGTCGGCAGCCTGGCCGCCGTGACGTCCCCGCCCTACGACGTCGTGGTCCGCCCCGACGGCCTGCTCCACCTCGAGTCGGCCGACCCGCACAACATCGTCCGCCTGATCCTCCCCCAGGCCGCCACGCCCGAGGCCCGCAACGAACAGGCCGCCGACACCCTGCGGCGTTGGCTGGCGGAGGGCGTACTGACCGCCGACTCCGAGCCTGGCCTGTACGTCTACGAACAAAGCGACGGCGACGGCATGCTGCAACGCGGCATCATCGGCGCCCTCCGCGTGTCGGACCCCTCGGAACAGGTCGTCCTGCCGCACGAGGACGTCATGCCGCACGTCGTCGCCGACCGCGCGGCCCTCATGCGGGCCACCTGGGCCAACCTCGAGCCCCTGCTCCTCACCTACCGCGGCAACGGCGCCACGGCGGCCACGACCACCGTGGTGGAACGCACCGCCGAACAGCCCCCGCTTCTCGCGACGACCACGGAGGACGGCTTCCGCCACCGCCTGTGGTCGGTCACCGACCCCGACGACCTGACCCGCGTCCGGTCCGAACTGGCCCGGCACCAGGCCCTCATCGCCGACGGCCACCACCGCTGGGCGACCTACCGCACGCTCCGCGCGGAACACCCCTCCCCCAGCCCGTGGGACCACGGCCTCGTCCTCCTGGTCGACACGGCCCGCTACCCGCTCCGGGTCCGCGCCATCCACCGCCTGCTGCACGACCTCCCGGTGCGCGACGCCGTGGCCGCCCTGGAGGGCCACTTCCGCGTCCGCCGCCTCGACGTACCGCTGGCGGAGTCCCTGGACGCCCTCGCCGAGGCGGCAGCGTCGGGAAACGCCTTCGTGCTCGCCGGCGACGGCGCCTTTCATCTCGTCGACCGACCGGATCCCGGCCTGCTGGCCCGTACGGTCCCCACCGACCGCCCCGAGGCCTGGCGCACTCTGGACGCCACCGTCCTGCACGCCACGCTCCTCGCCCACGTCTGGCACATCCCCGACGACACCGCGGCCCACATCTCCTACATCCACGACACCGCGGCCACCGTCGAGAAGGCGGAACGCGACGGCGGTACAGCGGTACTGATGCACCCGGTCCGCGAGGAGGTCGTCCGCGACCTGGCCCGGCAGGGCGTCACTATGCCCCGCAAGTCGACGTCCTTCGGCCCGAAGCCGGCCTCGGGCCTGGTGCTGCGCGCGCTGGACCTGTGACACGGCACGACGAAGGGGCGGGACCGTGCGCCGGTCCCGCCCCTTCGTCGTCCTGCCCTGGACGCGTCAGTCCTGCTCGCCGCGCTCGTCCTCGACGGCGGGAGTCACCGCGCCGCCCTCGTCCTCGCGCTCGTCGAGGGCGTCCGTGAACTCCACGCCGTCCAGCTCGGCGAGCCGGTCGGAGGCGTCCGTGCTGCCGTCCCGGTCGGACTCCACGGCCTTCGCGAACCACTCCCGTGCTTCCGCTTCCCGGCCGGCGGCCAGCAGGGCGTCCGCGTAGGCGTACCGCAGACGTGCGGTCCACGGCTGTACGGAACTGGAGGCCAGCTCGGGGCTCTGCAGCGTCACGATGGCCGCGTCCAGCTGCCCCATGTCACGCCGGGCACCGGCCGCCACGAGCCGCATCTCGACCTGGCCGGCCTTGTCCAGCTTGTGCACCTCGGGGGCGCCGGCCATGTCCAGCGCCTTCTCCGGCCTGCCGAGGCCGCGCTCGCAGTCGGCCATGACCGGCCACAGCTCGACGGACCCGGTCATCCGCCGCGCGGCCCGGAACTCGGCCAGCGCCTCGCTGTACTTCTGGTTGGCGTACGCGGCGAACCCGCCCGCCTCCCGTACGGCGGCGACACGGGACGCCAGACGCAGAGCGATCTTGGAGTAGGCGTACGCCGCCTCCGGGTCCTCGTCGAGGAGCCGGGCGACCATCACCAGGTTCCTGGCGACGTCCTCCGCGAGCGTCTTGGGCAGGCTCTGCAGCTCCTGCCGTACGTCCTTGTCGATCTCGTCGCCCGTGACCTCCTCCGGGATCGGCAGGCGCTTGATCGGCTCGCGGTCACGGTCCCGCTCCTCGCGGAAACGGCCTCCGCCGCCGTGCCGGTCATCACGTCCACGGAACCCACCGGGACGCCCGCCTCGGTCGTCGCGCCGGGGCCCACCACGTCCACCGCGGTCGTCCCGGCCGCGGAAACCGCCACGGTCGCCCCCGCGGCTGTCCTCACGCCGACCGAAGCCGCCGCGCTCGCCGCGGTTGTCGTCACGTCGGAAGGGAGGGCGGTCGCCACCACGGTCATCGCGCCGATCGTCACGGCGGTCATCGCGCCGGAACGGCGGGCGATCGCCACCACGGTCGCCACGGTCGTCACGCCGGAACGGGGGACGGTCGCCACGGTCGTCACGCCGGAACGGGGGACGGTCGCCACCACGGTCACCACGGTCGTCACGCCGGAACGGCGGGCGGTCGCCACCCCGGTCATCGCGCCGATCGCCACGGCGGTCATCGCGCCGGAACGGCGGGCGGTCGCCACCACGGTCACCGCGGTCGTCACGCCGGAAGGAGGGGCGGTCGCCACCACGGTCATCACGGCGGAACCCGCGATCCCCGCCGCGGTCACGATCGTCACGACGCGGTCCACGGTCACGGTCGTCACGACGGTCATCCCGTCGGTCGTCACGACGGAAGCCACCGCGCTCACCACGGTCGTTGTCGCGACGGAACCCGCCACGGTCCCCGCGCTGACCGCTTCGGTCGCCGCGGTCACCACTGTCCCGTCGCCGCTGGTCGCGCTCCGGTCGGTCGTCGGGAGAGTTGGTGGGCATCGGTGACTCCTGTCTTCGGTACTGCAAGTCATTCTCGCGCAACCGGGTACCCGATGCGCTCTGGAAAAACGAAAGGACCCTTGGTCCCCAGCTGAACGCTGGGGACCAAGGGTCCTTTCCAAAGATTGTTCGGCGGCGTCCTACTCTCCCACAGGGTCCCCCCTGCAGTACCATCGGCGCTGTAAGGCTTAGCTTCCGGGTTCG
>NZ_JBNGGE010000026.1:0-109885 GCF_049975785.1 Streptomyces sp. WG7
CGACCACAGTTCGTCCGACACGATCCACGGCCGCGACTGACGGTTTCCCATAACCAGACTTACGAGACAGCAGGCCGCGAGTCTCATGATCAGCAGCTTTTGTTAGAGCCAGTTAGCACCACATGTTGTAGCTGTATGTGCCCTGGCGGGCGAACGCTGCCTGCGTCAGCGGGCCCGCAAGGCCGTCGATCAGGCCACTGTAGCCCTGGGTGACCTTGAGCCAGCGCTGGAGAGCCTTGATGGTCAACGGCCCCGGGACGCCGTCTTCGACGAGGTTCTCGTTCCGAGCGTCGTTCAGAAACCTCTGCATCGCCTCCCAGCTGGCCGGGCCGAGATATCCGTCCTCGACGAGACCCGAGCTCCACGGAATTATGTTGAGGAAGCACTGGATACCCTTGGCCTGGGTCCTGGTGAGTCCCAGGTTGTTGTACGCGGCCACCGCTGCGGGCGAGGCTGCAACCGCAGACCGCGGGACGGGTGACATAGCCGCCGTGGCCGTGCCCGCGGTGGCCAGGCCGCCAGCAGCGATCCCGACCGCAGCGGTGACACTGACGAGTGCCTTTGTGAGAGCTCGCATGCTGTTCCCCTCCGTTGACGTGCGATGAACGAAACCGACCACACCAGCCAGCTCCGCAACGAGGCTGCGCCTCCGGCGCGATGTTCGGCCACAGTTGACCCAGAAGTGGCCTCATCCCGGGACGTCCCAGGCGCTGACCTGCTGAAATATTGCCCGCCGAGTCACTACGACGGGACGACCGCGCGCGGGCGACGGCCGATTCCGCAGGAGGGCGGGACCCCCGTTCGCCGTGACGGCTGATGCAGAATGAGGCCGGGACATAGGGGGGCCGGGCAGAACCCTGCAGCCTGCGCGAAATGATCGCGGGTTCAACAGGCGGCTCGGGCGAAGGAGGGGGCCAATACCTCCAGCCGGGGCACGTCGTGCTGCTGGATCGACCGACGGAGGCCGCGCAGCGAAGGGCCGGGCTCGACGCCCAATTCCACGCGCAGGACGTGACTGACCCGGTCGTACTGCTGCATGGCCTCAGCAGGTCGGCCCAACAACCACAGGGACCGCATCAGTAGGTCCCAGGCGGACTCGCGCAGTGGCTCTTCGGCGATCAGGTTCTGCGCGGTGTGCACGGCCTGGTCCGGTCGCCCGGACATCAGCAGCGTACGAACGTACAGCTCGCGTGCGGCGTGCCGGAGTTCCGTCAGGCGGGCGCTCTCCCGGGCGGCGAAGGGCAGGGCTGCGGCGTCAATCAGAGCGTCACCGCGCCAAGCCGTGAGGGCTGCGGCGAGCACCTCCGCGGCTCGCTCCGGTCGCCCGGCGTCCAGCAGATCGCGGCCGGTAGTCACAGTGCGCTCGAACCGTACGGTGTCCCGGTCCTCGTCGGCGGCGTGCAGGACATAGCCGTACGGCGTCGTGGCAAGGATGCCATCCGGGTCCGCTTTGGACGGCCCGGAGGAGTACAGGACACGACGCAGCCGACTGATGTGCGCGTGCACCGATGTCGCCGCCCGCACTGGGGGATGACCCTCCCACAGGTCATGGCAGAACCGGTCCAGACTGACGGGGCGGCCTTGGGCGATGAGCAGCCGGATCAGCAGCACACGCCGCTGACGCGGACCCAGATCAAGAGCAACACCCTCCCGGGTCGCCATCACAGGCCCCAGCAAGCTGAAGCGGACACCAGCGGCTTGAGTGGACATGGTTGCCCCTTTGGTTGTTGGTTCGTCAGGTCGGCCACGGACAGTCGTCAGTGCCGGCGGATGACGTGGATCTCGGGCAGCGGTGTCGTGGCGTACAACGGCATCGGCGTGGGTCGTGGGGCGCCCACGGAGATCCGCTGGGGGCGGTGACGGTGGGCGAGGCGGAGGACGACGGCGGCGTACAGGACGGTGACGGCCATGTCGATGAGGGCGAGCAGGACCGGGGCGCCGGCCGCGGTGTCGTCGGAGGCGAGGCCGTTGACGAGGGCGGCCGCGAGCCCGAAGCTCACCAGGTTGTTCAGCGCGTGCAGGGCGACGGTGGCTTCCAGCCCGCCGGTGCGCAAGGTGAGGTGGCCCGTGACGAGTCCGAAGACGCACAGGTCCACGAGGCCCCACACGGTGCCCCAGCCGTGCGCCGCGCCGAACAGCAGCGCCTGCGGCAGCACCGCGCACCACGGCGAGCGCAGGAAACCACCCACCGACAGCGCAACCGCCCTGTCACCGACGACACCGTGCCCGCCGGACGCCGCCCCGCCCAGCGCACCGCAAGCAGCACCGGTGGCAGCATCAATGCGATGTAGGACAGCTCCAGCACCAGATTCGGCAGCGCACCGAAGTCGAACGTCCCCTCCGAGCGTTCGGGAAACCCCGAGGCGACGCCCACGCCGTAGACACCGACACCGACACCGACACCGACACCGACGAGAGCGAACCAGCCACCGGCCAGCAGCGACAGCTCGAGCACCAGCCGCCACCGGCGGTGGTGCCCGGTGTAACGCGCCGTCCGATGGTAGGGGAGCGCGTTGAGCAGGGGTGAATCGGCCATGTGCACCAGCATGGCGAGGGCATCGTCCCGGTGCCTCCGCCGTCAGCAGGAACAGCGGCTCCATCGCTGGGTGCAGACGGCACCCGGTCCCGAGGCGGATAAGGGACGGTGGGAACTTGCTAAAGGTCGGGGGCGCATCACCGTACAGACCAAGTGCACGTGACGAAACAATCCCCGTCCGGCAGTCGTGTTACACCTGCCCCAAGGCGCCCCGCCCCCGAGCACCTCGAACACGACCGGTTGGCGCGCGCTCCGTGCAGCGCCTGCCTGGGCTCACACGTGGCGGGGTGCCTCTCAGACAACACCGCCCGATCCCCTGCGCGCGAGCCCTCCGAGGACCATCAACGACGCCGGCCGAAGCCACATAATCCGGGTTCCAGACCACAGGGCAAGGCCCGGCGTCGTGGTCCTGTGCGGGTGGGCTCGCGGACTGGCCGGCCTGTTCGGCCTGTTCGGCCGGGGCTCGACGGCTGTGCTGCTGTCGTGAGAGCGGGCGTTCGCGGGTTTGGTGGTGGCGGCTCGGGTCATCTGCGATCGGCTCTTGGTCATGGCCGGGTTACCTGCCGGTGCCGGGCGTGTGTGTCGTCCTGGCGGTAGAGGACGAGGTGCTCGTGGTGGAGGATGCCGTCGCGGACGTCGCCGGTGGCGGTGAAGCCGGTGTCGTCGACGTAGTCGAGGTGGTTGCCGGTGACGGTTTAGCGGCCGGTGTAGGTGCTTTGGCGGTTGCCCCGGGCCTCGTCGTAGCGGCCGTTCGGGAGCAGTTCCTGACGGATGCGGCCGTCCGCGGATACCCCCATACCGACGTACGCGTGTGGATCGTGGGCGGGGGTGTCGTTGCTGGTCATGGCTCTACCCTCCGTCCTGCGGCGGGACGCGACCAGATAGCCGTCCTCCCGGGCGAGAGCTTCCTGAGAGCCGTGTACCCACCGTTCACGGGGCCGTGATCACCCACCCGCCTTCTGGGCCCACCGTCCGGGGACATCTCCTCGCTCATCGTCGCACCGGGTGGCACGTCGTGGGTGCGGTGAACCTGGGGCCAGGGCGGCCTGGTTCCCATGCCGGAAAGCACCGAGGCTGATGGTGCGGAAGCCGCCCGGGGTCATCAACCACCCGTCCGGCCCGTAGCAGCGCACTCGGCGCAACGCTCACACCGACCGACCTGAGCTCACCTGAGGAGCAGGCGATGAACACCACTGACACAGACATCGCGGGCTGGAACTCCAAGGCCCTCGACGAGATCCTCTCGAATGAGGCGGGACGCCCCGTCCTGTTCACCAACGCCCGCATCCTGACCATGGACCCGCTGATCGGGACCATGACCGGAGCCGACATCCTGTTCGTCGGCTCGCTGATCGTGGCGGTCGGCCCGTCTCTGTTCACCGCGGCGCATGACGACAATGCCATCGTCGTCGACTCCACGGGACTGACCATCGTCCCCGCCGTCGTGGACGCCGTCGCGCTGGCCGGCGGCCGTGGTCAGCGCTCGGAGCATGTCGCGACATTGACTCCGGGCAACACCAGCGACCTGCTGGTGGTGCCCGACGAGCTCGCCGCCGATGTGCAGAGCGCCTTGGCCACCCTGACGTCCCGACCGGACCGAATCCACGCACTGATCGCGGCCGGCCGTCCCGTGCTGTGGGCCGGCAAGGACGCCCCCGGCCGGGCCACCGCGCCCGCCGTGGGCATCCCGGCCTCACCGGACCTGACCGGCAGCCCGCGGGTCGGCGTCTGGATCTGCCAGGACGACTTCCTTCACCAGGAGCTCACCGCCGACGGCCGCTACGACGAGACACGGGGTGGACGGCCGCACGCCTACCAGGGGCGGTACTGGATCGACGGCGACCGCATCGACTACCTGGATGACCTCGGCTTCTGGGCCGTGGGCTACTTCCGCGGAGACGAACTGCACCACGTCGGCTACATCATGCGCCAGGGCTGAAGGGTGCGGCCTGCGTAGTCGTTACTCGACGGATCTGTCCGGAAGGCGTGAGGGCCCACCGACTCCGTCGGCGGACCCTCACGAAAGATCGAGGCTAGTTCGCACGACCTAGGCGAGGTTCCTTCTGGTGGTCGACGTGTCAGGGGGTTCGGGCCGGAAGGATCGAGGCATGGAGCGAACCGATGCCGTCATCGTCCTGGTCTCCGGTTCCATCACGCTTGACTCCTTGACTCGTTGACAACGACCTCAGATCGGCAGAAAGCATGTCCCATCACCGTTCGTCCCGGGCCGTCATAAGCCTGGCCGCGTTCGCTGTACTCGCGGTAGCCACCAGCACCGCCTGCGATCCCGGGGCCGATGCCGCCGTGGACGGGGCCACCGGGGCCACCGGGGCCCCCGTAGTCCCCGCAGTCCCCGCTGCTCTCAGTGAGCAGAAGCTGGACTGGGCCGCATGTTCCGCTCCGTCCAAGGCCCAGGGCGGCGGCGATGAACCTGAGGCGTTGCCGGACGGCACACAATGGGAGTGTGCCGGCATGAAGGCGCCTCTGGACTACGCGAAACCTGACGGTAGAACGATTGACATCGCCCTCATCCGGGCGAAGGCCGCGAAGAAATCCGGCAAGGAGAGCCTCGGATCCCTGGTCTTCAACTTCGGTGGCCCCGGAGGTTCCGGGGTATCCACGCTTCCCGCCTTCGCAGCCGACGAGTACCTGGAGCTCCACAAGCGCTACGACCTGGTCAGCTTCGACCCGCGGGGAGTCGGGGGGAGTGCTGGTGTGAAGTGCCTGGACGACAAGGTTATGGACGCCTGGCTGGCCCAGGACTCGACGCCGGACGACGCGGTGGAGGAAAAGGCACTCACCGTCGGCGGCAGCGTCTACGCCCGGGCGTGCAAGAGCAACTCGGGCGGAGTGCTGGAGTACGTCGGCACGCAGGAGGCCGCACGCGATCTCGACCTCATGCGCCAGGTCCTCGGCGACGACAAGCTGAACTACTTCGGTGTCTCCTACGGAACACAGCTCGGCGGTGTCTACGCCCACTTGTTCCCGAAGAACGTCGGACGGACCGTCTTCGACGCTGTGGTCGACCCCACCGAGGACTATGCGGAGAGTCTCCTGAGCCAGACGGAGGGGTTCGACAGCGCGCTGCAGAATTTCCTCAAGGACTGCGTGAAGCAGGAAGAGTGCTTCTTCGAGGGGAAGAACCCCGCTCAGGGGGAGAAGGAGGTCACCGATCTGCTCAAGGGTCTGGACGCCGAACCGCTGCCCCTGACGGAGGGCGACCGCTCCCTGACGCAGAGTCAGGCAGTAATGGGCATCATCGCCTCTCTCTACAGCCAGGACATGTGGTCATGGCTCAGCACTGCCCTGGAGGAGGCCAAGGCGGGAGAAGGCGACGGGTTGCTGTGGCTCGCCGACTCGTACTTCGAGCGCACTCCCGACGGCGCGTACTCCAACGCCAATTTCGCCAATACCGCGGTGAGCTGCGCTGACAGCAAGGACCGCTTCACCGTCGAGGACGTGCGCCGGAAACTTCCCGAGTTCCGCAAGGCCTCCCCGGTGTTCGGCGACGCGACTGCCTGGATGTTGCTCGGATGCACCGACTGGCCCGTGGCGGGCCACGCCTCCACCGTTGACGTGAAGGCCGACGGCGCGGACCCCATTCTCGTCATCGGCAACACCGGTGACCCGGCCACCCCCTACGAGGGTGCCAAGAAGATGGCGGACGCTCTCGGTGAGGGAGTCGGTGTCCACGTCACCGTCGAAGGCGAGGGACACGGCACCTACGGGGTCAACAAGTGCCTGACCAAGGCGGTGGACGAGTACCTGCTCGGCGGGACGGTCCCGAAGAACGACACCGTCTGCTCGTGAAACCAGGAGGCCCCCGCCTCCCCCGCGAGAAGTTCGGAGCCGGCCTCGGCCAGGAGGCCGGCTCCGAACGCGTGTATCTGCGGGAAGCCATGGTGTTCCTCGGCGATGCCGCCACCCCGTCCGGGGCACGTCCGTCCTGATGCCGGGGGGGACCTCGCTCAGTTACATGCTCCTGCCGGAGGCGTGGGGACGTGGGCACGCTCTTGAGGCGTGCGCAGCTGCGCTCCAGGGTCTGTCAGTACGAGTTTGGCGTCCAGTGGGACGGCCCTTTGGGAGATGTTGCTGGACTCTTGCAGGCCAGGGCTGCCAGCGGTGTGTGAGGTCTCGTTGTCGGTGCAGCCGTCTGTCTTCGCCTCATGGCACAGATAGATCTTGCCGCGTTCCATCGTGAATGGACTCGCTTCGAATCGTGGCTTACGACGCACTCGCCCTCCGACCAAACAGCGTTGCAGAGGCCGGCGGGACGCGAGCGGCAGGCCGAGCTGGAATCACGGCTGGGCTTCGCCCTGCACCCAGAGCTGAAGGCACTCTTGGACCTGCACGATGGAGTCGCTGAATCTGTAGCCGTCCCGAGCCCTCGCGTGGGTCGGCCTGCTGGGGCGTTTCTACCTTTGCAACATCAGCTGTGCAGTGTGGACGACATCGCGATGATGCACGACGTGCTCGTCGAGGTCAGCGAGGACTTCATCGAAGCGGGATCGGCGGACGAAGAGGAGGCGGACGAAGAGGAGCTGGCTGCGAACCTACATCGATGTGTACCGTTCGCTCTTCCCAACGACGGCGGGGTCGCCCTTATCGACCACCGCCCCGGGCCTTCATATGGGCATGTGTATGAGATGGGCATCGGATCGGGAGACCTGGACGGAACATTCTGGGCCACAGGTCTGACAGAGCTCTTCCGAGCTCTGTGCGACGCCTTGGAGACAGGCACCCCCTTCCTGCATTACTGGCCCACGAACTCCAAGGATCAGTTGGGCCGTGGCTCCCTTGAGTGGGAGATCCGAGCCTGAGCGCGGCGAGGCCGCCACCAGATACTGAGAGTCGACCGACCCGTCAGACGGTCTACTTCGCAGGCTCCCGCCCACCACCAGCATGAGTATCCCCGTAGAACCGTCACACCAGTCCTTTGACCTGCGGCTTCAAGTCGGTGGAGGCTCACTGCGATTCCTGCTCGGCAGCTTCTCCCAGAAGCGCGTGTGCTGAGTCCGCAACAGCCGGGGCGCCGTGACCGCCGTCGAGCGGCCGGCAGCGGTCGAGGAGCTGACGGTCCGCTGCCGGGATGGCGGCCACGCGCGGGGTGCGGCCCTGGCCGTGCAACATCACGTGCGCAGTCGGCAACGGCGAGACGTCGAGGGCTTGCGGTGACGCCCTCAGCGATCAGCAGGCTGGTCCGGGGTGACGAGGCGGCGTACGGCATCGGTGATCGTTGCGCGCTGACGTGCGGGTGGGACCAGGGCGTTGACGTCCTCCGTGTGGTGCTGCCACATGTTCGCGAGTGCCAGGACGAGCGCCAGGATCTCCGCGGCCGGCTTGTCCCGCCGGACGCTGCCGCGTTGCTGGGCGGCCTCGATGGAGGCGATCTTGTCTTGCATCGAGCGGGCCACGATGTCGGGCGCCGACCGTTCGGTGCTTTCCAGTGCGTACCACGTGAGGAAGCGCATGGCCTGGGGGTTCTGCTGCCCGGCGTCGTGCAGGCGGCCGGCGTATTCGGCCAGGTCGTCGGCGTCGACGGGGACCGCGTTCACGGTCTGCTCGGCGATCGCTTCGTAGACGGCCTCGAACAGGCCCTCCTTGCCGGCGGCGAAGGAGTACACCAAGCCAGGGCTGATGCCGGCCCGCATCGTGCGTGAGCGTCACCAGGAGGGGTGGGGGCAGTCATGAGGGGGATGCGTCGCCTCCGCCGGCCGCGGTGGCGCTCTGGACGCAGTCGCGGAGCAGGGTGCGGCGCTGGTCATGCACGTCATCGGGTTCTTGTCTGCTGGCCGCATATACGTTGCTGACCGGTGACCAGGCCATGGACATGGCGATGACCATGGCCATGATGTCGAACGGGTCACCTGCGCGGACCCGCCCGGCGGCCTGGGCCTCGGCGATGGCCGTGAGCTTGCGGTCGTCGTAGTGCTGGTGGGTCTCGACGAGGTGCCCGGCAGGCCGGCGCTCCAGTCGTGTCCAGGTCGCCAGCCGGATGAGGTCGGGGCGGCGCAGGTATTCGTCGTAGAGGCGAACGGCCCACCCCGCGAGATCGTCGGCGTCGATGGGCACGACGTTGGTGATGCGCTCCAGCGAGCTGAGGAAGATCGCGTCGAAGAGTCGCTCTTTGTCGCCGAAGTAGGCGTAGAGCTGTGCCTTGTTGGTGCGCGCTGCCGTCACGATGCGTTCGATGCGCGCCCCGGCGATGCCGTGCTGGGCGAACTCTTCGGTGGCGGCGTCCAGGATGCGCTGGTAGGTCGCGGCGCCTCGCGAGGTCTGGGGCTGTTCCGGCATGCCCGCAGCCTACCAAACAGAACAGTTGGTTTGCCTTGGGGTGCGGCCGCACCTAGTCTTCGGCAGACCGAACAGTCTGTTTAAGGAGTGAGTATGCGAACGACCACCGGTTGGCGGGCGGCCGGCCCGACGGCGCTGCGGCGCACGTCGCTGGAGCGCCGTGACCTGCGCCCGGATGACATCGCGGTGCAGGTCGACTACTGCGGCGTGTGCCACAGCGACCTGCACGCCCTGCACACCTACGGCCAGCACACGAAAGCGCCCCTGGTGCCCGGTCACGAATTCACCGGCGTGGTGGCCGGGATCGGACGGGAGGTGACCACCTTCTCGGTCGGCGACCGCGTCGCGGTGGGCAACATCGTCGACTCCTGTGGCGTGTGCGCCATGTGCGAAGCCGGACAGGAGAATTTCTGCCACTCCTTCCCGACTCTGACCTACGGCGGCACCGACCGGCAGGACGGGTCGACCACCCTGGGCGGCTACTCCCGCGAGTACGTCGTGCGCGACACCTTCGCCTACCCGCTCCCCTCCGGCCTCGACCCGGCCGCAGCCGCCCCGCTGATGTGCGCCGGCGTCACCGTCTGGGAACCCCTGCGCTCCCTCGGCGTGGGCCCCGGCAGTCGCGTCGCCGTGGCCGGGCTCGGCGGCCTGGGCCACCTCGCGGTCAAGATGGCCGTGGCACTCGGCGCCACCACGACCGTCATCAGCCGCACCCAGGGCAAGCGCGACGACGCCCGCGAGCTCGGCGCTCACGACCTCATCGCCTCCACCGACAGCCGGCAGATGGCCACGGCACGCGACACCTTCGACGTCGTCATCGACACCATCTCCGCCCCTCACGACCTCGCCCCGTATCTGAAGCTGGTGGCGATGGACGGCACCCTCAGCCTCCTCGGACACCTGGGCACCGTCACCGTCGAGGCCACGGACCTGCTCATCGGCCGCAAGAAGCTCAGTTCCGCAGGTAGCGGAGGCCGCCTGGCGACAGCCGAGATGCTCCAGTTCTGCGCCGACAACAGCGTCGCCGCCGACATCGAAGTACTCCCGTCGTCACAGGTGGAAGCGGCACTCGACCGTCTCCGGCGAAACGACGTCCGCTACCGCCTCGTGCTCGACATGTCCGACCTGGACTGAAAGGACAGTCGGCCGGGCCATGGCGTGCGGGCCGGCCAACGGCACGCGCGTGGCCCGGCACTCCGCCCCCCTCACCCGGCCGGTTTGCGGCTGGCGTCTGAGCCAGGACTCCAGGGCCGAGCGGGAACGGACCACGGGCCGCCACCACCTCGGGGTCGCAGAGCCAGGCGGCGTGGGCGGGGCCGTCCTCAAGGGATCCGCCGCCGTCGGCGAAGGTGGTGATGTTCCGTCCTGGCTCACCGCGCGGACCCGGGCAGCGCCTGCTTCCAGGGACGTGATTCCGTGCGGTAGCTCCACAGGCCGACCCGGTCACTGGCCACTGGGGTTCCGGCCGGAGACAGGTCCGGTATGGGCCAGAATGCACGATCATGACCCTCGGAATGCGGGGCGGCCCCTGCAGTCCAATGAGCCTGTCGGTCCCTGTTGCGTTTTGCCCGTTTCGTGTGAGTCGCAGAGGCAGGGAGTCCGTCCTGTGCCGTCCTTGCCGCACTACGAGATCATCACGGATCCGACGTCGCTCCAGGCGTCGCTCCCCGGAGAGCCGCCCGTGGCGACGGTGCACATCCTCGTCTCCGACAATCACCACGCCACGGTGCGGTGCGCTGGGACTACATCGATGTGGAGCTGTCGCAGTTCGCCGGCACCGCTGACCTGACAAACAAGCCTACGAGCTCGTCACACGATCATGAGCGGGGCACTTCGGGATCCTCGTGGGCTGCGCGCCGCGACAGGCGTGGCATCGTCGTGCGGATGAACCATGTGAACAACGCTGCCAGTTCCTCCGAAAGTGCCTGGATCTTCGGCCTGGAGGAGATTCCCGCCGTTGACGTGAGCGAGGACGGCACGACGCATCCTCCCGTCTTCGGCAGGATTCTGATCAGGGCCCCCGAGGACACGCCACAGGCTTTGCGATGGGCAGCGGAGGAATTCGTTGACCAGTGTGGGCCTGACTGGGCAGTCTCGTCTGCCCTTCTGCAATGGCTCAAGATCGAGGCCGGCGACGAGCTACTACTGGGCGTGGAAAGCTGTGTTCTGGAGCGCGTCTCCGACGATCAGGTTCGCCTTCACGCAAACTACAACCAATGGGACGATCTGGTCGTCCCTATCTCAGCTGTTCGACGCATGCTGGCCGACATGGCGCACTTCATCGTCACGGAGGCCCGCCACCCGCTGCCTGCCTGGAGGATCAGGCGACTGGGAGAGCGGGACTGGAGCCGCAGGCGCGACGCCGAGCAGGCCGAAGGCCGGCATGCGCGACCTACTGGTCAAATTCTTCCTTTGCTCCCAAGCGCGGCACCACATACACCCTGACAGCCAAAGCGCCCGGCGGTGCTCACCAGCGGGGATATCTCCTCACCACGACCGTCCACGCGAGCATCCCCGAGTTCGAAGGCGGTACGCGCATATCGTGGATCGAGGGAACGGTGCGCAAGGGCCGCGCCGTCTTCACCCGGGACGGCGTGGAGATCCAAGACCAGAATCACCCTGCTTTGGGCAGGCTGCGGGCCGACAAGGCCGACGTGGACTCGGTGATCACCACTCTGGTTCAGGGGCGGACCGCCGATGCGGGCCGGATCTCCTTCCCGGACGGCGGCGTCGATGTGCAGTACGGCCAGAACAGCACGCCGGGCGTCGTCAAGGCCGCGCGGGCCGACGTGGACGGCGTCAACACCACCTGGGCGGGCAGCCGCGACGCCGGTAAAGGCTGGATGGAGTTCTCCCAGCCCGGGGCAACCGTCCACAAGGACGGTACCCAGGACCGGGGCACCCTCAGCGCCGGCAAGGTCGACGTCAACGGTCTCAACACCAAGTGGGCCGGCGACCGCGACGGCGGCCGCGGACGGATCGAGTTCCCCCAGTCCGGGATCACCGTCCGCAAGAACGGCGGCCGAGAATGGGGCACCGTCGCCGTCGGCAGGGCCGACCTCAACGGCGTCAACACCAAGTGGGTACAGGGACGCACCGCCGACGACGGAGGGATCGAGTTCCCCGCTGCCGGGCGGGCAAGGATGACCGTCCGTGCAGGTCCTGACCGTTCCTGAAGAAAACGTGGTCTGGGACGTCACGCGTCCGACGGCGCGGGGCGCATGCCTTCGAGCAGGGTGTCAAGGTAGCGGCGGGCGGTTTGGGTCCTGTCGGTGGGGGTGCCGCCGTGGACGTTCACGGCATGGGCGATGCCGCACATGAGCGGGACCAGGTCGCGGGCGGCGAGGTCCGGGCGGACGGCTCCGGCGTCACGGGCCCGGTCGAGGAGCTCGGTGCCGGCCGACGCGAGTGACTCTTTGAGTTCCGTGGTCCGCGGCAGGGCGTCCACGGCGGCGGAGGCGACCGGGGGCAGGGCGGCATCGGTGAGCTGTGCTTCGAGGACGCGGGACAGGAAGCCCTGCAGCGCCCGCCAGGGGTCGACGTCGGCCAGGGCCTGCTTGCCATGGCCGACGAGGTCTTCGAGGCAGGGGGCGGCGACGGTCTCCAGTAGTGCCTCGGGGGTGGGGAAGTGCCGGTAGACGGTGGCGACCCCGAGGCCGGCCCGGTGTGCGACATCGTTGAGCTGCAGGGGGGTGCCCTGGTCGACCAGGGCACGGGCGATCGCGACGATCCGTTCCCAGTTGCGGGCGGCGTCCTTGCGCAGCGGTGCGGTCGTCATGGCAAGTGTCCAGGTTGCTCGTCTTGGTTCGCGGGCCGGTCAGGTGATCATATGCGGGCGTTTCCGGGCGGGCGGGGGCCGCGCTCAGCAGGAGCGCGGTGACCCGCTGCCGGTGCCGCGCGGCACCCGCAGGACGACCGCGCCGCCCAGCGAGCATCCGCAGACGGCGAAAGTGCCGAGTCCTGCCGAGTCCTTCCGCGTCCGCCGCGGCGACGCGCTGGTCCGCCAGGTCGTCGAACTTCAGGGGCGCAGCAGGGGTTGGGGTGGCACCCGAGCCGGGGTGGTCGACGCCGGCGACGGTGTGCCGCGCGGCGAGACCGTCCATGATCGGCCCGAAGTCGGCCGCGATGCCGCCGCCTGCGCCATGGGCCAGGAGGAGGCCGGTGCCGGAGCCGTGCTCGGTGCGGGTGCAGGGGGTTGGGTCGTCGGGTCTGCGGTGGTCATGAGGGGTGCCCTCGTGCGAGAAGGAGTGAATGGGCGGCGGTGGGGGTGGGGCGGCGGTGGGGTGGGGTTGCACTGGTCGTACGGCCGGCGTCGGGCCCGGGGCTCATCCGAGGTGCTCTGTGTTCGCTGGGGTGGCCACGGGTGCGTGGGCCTGGCTGAGCCGACGCACGGCGTCGGCGATGCGGGGGCCGGTCGCGGCGCGGAACGGGGCGACGGGATCGGCCGAGGGGCCGATGACGAGGCCGGTCCGGCCGGCCAGCGCGGGGTCGGTGGCGGCGGTGATCGAGGGCCGTGCGGCCACGGATGCGGAGCCGGAGGTGGAGCGTTCGAACAGGCGGCGTACCAGCGGCCACAACAGCCGCAACGGCGGGGAGACGATCTTCGGGTCGGTCATGGTGCCGTTGGTCATGTCGGTCGCGGCGCCACCGGGATCGGCGGCGAAGACCGACACGCCCGTTCCCTCCAGCCGCTTCGCCAGGTCGAGCGTGTAGGCGAGGTTGGCCAGCTTGGCACGCCCGTACCAGTGGAAGCCGTAGTAGCCGCCCGGCGGCTCGATGTCGTCGAACGCGCGCCTGGCGGCGGCGACCGCGGCCGAGGTCACGTTCACGACCCGGCTGGGTGCCCCGGCCGTGAGCGTGGGCAGCAGCAGCTCGGTCAGCAGGTACGGCGACAGGTGATTGACCACGAACGACGCTTCGACGCCGTCGATGTGCTGCCGCCGGGCGAACATCGCCCCCACGTTGTTGACCAGCACCGTCAACGGTCCCCCCGACGCCGCGTGCTCGGCGGCGAGCGTGTCGGCCAGCGCGCGGACCTGGTCGAGCGAAGCCAGGTCGACGGAGAGGAACCGGCCGGGGTGCGCGGGTTGCTCCGCGTTGATCCGCTCGACTGCCCTGGCGCCCCGGCCGGCGTCGCGACCGATCACAGTGACGGCGAATCCCGCGGCGGCCAGCCCCAGTGCCGTCTCCAGACCGATGCCGCCTGTGCCGGCCGTGACCACGGCTGTCTTCGCCATGAACGCCTCCATCCAAATAATCGGATAGGCCATCCGCTTAAGTGGGACGCTAGCACAAACGGATGACCTATCCGATTGCTGGATGTCAGAGCGTGTGCAGGCTCAGGCTGTGCCGGCACGGAGCAGGTGGGCGACGGGCTGTGCAAGGCTGGACTTGCCCGCGCCCGGACGCCCGGTGACGGGTGCGGGCTCCCTCGCTGTTCGGTGCGTCTCACGGACCCGTGAGACGTGCCCGCGCCCCCTGTTCCGTACTGATCGGTCTCGCGTGGTGTCCAGTGACTCCTTCCACGTCTTGGTGCGCTGGAAGGTGACACCACGGCGGGCGAGCAGGTCCCGTAATGCCTCGCAGCCGATGAGAATGATCCGGCCGTGGACTTTGCGCAGGTAGGCGACGAGTTTGCGCAGGGACCAGCGGGTGAAGGGCTGGCCGAGCTTGGTCGGGCGGGTGGTGGCCGTCTGGATGACGAAGTCCTCGTCGTCAGGGCTGAGTCGGCGGGGACGGCCTCCCGCCCACTGAGGGTCCAGGCAGGCCAGGCCGATCTCGTTGAACCGGTGGATCACGTCGCGGACGGTGTCCTCATCGGCCTGCGCCAGTTGGGCGGTCACCGGCACGCGGTTCCCGCCGGCCGAGGCCAGCAGCATCATCGCCCGCCGGTAGCGAACTGAGCTGGTGCTGCCACGGCGCACGATCTGCTGCAGTTTCTGCCCCTCCTGGTCGGTCAGTCTGCGCACACGGACAGGCTCGGCCACCGCGCCTCCAGCGATCGGATCGGATGTCACCCCACATCCAACCGCCACGACCATGTGCCGAAGCACGATAGGTGTCACGAGCAGCAGTCGGTGACCTGCGACCTTGGCCGAGCGAAGCACGGTGATTGTCACCGGATTGGCGCGCTGCCTGTCAGCAGTAGCGCGCTAAGCATGACGGGAGTCATCGACTCCAGTGTTCAGCCGTCTCGCAGTTCGTCGGGATGACGCACCAACGCCAGGTTTTCCTGGCTTGATCGGACACCAGATGTCAGTCGCTTCAGGCGGAGCAGACGGGTTGGCCGCCGAGGCCGGCCGGGGTCGCCGTGCCCGAGAGGTAGCGGTCGAGCATCTCGCGGCGCTGAGTGATCTGCTGCTCTTGACGGGCGAGTTCGTCGCGGACCTGCCGGACGCGGGCCAGGAGTTGGGTGCACTCGCCTTCGGGAGGCGTCGGTGCGGTGCAAGGGAGAATGTCCCGGATGATCTGGGAGGGCAGTCCCGCGCGGTAGAGGTCCTGGATGAAGGCGACCTGGCGTACGGCCTCCTCGCCGTAGTCCCGGTATCCGTTGGAGCGGCGGTCGCTGGAGAGCAGCCCTTGGCCCTCGTAGTACCGGAGCGAACGGGTGCTGGCCCCGGTGACTCTGCTGAGTTCTCCGATGCGCATACTCTCTCCTCCGCCGGGCCAGGCTTGACATTGACGTTAATGTCAGAGTTTACCGTTCCGGGCATGAAGTCGAAGAAAGAGACGATGCAGGGTGTTGCTGTCGTGACCGGTGCCGCGACAGGCATCGGGGCCGCGATCACCGAGCGGCTGGCCGAACAGGGCATGCACCTGGTCCTGGTCGCACGGGACGGCGCCCGCCTGGAGGCGGCGGCCGAGCGGCTGCACGCCGAGTACGGGGCCCAGGTGTCGACGCTCGCGCTGGACCTGTCGCAGCAGAGTGCTCCAGCTCGGCTGGCCAAGTGGCTGACGGGTTCGGGAACCGAGGTCGACGTGCTGGTCAACAATGCCGGCGCCAGCCTGATGGGGCCGGTCGCCAACAGCGATCCCGCGCGGCTTCGGGGCCTGGTCAACCTCAATGTCGGCGCGATGGCGGAGCTGACAGCGCTCTTGCTGCCCGCGATGGTCGCGCGGGGGCGGGGGGCTGTCGTCAACATCGCGAGCACCGGTGCGTACGCACCCGCTCCGTATGTGGCCGCATATGCGGCCTCGAAAGCGTTCGTGCTCTCCTTCACCCAGGCGGTGTGGGCCGAGACGAAGGCGACGGGGGTGCGGGTCGTGGCGGTCAGCCCCGGCCCCACCGACACTGCGATGAACACGCGGCACATGCCGGGCAAGCGCGAGCCCGGTTCCGTCGCGGACACCGTGATGTCTGCCTTGCGCAGCCGGGGCCCGGCAGTTGTCGATGGCGGTCTCAACGGCTTCCAGACCTTCGTATTCGGTCGCCTGCTGCCCGCGTCACTGGCTGCCCGGATCGCCGAGCGATCCCTGCGCAGGACGGCGCTCGGGCACTGAGGCTCCGCGCTCCCGGACCTATGACGCCTCGTCAGGAAGCAGCACTGTGGTGGCAGACGCCCTACCGCCACCACGCCGGACCAGGCACCGACGCGAAGTGACAACCAACCTGCCTTGGTGACGCCTATCGTGCCTCGGCTCAGACCATCAACCCGGCGAACCTACGCGGTCAGAGCACTAGCTCGACGGGCCCTGCCACCACCTGCGGACGGCTCGTGCCGCCCAGGGGATCAGGTACCGCAACGTCTGCTCCGCTGTGACGGCAGCGATGGCGACGAGCAACGCGTCCTTCATCTGGTCCTCCCAGGAACCCGGCCGGCTGCGGAGCACGGAGCCCCGCGGATACACCGGTCGTCCCAGAGGACGGTGACGTGCACCGCCGAGCGTTACTGACCACGCTCGCCATGACCGGTCAGGACCGCGCCCCGGCACCGTCCACCGCGGGCCGCAGCGCCGATCCCACGACGCCACGTGGCGCGGCCGTGCTGCTGGACCGGATCGCCTCGGTCGCCTCCCGGAGCGACGGACAGAAGGTAACGGACGATCAGTTCGTGTACGTCAGGACACTGGAGACCGGGAGCGAGGGCGAACTCGGTGGCCCGCTGAAGCTGGGCAAGCCCAGCGAGCGTGAGGTCTGGACGTCACAGAAGGCGGGGCCGGTGATCGATGTCGGCCTGATCCACCAGGACGGCTCGTACGGCCCGATCACGGTCGGGGTCCCGGACGGCGAGACCCCCGTCGGCTACCCGGCGGGCCTGAACCGGCCGACGTACACGTGGCTGGCCTCGCTGCCCACCGACCCCGACGCCCTGCTCCGGCGGCTCACCACCGAGGTCACCCGGGACCAGGACTCGCGCGACACTCCGGCCGAGGACCGGGACCAGGCCCAGGACGTCTTCGACGCCATCGGTGAGCTGCTGCCGGAGCTGATGCCGCCGAAGACCGCGGCCGCCCTCTCCAAGGCGGCGGCGAAGATCCCCGGCGTGACCGTGGACTCCGACGCGGTGGACGCGGCCGGCCGGCACGGGATCGGCGTGGCCCGCGACGACACCCGGACCGGCCGGCGCACCACCTGGATCTCCGACTCGACCACCCTGGAGTACCTGGGCCGGCGCACCTACCTCACCCGGGACACCACCATGGGTGAGAAGGGCACCCTGCTCAGTAAGTCGGCGGTCCTGGAACGCGGGGTCGTCGACGCCCTCCGCGAGAGGCCGTCGATCGAGAAGCCGTCGGCCGGGAAGCCGTCGACGACCTGATCCCGGCAGGGGCGGCCGGGGCGTGGCTACGCGCCCCGGCACCGGGCCCCGGGCACCGGGCACCGGTCGCGCTCCGCACGGCCCCCGCCGGGCACGCCGGGCACGCCGGGCACGCCGGGCATGGATGTCGGCGGCGAGCCGACACACCCAAGTCGCTACCGGACGAGGTAGCTCTCGATGTGGTCGATCACCGCTGACACGGCCTGCCGGTAGGCGGTGCTCGACCGGCGGACCTGGGACAGCAGCATGCCGCCCTGGATGGCGGCCAGCAGAGCGGTGGCGAGCGCGGCGGTGTCAGCGCGCTCGCTCAGCTCGCCGCGCGCCTGCATGCGTGCGAGTCCCGACCTGATGGGGCCTTCCCACCGGTCGAAGGCGGAGACGAGTCCGGCCCGTGCCGACTGGTCACTGTCGGCGAGTTCACTGGCGAGCGAGCCGATCTCGCAGCCGCCTTCGCATCCCCTGGCGTCCTGGCGGTTCCCTGCCCTGTCGCACCACTCGCGCAGGGCCTCGATGCTGTCCAGGCTGTCCAGCAGCGGACGCTGCCGGGCGAGCTGGGCGTCCGTCTGGTGGTCGATGACCGCCAGGACCAAGCCCTGCTTGTCGCCGAAGTAGTGGTAGATCTGTGACGCGCTGACCCCGGCGGCCGCCTGGATGTCAGGGATGCTCGTGCCCCTCGCGCCGTGGTGGAACATCAGTTCCGCAGCGGTCTCGATGATGCGTTCGCGGGTCTTGCGGCCGCCCTTGGTGAGCCGCTGCTCCTTCGGCTCTCCGGCCTTCATTGGTGCGCTCATGTGCCCACGCTACCCAAGTTGGAATTGACATTCCAATTTTGCGCCACCGATGATCCTGGAAAGGTCATTCCATACCGGGTGGCCGTCTCTTCGGACAGGTGAGTGCTATGTCCCTCGACCCGCAGATCGAGACCCTGCTCAAGCAAGTGGCCGCAGAAGGCGGACCCGCGCCCGAGACTCTTACGGTGGCGGAGAACCGCGCGTTCGGGCGCGCCCTCGGCGACCTGGCCGGTGCTCCCGTACCGGTCGCCGACGTCCGGGACACCACGGCCGTCACCGACGGCCGCGGCATACCCGTCCGTATCTACCGGCCCGTCGCCGAGCCGAACGCCGGGCCACTGCCCGTGACGCTCTTCTTCCACGGCGGCGGATGGGTCTTCGGAGACCTGGACACCCAGGACAACATCGCCCGCACCGTGGCCAACCGCTCCAGCACGATCGTGGTCTCCGTCGACTACCGGCTGGCACCCGAGCACCGCTTCCCGGCCGCGGTCGACGACGCCTACGCCGCGCTGACCTGGGTCGCGGACAACGCCCCCGGCTTCGGGGGCGACGGAGAACGCATCGCCGTGTTCGGCGAGAGCGCAGGCGGCAACCTCGCCGCGGTTCTCGCACAGGAATCCCTGCGCCGCGGGGGACCTCGCATCACGCTCCAGGTGCTCGCCTACCCGGCGGTCGACCGGTTCGACGACAGCCCCTCGATGTACGAGAACCTGATGGGCCCGGTCCTCTCCCGTTCCTACCTCGAGTGGTTCTGGGGCACCTACCTCAGCACCCCGGACCAGGGCGCCGACCCGCGGGTCTCGCCGGCGCGCTCCGACGAACTGGCCGGCCTTGCTCCCGCCGTCATCGCCACCGCCGAGAACGACCCCCTGCGCGACCAGGGCGACCGCTACGCCCGCAAGCTGGCCGACGCCGGCGTGCCGGTCCAGCACCTCCCGGTCGAGGGAGCCGTTCACGGCTTCCTCTCGTTCACCGGCTCGGTGCAACTCTCGCGGGACATACTGAACCGGCTCTCGGAGGCGGTGGCCACGGCCTTCGACTGACCCGGCCTGTGCGGCACCGCCAGTCACCAGACCCCTGCCGCAGGCAAGCAGGACAGCGACCACCACTGTGCTGACCCTCGCTGTGAAGCAGCCGGTCCAGGGCTGTTCGGCCCGGCCACTTCGTCTGCGGCAGCTCGTGGCCATCCCGACCGATGAGCCGTTCGGCAGCCGGTCACGGTGACTGTTCACCGAACGGCAGGCCCCCACGCCCGGAGAGCCGAAACGGACCCTGACCAGCCCAGAAGGAGGCTCAGGAACAGGCACTCAAGCTCGCGCATCTTCGTGCCGGCACGGTGATCCGCCGGACCGGTCCTGGCAGTGGTGCTGGTCCAGGAGCGGCGTCATGCGTCTTCCCGGGCGTGGGCCAGGGCGATCCGGGCCAAGGCGTCCTCGGGTACTCGGCGGGGATCGGCGGAGGTCATAGGGTGGCCGACGGCGGCGGCGCTGCGAGCGGCTGCCCCCGGGCGGAGCCGAACAGGCTGGCGGGAGAGTCGGACCGAGGCAGCCTGGTTGTCACCTGGGAGGCGGGCTACTTGTCACAGACGCTCAATCAGCAGCCGTCACCAGGCCGAGGCATGACGCGCGACGGGCTCGCCGAGATGCTCGGTGAGCAGACGACGGCATGGGGGCCTGCACGCGACGCGTTGATCGCCGGCGGAACCTTCGTCATCTGGGACGGCCTGGTTCCTGCCGACCGCCTGGCACATGCCTACCGGACGCGGCTCCGTATCACCCAGAAGCGCGGCCAGCCAACGCTGGCGCTCGCCGCCACTGTCGACATCCTTTCCCATGCAGCAGAAGAGCCTCTCCGCATCGGGCGCATCGACGCGGCCGGCACGTCCTGGACGTTCATGCTGTTCCTCAACGCCACCGCCACGGCGGTACTGGCCTGCACCGGCGTCGCGACAGGCGAGGCCTCGGCAGAGCCAGCCCCTGACGCGAAGTGACAACATGCCTGCCTTGGCGACAGCATGCCTGCCTTGGTGACAACTATCGTGCTTCGGCTCAGCAGTCCGGGCGCGCGGCTGTTCGGGGCGGGAGTGGGGAGTGCTGCAGGTCGAACTCGAGGTGCTCGATGCCCGTGCAGCGGACCTCTTCCAGACTTCCGGCGCGGCGGCCGCCGTCCTGGAAGTAGGCCTCCTCGAGCGCTTCGGCCGCGATCTCGTGGAACCTGGCGTCGCCGGCGCCTGCCTCCTGGGCGCCGAAGAGGCGGGCGGCTTACTGCGGGGACTGGTGGTCACCGCGGACGCCGTGGATCACGCACGAGGGCGCGTTCGGTCCGCCGCTCGACGCCGCCCTCGCCCCCGCGAGCGCGCTCGATGCCGGCTCGTACGCCGGCTCGGAGGGCCGGGCCACACCGAGCGGCGCCGACCTCGTCGAGGCCATCACGCCGATCGTGGTGCTGCCCTTCTGGCGCGACCTGGCGAAGGGCTTCACGCTCAGCGGGCCGGCCCGCCCCAGCCCAGCCCGCCTGCCCCAGCCCAGCCCGCCTGCCCCAGCCCAGCCCGGCTCTGGACGGCGGCCGGGCATGGCCGGACCGTCGAACCCGCCCCTGTCACCCGCGCCGTCCGAATCAGCGGCCATGTACGGCGTCGAGTGCTTCGGTGAAGTAGACGGCGAGCGGCCGGTCCGCGCCGGCTCGGGTCCAGGCTTCTCCGGCGACGTCGAGACACGTGATCGCACTTGCCACGACGGCCGCGGCACGCAGGTCGGCCGTTTCCTCGGGCGGGCCGAGACGTCGGCGTACCTCGGGGACGAGGTCGGACTGCCAGCGCAGGTGCTTCTCGATGCTGCGGGCGCGCAGGGACGGGCTGCCGTACATCATCCGTGCGACCGCGAGCGTGCGTTCCTCGTCCGCCTCCGCGTCTCCGACGGCCAGGATCGCGGAGCGCAGCGCTGTCCAGAGGTCCTCGTCATCGGGATGCTTCGCGAGTTCGGCACTCACCCGCGTGCCTTCATCGGCGAGGCCACCGAGGACGATGTCCTCCTTCGTTCCGAAGTAGCGGAAGAACGAGCGCCGGGACACGCCCGCCACCGCGACGATCTCGTCGATCGTGGTCTGCTCGAACCCCTTTTGGAGGAACAGGTCCATGGCGACCTGGATGATCTCCGCCTGGACGGAACGACGGGTCCGGTCCCACAGCCGCTCCACCGAACCTGCGCTCTCCGTCATGCGACCAGCATAGCCACGCGTTACGACGGCCTTTCGGGGGTCATCGGCGCTGCGCCATGGCGCGGGTCATCATCCGTCCGATGGTTCGTGTCATCCGACGGCGGCCGAGCAGACGCGAGCCACCAGCGGCGGCCCGGTTCCCGCCCCCGACGATGACGCTCGGCTTCGGATCGCGGCGGTCGAGTGCGCCCAGCGCGGTCCGGACGACCGCCGACGCCGTCATCCGCCGGGCGTTGCCGCTCGCGCTCTCCCCGGCCACGTCGAAGAACTCCGTCTGCGTCGCCCCTGGCGAGACGGCGAAGACCTTCACCCCCGAGCCCAGTTCCTCGTACCAGAGCGCCTCGGTGAAACTGAGCACGAACGCCTTGGACGCGCCGTAGACGGCCATGGTGGGGCTCGCGTTGTACGCGGCCATGCTCGCGATGTTGATCAGGAAGCCCTCTCCCCGCTCGCGAAGGCGCGGGAGGAAGGCATGACTGATCTCCACGACCCCGAGGACATCGAGCGCGATCTCGGCCTTGAGCCGGTCGAGCTGCTCGTCGCGGAAGAACCCGTGGTTGGCGAAACCCGCGTTGTTGATCACTCCGGCGACATCGATGCCGAGCCGGTCGATCTCGGCACGCAGCGCTTGTCCCGCCCCCGGTTCCGTCAGATCCATCGGCAGGGCCGTGGCGCGAGCACCGTGGCCGGACAGCTCCGAGGCCAGCGCCTCAAGACGCTCGGCACGGCGGGCGACGAGCACGGTGTCATGGCCACGCGCCGCGAGCTGTCGTGCGAACTCCGCACCGATGCCCGCACTCGCCCCGGTCACGACTACCGCTCCAGAGGTGTCCATAGCTTTCCGCCTTCTCCTGTAAGTGGGTTGGACCTGAACCGGTCTGAACACTCTGAAACAGCCTGAAAGAGCCTGAAGCGGCCTGAACAGATCTGAACTGGCCTGAACCGGCCTGAACGCTCCTGCGACAGCTCCTGCGACTCGCCGAGCGGCCCGAGGTCCGTCCGCGACCTTCACCGATACCGTATGCCATCCTGGCACTTGGTGCCAGGATGGCATACGGTGCACCCCACGGTTGGAGCGTCGCTCCGTCGTCCCGAGGAGGAAGCGGCACATGACCAAAGCGACTTACCCGCCCGGCCCCCGGCGGAGAGGCAGAGTCCGTCGAGCCCTGTTACCGATCACGTCGGTAGGGATCGCGTGGACCCTGGCGATGTCCACGCCCACCTCCACGTTCGCCGCACCGGCCGGTACCCGGGCGGCTGACGCTTCGCCGACGGGCGGGACGGCGGTTCGTTCGTGCGAGAGCATGACCGACCTGCGTCTGCCCGGCAGGACGGTCGAGAGCGCCACTTCGGTCGGTGCCACAGACGAGCTTCCGGCCTACTGCGACGTCCAGCTCACGGTGACCGACCCCGAGTCGGACGAGTCGTTCCGGGTCGGGGTGTTCCTCCCCTCCGCGACATGGAACGGCCGGTTCGTCGGAACCGGCGGCGGCGGCTTCGTGGGCGGGGGGCCGGACGAGCCGTGCGGCCGGTACGACCCGTGCTCCCTGGCGGACGGCTACGCCACGGCGAACACCGACGCCGGAGTACCGACGACGAACAACCAGGGGGAGTTCGCGCTCAACCCCGACAACACCCTCAACAAGCCCGTCGTCGATATCTGGAATCACCTGGCCGTCCATCAGACGGCTGTCAGCGCCAAGAAGGTGATCGCCGCCTACTACGGCAAGGGCCCGGCCTATTCCTACTTCTACGGCGGCTCGGCCGGTGGCCGCCAGGCCATGACGGAGGCGCAGCGCTACCCGCACGACTATGACGGTCTCGCCGTGTTCTGGCCGGCACTGAACTTGTCGCGCCTGCTTCCCGCCTCACTCTGGCCACAGGTCGTGATGAACGTGGCCGGGCACTTCATCCCGCAATCGACCTTCGAGGCGGTGAACGACAAGGCGATCGCCCAATGCGACGGACGCGACGGCGTCCACGACCGCATCGTCTCCGACTGGCGCGCCTGTGGCTTCGATGCCCGCACCCTGATCGGCGACGTACTCACCGCGCAGGAAGCCGACATCATCGACAAGATATGGAAGGGCCCGCGCGGCACCGACGGCAGGTTCCTCTGGCACGGCCCGCCTCCCGGCACTCCGCTCGACCGCATGGCGGGCACCGTGACCGACGAGGACGGGACCACCTCTCCACAGCCGCGAGCAGACGCCCTGACATGGGTCACGCACTGGGTTCTCCAGGACCCGGACTTCGACTGGCGCACCCTCACCTACGAGAAGTTCGCTGACGTCTTCGAGAGGTCGGTCGCAAAATGGGAGCGGACGGTCGACGCGGTTGACCCCGATCTTTCCGCCTTCCGCGCAGCCGGGGGCAGAATGGTCATCACGCACGGCACCTTCGACAGTTCCATCCCCGTGCAGGGGACCGTCGATTACTACGACAAGGTCGCGGACAGGATGGGCGGCACCCGTGCCGTCCAGGACTTCGCACGGCTCTTCCTGGCTCCCGGCGGCGGACACGAAACCCTCATCAGGTCGCACCCTCATCCCGGTTTGATGCCCGCCGGGTACTACGGCGGACTTCCGAGCTCCGGCAGTGCGCTGGAGGCGGTCGTGAACTGGGTCGAGAAGAAGAGGAAGCCCACGACGCTGCTCGGCGTCGGCGAGGGATCGACCGGAGAGACCGGCATGAAAAGGCCGCTGTGCATGTACCCCCTCGCCGCGCGCTACAAGGGCCATGGCGACACGAACGACGCGGGCAGCTTCCGCTGCGCCGCGAGGTGAGACCCCACTCCGGCAGAGCTCGTTGAGCCCGGCCGGTGACACGTCCCGCTGTCCCTGCAGCTTCCAGGCCGCTTCGGCCAGGGAAGCACTCGGTGGGGACAGCCGGCGGTGGGGACAGCCGGCGGTGGGACGAAGCGCCGGTCGAGCCACAACGCCTGGGCGAGGGAGACCGCCGCACGGACGCCGGCGGGCGTCAGCTGCGAGGCATGCCGGCTCTTCGCAGTTGAGGGTGGGCAGGGCCGGGAACGCAGAGCTGCTGAACGGTTGGATGTGAGGCGTCAGGAGGTGCGGGCGTCGTGGTTCTCGCGGTTGGCGAGGACCTCGGCCATGTGCGTCTGCGCCCAGTTCCTGAGCCCGCGCGTCATGTGGTGGAGCGAGAGGCCGAGGTCGGTCAGCTCGTAGGAGACGGTGACCGGGACGGTCGGCGTCACGGTACGGGTGAGCAGACCGTCGTGCTCCAGCGACCGTAGCGTCTGGGTCAGCATCTTCTGGCTGACCCCGGCCAGAAGACGGGAGATCTCGGAGTAACGCATCGCCTTCGGAGCGTCTGCGCGTGCTGCACCGGGCTCGCCAGGGCTGGTGTCGCCACCCAGCGCACAGAGGATCAGGACGACCCACTTGTCCGAGATTCGGTCGAGCAGCTGCCGGCTGGGGCACCCTGCCAGGAACGCGTTGTACTCCACCTTGGCCTGAGCCCTCTTCTGGGCCGCGTTCATCGTCGTCACTGATCGCACCTCTCACCGATGGGTGGGTTACGCACTTCCAAGTGCCTACTTCCCTGCAGGAAGTTTCTCTCCAATGCTGAGTCAGGGAGGCAGCAGACGCCACCCCCCAGCCACCCCCCCCCAGCCAACCCCCAAGTGCACGACGAAAGGCAACAGAATGAGCACCCCCTCCCTTTCTCTTCCCGGCGGCACCTGGCCTCTGGGTGACCTGACCGTCACCCGGTTCGGCTACGGCGCCATGCAACTGGCCGGCCCGTGGGTCATGGGGCCGCCCGCCGATCGCGAGGGTGCCCTGGCCGTTCTGCGTGAAGCGGTCGACCTCGGTATCACCCACATCGACACCAGCGACGCCTACGGGCCACGCGTCACCAACGAGTTGATCCGCGAGGCGCTGCACCCCTATCCCGAGTCGCTGCACATCGTGACCAAGGTGGGCGCGACCCGCGACGAACAGGGTGGCTGGCCCGTGGCCCGGCGACCCGAGGATCTGCGCCGCCAGGTCCACGACAATCTCACGTCCCTCCGGCTCGACGTACTCGACCTGGTCAACCTCCGGCTCGGCAACGCCGAAGGTCCTCAGCCCGGCTCGCTCGCCGAGGCGTTCGAGACGCTCGTGGAACTTCAGCAGCAGGGCCTGATCCGCCACCTCGGGGTCAGCAACGCCACCGAGGAGCAGGTCACCGAGGCACAGAGCATCGCGCCGATCGTGTGCGTGCAGAACATGTACAACCTCGCCCACCGCCACGACGACAAGCTCATCGACCGGCTCGCCACCGAAGGCGTCGCGTACGTGCCCTTCTTCCCCCTCGGGGGCTTTACCCCGCTCCAGTCCTCGGCGCTCTCGGCGGTAGCCGCTCGCCTGGAGGCGACGCCGATGTCCGTCGCACTGGCCTGGCTGCTGCGGCGATCACCGAACATCCTGCTCATCGCCGGCACCTCATCGACAGCTCACCTGCGCGAGAACATCACCGGCGCGGGACTCTCCCTTTCTCATGAGGACTTGACCGAGCTGGACGACATCGGCCGCTGAATGCCCCGGAGCTGAACGGCCGGCCCACAAGCCACGACCGAAGCCACCGTTCACGTCTCGGCCCCGGTCGCCTTCGCGTGACCAGGGCCGAAGCAGGACGATTCGCCCCTCATCCGGCTGACTTCGGATCATCAGGAACCTGTGTCACACCGGCGGTGGCAGCTGACCCCGCGTCGGTGGCCGGGTAGGCGTCGGGGTCTCCCGAGGAAGGAGGTTCCTACACCGAGCCCGTCCGGAAGACCTCGACGTTGCACGACGCCGCCCCTGACGCCGGCTTCGCCCGCGCTTGCGTGGCTCCGGCCAGACCGAATCCACGGCTTCGGCGACGTCGGCGATCGCCCTCCGGGATACTGGGCGCCCATGGACGAGGTCGAAGTCGTTGTCGCCCATTCCGAGCGCGCGACCCTGCGAGTCGGCGACGTGTTCCTGAAGGTGGACGCCGATCAGACGCACATCGACGTCGAGGTCGAGGCGATGTCCCTCGCGCCGGTCCCGACCCCGGAGGTCCTGTGGCGCAAGCCTCCCGTGCTCGCGATCGCCGCACTCCCGGGGACGACGCTTGGGCGCCTCGGCGGGCCGTCGACCGGGTCGTCGGCGGCGTGGGCCGCGGCGGGCGCCGCCATCCGGAAGCTGCACGACGCGCCGCTGCCGCCCCGGCCCGGCCGGGCCGGCCGGAGCATCGTCGCGCTGGAGGCGGAACTCGGCGACGAGTGCGAGCTGCTCGTGACGAACGGCCTCCTGCCCGCCGACCTGGTCACCCGCAACCGCCAGGTCGCCGAGGCCGCGCTCCGGCCGTGGACTCCGGCGTTCACGCACGGCGACCTGCAGATCGCGCACGTCTTCGTCGACGGCGACGAGGTCACGGGCATCATCGACTGGTCCGAGGCGGGCCAGGGTGATGCCCTGTACGACCTCGCCACCTTCACGCTCGGGCACGAGGAGCACCTCGACGACGTCGTCGCCGGCTACGGCACCGACATCGACATCGACATCGACCTCGATGTGATCCACGCGTGGTGGTCGTTGCGAAGCCTGCTGGCGGTTCGCTGGCTGGTCGAGCACGGCTTCGACCCGTTCGCGCCGGGCTGTGAGGTCGACGTGCTGAGATCCCGTATGTGAGGCTGCGCGGGCCCGACTGCCGCGCGGGCCCGACTGCTGCGCACCTCGTGCAAAGCCGTTGTGCCGTCCGGCAGATGACCACCGGGCGACCGGCCGTCGCGGTGTGCTGGACGCCTCGCCCCGCACCGCGGGGCACCGTCCACCGGACGCAACATGGCAACTCGTCGCCGCACCCCCTGTGGCCACCGACCCGACGACCGGCACGACCCGACGACCGGCACGGCCCGGTCCGCCCGCGAGGTCGTGCCGTCCGCCCTGTGGGACAAGCAGGTCGGACTCCTCATGCGGGACCACCCCTACGACTCCGTCATGGCGGCCCGGGTCCCCGGCCAGGGCTACGCCTACCTGCTGACCGCGATGCGGCACCGGGGCGAAGGCCTCGGGCTCGCCCCGAGCACGCTCGTCGACGTCGGCGTGCACACCGTCATCCTCGACACGGTCCGCTACTTCGAGCTGCGCGAGCGCTTCAACGGCGGGCACTACCTCCACCACGTGCCCGAGGTCGACTTCAAGGACGACGGCTCGGTCCCGCGCACGGCGGACCTGCTCGCCGCGGACGGCTGGGAGGTCGGCCTGCCGCTGTGGGCGGACGCCGCCAAGTGCGGCCCCTGCCACCCGTGCCACCCGGCAGTGACTCCCACTGACCCGGCACGGTGACCTGGGGCCCCGGCCGCCCGGCCGGGGCCCCTCGGCACACCCCCGGGCGGGATTCCCCCGAACCGCCCCGCCGGCCGGCGGCGCCCCCCAGGATGAGCGGGGTGACCATCCCCACCGCAGACCTCTGGCACCACTACGGCCGCACCCGTCACGCCACCGACCGCATCGTGCCCGACCGCTTCTTCTGGAGCTGGGGCCAGGACAGCGGGCCCGGAGCCGAAACCCTCGGCGACATCACCGGACGCCGCGTCGGCGACCTCGGCGCCGGTGCCGCCCGGCACGCCGCCCACCTGGCCGTCCACCACCGGCCCGCCCGCATCGTCGCCGTCGACTCCTCACCCGCCCAGCACGCCATGGCCGAAGACCTTTACGGCCACGGCCACCTCGCTTCACGGCTGCGCCTGGTCCACTCCGACGTGACGCGGCACCTGCACGCGACGGCCGGCACCTACGACGTCCTCTACAGCGTCTTCGGCGCCGTCGACTTCACCGAGCCCCGCACGCTGCTCCCGGCGGCGGCCACCGCGCTGCGCCCCGGCGGCCGTCTCGTGTTCTCCACCCTTGCCCACCACCTCGGCGGCGAGCCCGCCCACGCCGGCGTGCAGCACACCGAGATCGGTGCGAAGACCCCGGAGGGCGGGGCGGCCACCATGCGCCGCTGGGTCCTCCAGGAACAGGTGTGGACCAAGCTCCTCGACGAGGCCGGGTTCACCCGGATCGGCCCCGAGACGCTTCCCGGCGGGGCCGGACCCCGCGCCGCCGGCACACTCCTGGTGACCGCGTTCCGCACGGGCCGGCAGGCCTGACCGCCGATCGCCGGATGCCAACGCCTCCCCCGACTCTACGAAGGCAAGGCCGGCCACCTCCCGGCCTACCCCGGCATCGCCCGCACCCTGATCCGCACCCTCGTCCGCTGCCGCACCCTCGTCCGCTGCCGCACCCTCGTCCGCTGCCGCGGACTCACCGGCACGGACGACGATCGAGATGACTTGTCAGCCAGGCTGCTTGATGCTCTCGATAATCCGGGCGAAGCCTTCCTCCCCATGGCCTGCGTCGATCTGACGCTGGATGAGCCGCTGGACCATGGTGACGACCTCGGTGCTGATGCCCTGGTCGGAACTGGCGGCCAGGATGTCAGTGAGGTCGGAGAACCGGAGGCTCTGTTGCCCTTCGACGGTGTAGTCCCCGCCGTCGATGACTGCGGCGAATCCTTCGAAGCCGCCGGTCATGGCGGTCAGCCAAGGTGTAGCGTGCGCAGCGAACTCGGCCGCCGTCACGCCGGCCGGGGCGACCATGGCGGCGCCGTGCATGAATCCGGCGAACATGACGTACATGCCCGCGAGCAGGGCGAGGTCGTACAGGGACGCCAGCCCGGCGTCCTCACCGAAGTAGCTGCTGGTTCCCCACAGGTCGAGCAGCGGCTTGTACTGATCGAACACCTCGGCTGATCCGCTGTAGAGGACCGATGCCCCAGGCCGGCCGATCATGTGCGGTACGGCCATGATGCCGCCGTCCAGGTACGCGATTCCGGCTTGGGCGGCCCAGTCGGCCATCTCCCGTGACTGAGCGGGTGACGTCGTCGTCACGTTGACCAGGGTTCGTCCGGCCAGTTCGCCGGAGAGCGGATCGAGCACCTCGTGGACCGACGCGTGGTCCAGCAGGCATGCGATCACCACCCGGCCGGCCCGGACCGCGTCGCCGGCCGTGTCGGCGGCCTTGGCGCCCTGCGCGACGAGGTGGTCCGCCTTCCCCGGTGAGCGGTTCCAGCATGTGGTCGCGTAGCCGGCCTTCACCAGGGCGTCCGCGAGAGCGCTGCCCATCGCCCCCAGCCCGAGAACACTCACCTGGACGCTGTTGTCAGTTGTCATTTCCGGCGCTCTCCCTCGTGTTCGTTCCTTCCGTTCGATCTTCTCCGCAGCCAGTAGAGTTGACCAGTACGGACTAATTAGTCAGGTACTCACCTGTGAGTAAGCACCCCTTGGAGCACCCCTTGGAGGGCGGATGGCGACTGCAGCGCGACGTGGCCCCTATTTCTGTGGCATCGACGCGGCGATGGACGTGGTCGCCGGGAAGTGGAAGTCGCTCATCCTCTGGGAGCTGCAGCACCACGGGACCCGCCGGTTCGCCGAGCTTCGCCGCGGTCTGCCCGGTGTCAGCGAGAAGATGCTGATTCAGCACCTGCGGGAGATGGAAGAAGACGGGCTCGTGCATCGCGAGGTGTACCGCGAGGTGCCGCCGAAGGTCGAGTACTCCTTGACGGAGCACGGCGTCTCGCTCAACGCGGCCCTGGCCTCCTTGGGAGAATGGGGCACCGAACGCATGCGACGGATCGGGGCGGAAAGGGTCTCCGGCGACGTTGGCGCGACAGCTCGGCGATAGAAGCGGGCCTTGAGCCGTCCTGCTCCCGGGGTGCTCCGTCACAGCGTCTCCGCCATCTTCGACATGTAGGCCGGGGCAGGACGGAGCCGTACCGCGCCGAACATGACTTTCCGGCACCCGGCGATTGCACGGCCGAAAGGGGCTGCCGGCCGGGCGAGGCACGCGCTACGGCGTGTCAGCGGCAGGCAGCTGAGCCAAGGCCCCAGCGAGCTGACGTACGGTCACCGAGCCGGTGTCGGGAAGGCCGGCCTCGAGCCAGGCGGCGGGCGGACTCCTCGTCGCCCTCGGCGGCGGCCAGCACGTTCTCCTTCGCGCTGTTCTCGTGGATCGGGTCGGTGTCCGGTCCGTAGTCGGCGAGGTGGACGACGGTACGGACCTGAAGCCTGGCGTTGGAGGCCATCTGCTCGTTGAGCCGGTACACCCGCAGCCGGTGCCCGGTCAGGGCCCGGGCGCGCTCGGTCATCGCCCGCCCGACCTCGCTGTCCCCACGATCGGTGCGCAGGCGCTCGAGTTCGCCGGACGTGTTGCGCAGAAGGAGGATGCCTCGGGTGCTGGTGGCCTCGAGGTGCACCGACAGCAGGGTCGCCGTGAACTGCTTCGCGGAGTCGAGGCGCTGGAGGTCTTACCCGACCGTGTCGGCGAGGGTGCAGAGGTGGACCGCCCGGGCGCGGACCTGCTCGGTCCGGGCGGCCTCCTCGCCAGGCGGACAAGGGGTGACCGCGCAAGCGGCGGCAAGAGTGAGTTCGAGGTCGCGGGGATTCACCCCACCATCGTCGCCGTCTCCGGCAGCGGCTTCGCATACGTGCTCCAGGGAGACTCCAGGAAGAGGCGGCGGTTGAGCAGCCAGCTCCGTGACGACGCCCCAACCGTCGGCATGAGCGCCTGAGTTCCCAGCAGCCACGGATCTGCCGAGCCCAAGCAATTATCACGGCGTGATAATCCGGCCCATGGTGCTGCTCCGGTGGTCCGACCGCGGCAGCACGGTCCCCGGCAAGGGCCGCGGGTCGGGTGTCGGCGCCTTCCGGAAGGTGCCTGGAACAGGCCGGGGCGATGTACAGCAGGCCGCTCACCCGACAGGGGGAGACGGATCGTTCTGGCGGTAGATGTCGTGCCGTTGAGGTCGGTGCGATGTTCGGTGCATGGACCGTACGACATGGACGACATGGACAACGAGGGCGCCTTGGCGCAGGTGGGGGCCGTGCTGGGTGGGCCGGGCCGCCATGGTGTGGGCGGTGGTCTATGCCTGCTTCGGCCTGGCATGCGCGTTGAGCGGGACGCCGCTGTTCTACCTGGGCGAAGCCCCGGGACCTTCCGCGCTGGGCTGGGGAGTCGTGGGGGTGGGATCGCTGGCGGCGGTGGCTTGTGGTGCGGTGGTCCGGTCAGGGCTGCGACCGGTGTTGCGTGTGCTGCTGTGGGGGGCCTGCGTGCTGGCCGGGATCGCCGCGTTCGGGCTGCTGATGGATGTCATCACCCTGGTATTCGGTCAGGGAGTGGACAGCGGGGTGGCCGCTGCGAACCACGCGCTGGCCGCCGCCGGGGTCCTGCTCCTCGCGGCCACTGCCCGGCCCGTCCGTTACCGGTCCGCGGGGGCTGACGGGGCCGACGGGGCCGACGGAGCCATCACGGCAGCCCCGTCGGCCGCCTCCAGGCCGGTTCAACTCGCCGCCTGCGCTGGGACGGTGGCCTTTCTCCCCTACGCGGCGATGAAGCTCGTCTGGGCGTCGGGCGGCACCTTCGCCGGGGTGGCCGGAGAGGAGATGCTGGCGATCTCCGAGCGCAACGGTGCGTCGGGAATCTGGCTCACCCTGGAGTCCTGGGGCCTGGACGCCACCGTGCTGCTGGCCGCGCTGGGCGTCTTCCTGCTGTGGGGCCTGGTCCGCCCGTGGGGCCAGGTCTTCCCCCGTTGGACACTGTGGCTGCGCGGCCGGCAGGTCCCCCGCTGGCTTCCCCTCACCCCGGCCTTGATCGGTGCTGCCACCCTGGCTCCGTACGGGGTGTTCGGGGTCGGCTACGCGACCCTGGCCACGGCAGGCGTGGTCACGATGCGGCGCGGCGACTTCCCCTCTTCGAGCGATGCGCTGCTGGTCGCCTGGATCGGCATGGTCGCGTTCGCCGTCTACGGGGTCGCGCTGATTGTCGTCACCCGCTCGTACTGGCTCCGGACCCGTTCCGTATCTGCGGCATGACCAGCAGCTTCACCAAGTGCCTCCCGATACAGCCCTGGCAGGACGTCTCCTGCGCCCTCGGCGGGCGGACGGCCTCCCACGATCCGGTGTATGGATCCCGAGCTGCTGGAGCGGATTACCGCGCGGCATAAGGAACTGGACGAACTCGAGGAACAGTTGGCCAATCAGCTGGCGGAGGTCCGGGCCAAGCGCGATGAAGTCGCCGTTACCGAGAAGGTTCTTGAGCGGATGAGCAGTTGTTCTTTGCCCGTGCCGCCATCCATACGACCCTTGACGGTGCGCAAGCGCGGGGCGTGCCTACGGCAGCGGGGTTTGCACGTGCCGTAGCGGCATGTGGTCCAGTAGGCGGCGAGCACGACATCGAAAGGTTCCCGCGCATGTTCCTTCCTGCGATTCCCCGCCGGGTCAAGATCGGCGATGCCGCCGCGTTCGCCGGGACCACACCCCGCGCCATCCGCCACTACCACGCCATCGGGCTCCTCCCCGAACCGGAACGCGGCAGCGATGACCGCCGCCGCTACGGATACGACGACATGATCCGCCTGCTGTGGATCCGCAGGATGGCCGATGCGGGTATCTCTCTGGACGACATCCGGGCCGCCTTCAAGGGCACCACCGGCATCGAGCAGTCCCTGGCCCGCCTGGAGGAGTCCCTCGCTTCCCAGGCGGCCGCCATCGAGGCCCAGCGGGCCGCCGTGCACCGTCTCCGTGAGGTGGGCAGCCCCTTGGGCCTGCTCTCACCGCTGGTCACTGGCCGCCTGCGCGATCTACCGCCCGGAGCCCTGCGCTCAGCCGACCTCGATACCCTCCTGGTCACGGAGCGCGTCTTCGGCCCTCTGGGCGCCGCTATCCAGGCCGACCGGTTCATCGTCCTGGCCACCCACCCCGAGCTGCGGGCCGAGGAGGACCGACTGGCCGAGGCCGAGGCGGCCCTGGACGACACCATGTCCCCCGACGACCCCCGCATCGAAGACCTGGCCGCCCAGCGGTGTGATCACGAGACCGCCCTGGCAGCCGCCATCGAAAGATCCGGTCTGGAAGAGGACCTCAACATCCTCCTGGACCAGGAGGACGAACACACCGGCGAGGAAGAAGACGGGGCGAGGATGAGCGCGTTGGAGGCCATCGGCAAGATGCCGTACGACTTCTCCCCGGCCCGCGTCCGGTACGAGGAACGTGTCGTGGAACTGTTTCACTCGGCCGATCAGGACGGCGACAGGGACCCACGGACCTGCTGACTGGAATCGGCGCCCGGAGCGACCCGACGAGAGCAGCCCTGAATGGTGCGGAGCGAGCCTAACCCCGGTGCTCCCGGCGGCTGAAGGACGCCAACCGCGTCCTTCAGCCGCCGGACGCGCGCCGGTCGGGCACGGCTTCGCCCACATCAAGAACTGGCGTGCCCTCCACAAGCTCCGCACCGACCCCGCCCATGCAACCCGCCTCCTGCGAGCCCTGCTCGTCCTGACGCTCCTCGAAGTCAACCGCTGACAGACGGTCTGCTCCGCAGTCTGCCGCCCAGGGTCGGTAGCTCCTCAGCCCTGGCGGGCTTGCGGTGCCCCGACGGGGTGGTAACTCGCCGCAGGCGGCCGACCGAGGTGTCGGGGCCTTCAAGACGGAAGCGTGGCTGGGACCGGAACCAGGTTGCTGAGACACACGCGCGCCTGGCCCCTCGACTGCAGGCATCGCTGTGGCTTGCTTTCGGTGGTGCGGGTCGAAGGGGCAGGCGGAGTGCTGCAAGTCGCGGACAGGGCAGGGGAGTTGGTCGGAGGGCTTTCCTTGGTGCCACAGGCCCTCAGCAACGTGAGGCTGTCGAACAGGCGACGCTCGACATGAGCCACAGAAGGGCGCGCCATGCACGGAGCCGCACTTATAGATATTAGAGACGTTTGCATCGTCCCAGGTCAGAGGGCATGACGGGCTCTCGGAAGATGACTCCCAAGTCATTTTGGGCTTGCGGAAGTTGTGCTGGGTGTCAAGGTTCTCCGTATTCATTGCGACCTAGATGCGCAATCTCGCGGAAGGTGTCAGAGTCGCCGTGAACATGACTCAGGAGTCATGTTCGACACGCGTAACGCGCAGATAGGTCGCGTCGTTGCTATCTATCTGCGCAATCACTACTGTGCCGTGCGTCTAGGTTTCGATCTTGAGGAGCACGCAGCGCCATGGCAGCACAGCCTCACGAGGGCCCTCGCAGGGTCCCTGGCACGTCTCCACCTCGCGCACCGAGTCCCAACAGCCCCTACGCCCGCAATCTCGGTCCGAGGAAGAACCTCGTCGAGTTGCCCGTCGGCCACACGGCGCAAGTCAAGCCCCCGGTCACCGCCGGCGACTTCATCGGCAAGTACTTCGCCCAGGACAGCCTGGAGTTCCTGCGCTGGGCAGCCAGGTACTTCAGGGGCGACAACGTGACTCTGTGCGTACTGCTCTACATGATGGGAAGTCAGGAAGTCGGAGGAGCTGTCGAGCTGAAGCAGACCGAGATCGCGGCCGAGCTGGACATGGATCCCGCGCAGGTGTCACGGGCCCAGACCAAACTGAAGAGGCTGGGGCTGGCGTACTCGCCGAAGAAGGGGTCGATCCAGCTTCAGCCCGCGGTGACTCTTCGGGGAGGCTACCGACTGATCGAGAAGCCGGTCCGGGGGGCGTCGGCGAAGAGCGCCAAAGTCCAGGTGGAACAGCTGAGCCTGCTCAACGAGCTGGTGCTCGACCCAGCCGTTCCAGAGGAGTTCAGAGGCATGGCTCTTCCTGGTGCGAGCTTGCCCAAACCATCGTCAAGGACGCGCAAGGGTGCGCGTACGAAGAAGAAGCCGGAGGCGTGAGGATGAGGACTGCGGTGTCTGCCAACCCGGAGCCGCCGGAGCTGACGTACGGCACTTTCAACGGTTTCGCCTACATGCCGGCGATGCCAGGGATTGCCTACCGAGTGCTCTTCAGGCTCATCGGGACCCAGGAGCCCGGAGGGCGCTGCCTGGTCACTGAAGAGGAGTTGGCCGAGGCCCTGGACGTGCACCGCTCCATGGTGGGGAGGGGCCTGCAAGCCCTGATCCTCTCCAAGCTCGTGTTCCGCCAGGCCAAGGGCATCTACCTTCTCAACCCGATGATCAGCGGTGCACGCAGCGTTCCCGAGCACCTGGAGGCGATCGGGACGCTCGACCCCGCCGACCGTCTCGACGTTGACGACTACCAAGAGCGTTACGACGCTGCCGTCGCCCAGGCCGAGAAGGAGAAGAAGGAGAAGCGTCTGAGCCGCAGGAGCTCGCCCGGTCACTCCAAAACGGTGTCGGCCAAGCCCGCGGACAACGAGTCCGCAGAGGTACTGAGCCTTTCGACGGCCCGCAGCCGGTCACGGCGAAGGCCGTCCCGCTCCTGAGCTGCCAACCGGCACAACATTGAGGCCCCCGCCGGAGCGGGGGCCTCAATGTGTCTAGGTTTCCGGAGAAAGCTTACCGTCTCACTGGCGTCCGCACCACAGAAGACCGATCTCTTGACCTTCGCGCACACCGCGTACGACCTGGCGCGCACCCTGCACGCTCGCCTGGCACTGGCCGCTGGAGGAACGAGGCAGCGCCAGCAGGTATCACGGCGTGATAATCCGGCCGGGGTGCTCCGCCGGCGGACTCCTCCCGGCGGACTCCCCCGGGTGCTCCCCCTGGTGGGCTTCCTGTCCACCCCATGTTCATTCCCGTCCGTAGGAACGGCAGCAGATGCTCAGCACTTCGCAGCACACCGCTGTGCGGTGGTGAGACGCCGCGGACCAGGACGCAGCGGCAGCGGCAGCGGTCGTCGCGTTGCACGGGGGCGCGGCGCGACGCGGCGGACGACAATTATCACGGCGTGATAATCCGCGTCGGACGCTCATCTGCTCGGACGCCCGTCTGTCCTGCCGCAGTGAAGGCCCACCACGTCGATGCCGTGACCAGCGACGGGTCTCGTTGGTGAGAAGCGGGTGGCGGATCGTCAGGTCGGCTGCCTCAGCGCAGCCACTCCCTGGCCGTCCAGGTCGTTGAGTGCCACCCGCCGTCCCATGATTGCGAGAAGCAGTGAAAGCGCAGGCCCGGTCACTTCCGGACCATCGCCCATCGATACATCGGCGTCGGTTGCCGTGAGGCGGAGAGGGGCCACGAGCTCCTTGGCGCCGCCGAAGGACACCGGGGTGTGAGACTGCAGGCGAAGCGCCCTGACGACGGCATCCCGGGGATAGAGGCGGGTGAGTCCCAACGGGCGGCGGATGTCCTCACCGTGGACGACCACCTCGACGATCCGGCTGTCAAGGGGCGCCGGAGGGGTCGACGTCCGCGAGGCCACCTGACGAAGCCGCGCCAACGTCTCCAGCGGTGAGGCACCACGCTGGCGCGCCATACCGTCAGCGTTCTGGCGGTGGAAGTCGAACCGTGCCCGGGCGAGGCCGGCCACGAAGCCGAGACGCGTCGTGCGAGCCGAGTCGACCAGGTGGGCAACGACGTCGTGCACCGTCCACTCCTCGCACAGTGACGGCTGCTCCCACTCCTTGTCATCGAGTCCCTCAAGGTCGCGGATCAGTGCCGCACGCTCCGCGTGCACGATCGGCCATACATCTCTGACACGCTCGGGATTTCCCATGGCCATCGTCTCTCCTTGATGATCGGCTTGTTGCCCTCGTAGAGACACAGACTGTCGATCGCCGCAAAGCTCATCGCGAAGAGCACTCCTTCATCTGCGCCACCACGTCTCCCGCCGCCTTCCGCGTGATCTCCACACGACCACACGACCACACGATCGGGCGGCCACGGCACCGGCACCGGCAGTGCCGCGACCGGCAGGCAGACGAACGGAACACGGCCGTCGTGCCTTTGCCGAAGGCGTCCTGACCAGGGGTGACTGAGACGAGCGACCAGACGGTGCAAGGGGACCAGGGGCCGGTTCGCCGTGGGCGAGGTGTCTCGGACGCTCCGGTTGCTCTGGACACCCAACGGGTGAAACCCCGTCAGAAACCGCACAGCGGGTGCCAACACCCCTACACAAGTCAGTATGCTGACGTCATGGCTTTCCCATACCCCGACGGAGACCGGGAAAAGGTAGCGTCCAAGCTGCCCTCGGCGCTCCAGCAAGCACTCAAGGTTCGCGCCGCCGAGCTCAGCCTGGACATCCAGGACGCCGTCGAGGCGGCCATCAACGACTGGCGCGGCAGTACGAGCGGCGGCGCCGAAGTGGACACCGCTGGTGCGAAGTCGTTCTCCACATGGCTTCCGCCAGGGTTGTACGAGCAGTTCAAGGAGACCTGCACCGCCCGCGGCGTCTCCTACACCCAGGGCCTTGCCCAGTCGGTCCGTGACTGGCTCGACGCGAACCCCTCCCCCCGGCACGGCGCTCGCGGAACCGAGCCCGAACGGAAGATCGTCGGCAACCAGAAGGGCGGGGTCGGCAAGACGGCCATCTCCGCCGGTATCGGTGAGGCCTACGCCGAGGCGGGCAAGCGCGTCCTCGTCGTCGACTTCGACCCGCAGGGCCACCTCAGCGAACAGCTCGGAGTCCCGCAGATCGAACCCGACCACGACAGCCTGGTCTCCCACATGTGCGGCGACGGCGGAGGAGATCTGCGCGACCTCGTCGTGGAGATAGAGGATCCGCGGTTCGGAAAGCGTCTGCATGTGCTGCCCGCCTGCTTCGACGGCTTCCTCCTCGACGCGAAGATCGCCGTCGTGGCCACGCAGAAGCGCGGGTTCCAGAAGGAGGCCGCGCTCGAGCTGGCCCTGCGCCCCCTGGAAGCCGACTACGACGTCATCATCGTCGACTGCCCGCCCAGCCTCGGTATCGCCATGGACGCCGCCCTCTACTACGGGCGCCGGCGCCGAGGCGAAGCCGCCGGCGGCTCCGGGGTCGTCATCCCCGTACTCGCCGAGGACTCCTCCGCCACCGCCTACGGCATGCTCGCCCAGCAGATCGAAGACCTCTGCGAAGACCTCTCCCTCGAGATCGACTACCTCGGCCTGGTCGTCAACCTGTACGACTCCCGCCGCGGTTACGTCGCCACCTCGTCCCTGGACAACTGGAAGTCGCTCGGCGACCCGAAGGTCCTCGCCGTCATCGGTGACCTGAAGGAACAGCGCGAAGCGGTCCGCAAGCGGATGCCGCTGCTGTCCTACGCGCCCCACAGCGACCAGGCGGAAGCCATGCGGCAAGTAGCGAGGGGAGCCACCCGGTGAGCAAGGCCGACACCCTGGGATCGGCACCCGCGTTCGGCGCGGCCCGCGGCGCCCGGTCCTCCCGACGGAACCTCATCGACCAGACCATCGCAGGTGAGGAGTCGACCACGGCGGCCATCACCGAGCTGCCGGTCACCCTCATCAGCGACAACCCCGACAACCCGCGCAATCACCTGCGCAACCTCGACGACACGGTGCAGAGCGTCCGCGAGGTCGGCATCATCATCCCCATCGCCGTTGCCACGGTCGATGCCTACCTGCGCAACCGGTCGGATCGCTCCCATGACCTCGACGACGGAGCGAAGTACATCGTCGTCGACGGCCACCGGCGCCTCGAGGCCGCTCGCCGCGTCGGAATGGCCACCATCCCGGTCCGTGTCGACAACGGACGGGTCGCCACCGACGAAGCCCTCCTCGAGGCCGCGTTCGTCGCGAACTACCACCGCGACGACATGACGGACCTGGAGGAGGCCCACGCCCTCAAGGCCCTGGTCGACTACTACGGTTCCCAGACCAAGGCGGCCAAGCGGCTGGGCATCCCGCAGAACACGATCTCCAGCAAGCTGTCCCTGCTGAAGCTCACTCCCGAGCTCCAGAAGGACCTGGTGACCGGAACGCGGAAGGTGGAGCACGTCCGCAACCTCGGCAGGCTGTCCGCCGAGGAGCAGAAGGCCAAGGCCGACCAACGGGCGGAAGCGGCCCGCATCAAGGCGGAGGCCCAGGCGGCGCGCGAGGTCGTCGAGCGTTCAGCGGGACCCGCCGATTATCACGGCGTGATAATCCCGGAGGCGTCCACCGGCCCGGCTGCTCCCCCAGCCGCAGCCGCTCCCCCAGCCGCAGCTGCTCCCCCAGCCCCGGCCGCTCCCCCAGCCGCTCCCCCGGCCACTTCGCCTGCCGCTTCGCTTCGGCCCGGCCTCCCCACGTCCCCCACCGGGCGTGAGCAGGCTCCCGAGTCCATCCCGGAACCCCGCACCAGCTCGGTCGGACCCGGGACGGCGCACGCCGAAGCGGCGCAGCCGGCGCAGCCGAAGCGGCTCCCTTACGACGACGCCTTCTACTGCGTTCGCCATCTCCACCAGAAGATGAAGCACGAGACGTTCGTTCAAGGGGCCCGGATGTGGCTGGACATCCTGCGGGAGCAGTACCCGGACGAGTACGAGGCCCTGCTGGCCGAGTTGGGAGCCCGATAGCAGAGCTGCCCCATGGTCCCGATCGCCTTCCCCTGTGACAGGGGAGCGGGAGCGAGCGGGGCCTGGGGCGACTGCCGTGAAGCGGGCGGCCGGAACCCGTGGGTGGGCCGCCGCCTCCGCAGGACGGGCATGACCAGCCGGGAACTCGCCGACCTCCTCGGTGCCCACGAGAACGACATCCGGCTCGACGCACTGCCCATTACGAGCTCGTACGAGCTCGTAGGACACGGCCTGATACCGCACCGGTCTTCGGCGTGACTGGTTGCCGGGCTGCCCGCCAGCCTGGGCATGGATGGGGATTCTGGTGATGTCAGGGCATCACGGGGAGGCTAGCGAGGTGCCGCGAGTACGTCCCGGAGTACGTTCTCGAGCGTGACGCGGGCCAGCTCGTGTCTCAGGGTCTCCTCGATGCCCTCGTAGATGCTCCGCATTACCGGCTGGATGCCGTGACCCACCACGCATCCCTGGTCCGGCGTGGTGCGGTGCATCGCGAACAGCGGGCCGGGTTCCACTGCCTCGTACACGTCGAGCAGGGTCATCGAATCCCGCTCGCGTGCCAGCGACCAGCCCGCGCCCACGCCCCGCCGGGACTCCACGAGCCCGGCCCTGCGCAGCTCGCCGAGCAGCCGTCTGATCACCACCGGGTTGGTGTTCGCGCTGGTCGCGATCTGCTCGGAGGTGGCGACCTCATGGCCCTGGCGCTGGTAGAGGCCGATCCAGGCCAGCGCGTGGGCGGCGATGGTCAGCCTGCTGTTGGCGCTCATGGGCTCCTCCTCCCGGCCGCAACGCTTCATGTTACGACAGTTCAGTCGTAACAGTTAAGGTTGCAACAGGCTGTCGTAACAATTAATGTTGCGACAGCCGGGAAGGTCAATCAACGAGGTGAGAAGAATGAGCAAGCCACTCATGGGCAAGGTCGCCCTGGTCACCGGGGGATCGCGCGGACTGGGAGCCGCGACCGTACGGCTGCTGGCCGAGCAGGGCGCCGACGTCGCCTTCACCTACGTCAGCTCCGAGAAGCAGGCGCAGGCCGTCGTCGACGAGGTGCACGGCAAGGGAGCGAAGGCCGTCGCCTTCCGGTCCGACCAGGCGGACACGAGCCGGGCGGCGGCGCTGATCGACGACGTGGTCGCGCACTTCGGCGGCCTGGACATCCTCGTCAACAACGCGGCGATCTCCGTGGCCGGCACGGTGGACGACCCGGACGCCGACACCGCCGCACTGGACCGGATGCACGCCACCAACTACCTCGGCGTGATCGCCGTCATCCGGGCCGCCTCCCGAGTGCTGCGCACGGGCGGCCGCATCATCACGGTGAGTTCCGGACTGGGCTCACGGGTCGGCGCCCCCGGCCTTGCCGATTACGCGGCGACCAAGTCCGGGATCGAGAGGTACACCATGGGCGTCGCACGCGACCTCGGGCCCCGGGACATCACGGCCAACGTCGTGGAGGCCGGACTGATGGAGGGCGGCATGCAACCGCCGGACGCCGAGACCCTCGATGCCCTGGTCAGCTCGCTGTCCCTGCAACGCATGGGGCACCCCGACGAAATCGCCGCGGCGATCGCCTTCCTGGCGAGCCCCGCCGCGTCGTACGTCACGGGCGCGGTGCTGGACGCCCACGGCGGCTACAACGCCTGACCCGAACCCCTGCCGCGCGCCCCGAAGGACCTCATGCCTTCGGGGCGCGCACCGCCGACGACCCGCCGACGACCCGCCGACGACCCGCCGACGACCCGCCGACGACCCGCGACGAGGCGTACGACTCGAAGGCTGTGCGCGGTGATCTGCGACGCCGCTGCATCCGGGCGCCGAGCGGATCAACACGCTGCACGCCTTCAGGCCGCACAGGAGGCTCCCCGCCTGCGCCGGCGGCCACCGGGAGCCTCCCCTCCCTCCGCCGCCGGACCCGGGAACCGACATGCCCGGCTACAGCGGCGGGCCGCGTTCGGCGGTCAGTAGTACGTGATGTCCCAGTGGTTCGCCCGGCGCTCGTCGGCGTAGTCGACAACCGCCTTGCCGCCGGACGTCACGCGCCACACCCAGGCGCCGTCGCCGCGCTTGTGGTGCTTCTTGGCGTGGCTCTGGATGTAGTTGGTGACGCAGGGGGTGTGGCTGATGTCGATCTTGTAGCCGTTCCAGTGGCTGTACTTACCACCGGCGTGGCCGGTTTCCGTACCGCCGGTGACGACGACCTTGCAGCCGCTCTTCTTCTTCAGGGAGATGACGCCGTTGACGGTACCGACACGGATGCCCTGCAGGCTGGTGCAGTTCCTGCGGTTGCGGTCGGTGCAGTTCCCGCTGGAGACGCGGCTGATACCGGCCGCCTTCAGCTTGGCCGACGCCTGGGCGTCGCTGAGCTTTCCGCCGCCTCCGGGCGTGCCGCTCCCGCCACCGCTGCCACCTCCGCGGACGAGCGCGGCCCAAGTGGCCGGGCCGGCGATGCCGTCGGCCTTCAGGCGGTGTGCCTTCTGGAAGGCCTTGACCTTCGCTGCCGTCCCGGCACCGAAGACGCCGTCGGTGTTGACGGTGTGGCCGTTGGCGGTGAGCTGGTGCTGGAGGGCCTTGACCGCCGCTCCCTTCGAGCCGGTCTTGACGGTGACGACGAGCCGGGTCCATGTCGCCCGGCCGACGACTCCGTCGGCCTTCAGGCGCTGTGCCTTCTGGAAGGCCTTGACCTTGGCCGCAGTGCCCGCCCCGAAGACGCCGTCCGCCTTGGTCGCGTGGCCCCGGGCCGTCAGCAGCAGCTGCACGGTGGTCACGTCGACACCGCGCTGCCCCGACTTCACCGTGGGCCAGGACGCCTGAGCGGCGGCTGCGGGTGCCACGGCCGCGGGTGCCAAGGCCGTGGGTGCTACAGCCGTGGCTGCGGAGGCTGGTGCGTGGGGCGAGGCTGTCGCCGCGGCACCGGTCGAGAGGGCGGTGGTGAGCAGGGCCGCGGAGGCGATGAGACGGATCCTGTGTGTCGCGGTACGCATGGTGTGCTTGTGCTTCCTTACGTTATGGACGAAGTTTTTCCGGTAGTGCGTGGCTGAGGGCTTCATCGGGCCACCAGGGCAGCCCAGGTGGCCGGGCCGACGATGCCGTCGGCAGGCAGGCGGTGTGCCTTCTGGAAGGCCCTGACCGCGGTGGTGGTTGCCGCGCCGAAGCTGCCGTCGGTGTTGACGGTGTGGCCGTTGGCGGTGAGCTGGTGCTGGAGGGCCTTGACCGCCGCGCCCTTCGAGCCGGTCTTGACGGTGACGACGAGCCGGGTCCATGTCGCCCGGCCGACGACACCGTCGGCCTTCAGGCGCTGTGCCTTCTGGAAGGCCTTGACCTTCGCCGCAGTCCCCGCCCCGAAGACGCCGTCCGCCTTGGTCGCGTGGCCCCGGGCCGTCAACAGCAGCTGCACGGTGGTCACGTCGACACCGCGCTGCCCCGACTTCACCGTGGGCCAGGACGTCTCCGGCTGAGGGGGAGTCGGCGTGCTGCCGAGGTTGGCCATGGCGCGCAGCTGGGCGAGGGTGCCGCGGTAGACGTTGCGGTCGGCGGTGCCCACGGTGTTCCTGGCGCCGGGCATGCCGGGGACGCGCTCGCTCTCGGTGTACTGCCAGAACGTCCAGGAGCCGGCTCCCGGCACGGGCTGCGGTTCGCGGGCGCCACTGCCGTAGCGGGCGAGCCACAGCGGATAGTCCTTGAAGACCTGCCCCTTGCCCCCCATGCAGTCGTTCACGAACGAGGCGCGGGTGTAGACGATGGGCGTCACCTTGAACGCCGTCTTCACCCGCTTCAGGAAGACGTCGAGCTGGCCGGCGCGCAGGGCCTTGGGGCACACCTCCTTCCCGTTCACCCACACGCTCTCGACGTCGAGCACCGGGGGCAGTTCTCCCGCCTTCGTCCCGCTGTATCCGGCGGCGCGTGCGGTGCGGATGAAGTGGTCGGCCTGGGCGGCGCCGTCCCGGGGGCTCTTCGGGTCGAAGAAGTGGTACGGGGCCCGCAGCAGCGGCGTCGCGGAAACGGCCTTGAAGTCACGTGCGAACCAGGGGTCCTTGTAGCGGGAGCCCTGCGTCGCCTTCAGGAAGGCGAATGCGTTCTTCTGGGCGACACGTTTCCAGTCGATGCCCTTCCCCGTCGCGTCGTGGTTGTGGTGGCTGGTGTCGACGCCCTTGACGGTGTACGAGCTCGGCGGCGCGGCGGCGCTCTGGGGCGCGGTGGTCAGCAGCGCGCCGCTCGTGAGGGAGGCGGTGGCGATACCGATCGCTGCCAGCCGCAGGGCGCGTGAAGGGCGCATGGACACAGGCGGATCTCCTTCGAGAGGCCATGAAGGCGCGGAAAGAAGTGGTCGAACGACCGAGTGGGGGATGGCTCAACCCTGCCCCGACTTCCGGGGCGGCTCCTGCACTTCCGGCCGGTCAGCTGATTCATTCATGGATGACGCCTTATGCACGTCGCTGACCTGCGGCTATGCGCGGGCAAGCAAGGGACGGTGCATTAATGGGCGTGGAGTGTGACCAACACGCGAACGCGGCACGACACGAACCCGGGGCGCTGCTGCGCCATGTCGGAGCGGCGTTGCGACGGCTGGCTTCCGTACCGGAATGCGCGGACGACGCGGAGCGGCTCAACCGCGTGGCCGGCCACGCGGCAGCCGCCGCGGAACTCCTCGTGACCGCCCGGCAGGACAGTGGCGGGGCCGCCTCATGACCGTCACGCTCGGAGAGCTCTACGAGGCCCTCCACCACCGCCTCGAACGGGCCGCGTCCGTGAGTTTCCCCGGAGACGACCCCTTCGCACACGCCCTCGCGCTCAGACAGGCCGGCAGGCACACCGGTCGGGCACGTGCAGCTCTCTTGCTCAGCCGGAAGGTCAGGACGCTGGCGTTGTCCTGGTCACGTCGCCTGTCCTGGTCATGTCGCCTGTCCCGGTCACGTCGCCCGGGAACGTGTCCGCCCTGGCTGCGTGTGCCGCGGTGAACCGCTCGGCGGCCTCCCAGAGCTCGCCTTCGCGCTGCGGGTCGTAGGACTCCCGCGACGAGCGGGCCGCACGGCTGCGGTCGACGTAGGAGCCGGTCGGTGCGTGGATCGTGCCGAGGACGACGTCGGCGAGGCAGCGGCCCGCGGCGCTGCGGCTGGTGGCGAACGGGGTGAGGGTCATCACCGGCATGATGCGGCGCATCGCGAACCGGGAGACGGGTCCTGCGTTGCGGGCGAGGCCGGTGCCGGGCACGAACCCCGGGTTGTAGGCGACGGCGTCGATCCCGGCCGGCAGCCGGCGCGCGTACTCGTGAACCAGGTAGATCGTGGCCAGCTTGCTCGTCGAGTACGCGGTACGCCCGCCGGCCGCGGTGTCCGGCTTGGGGAAGGCGCCCGTGCGGGCGAGGACGTCCGGGGTCGTCCAGGCCGGGCCGGGCACCATGCCCATGTTGTGCTTGAAGTCGCCGAAGTGGGTGTCGCTGGCGGTGATCACGATCCGGGCGGGAGCGGTGAAACGGTCCTGGAGCAGTCGGACGAACAGGTGGTTGGCGAGCACGTTGACGGCGAAGGTGGCCTCGAACCCGTCGGGTCCCTCGGTCAGCGCGTTCGTGTACTGCATGCCGGCGTTGCCCACGAAGCCGCGCAGCGGCGGCAGGTCGGCGCGGTCGAGCCGGTCGCGGATCTCGTCGGCGGCCGAGCGGACGGCGGCCAGCGAGCCGAGGTCCGCCGGGACGTGCGAGACCGGGTGCCCGCCCGCGCCGAGCTCCGCGGCGAGCCGCGCGCCGGAGGAGCCGCGGGCCACGACCAGGAGGTGCGCGTCCGGCGACCGGCGCAGGATGTGCTCCGCGGCGACGCGGCCGATCCCGCGGCTCGCGCCCGTCATCACGATGGTGTGCTGCATGGAAGGCTCCTCAACTGGTCAGACGATGGGCCCGGCTCGGGCACATCGCCACGTTCGCCGGTGGCGCCACCGCCGGCCAGTGCCGTCCCCGTCACTAGGACTGGCAGTACCCAGGCTCATCCGGCGCCGCGCGGCGAGAATGACCCCATGGCCTCCCCCCGCTCCGATTTCGCCGCCCTCCTGCGCGCCTGGCGCGACCGGCTGTCCCCGGCCGACGTCGGCTTCACGACGACGGACGGCCGTCGTGCCCCGGGACTGCGCCGTGAGGAGCTCGCACAGCTGGCCGGGCTCTCCGTCGACTACGTCCTGCGCCTGGAACAGGGACGCGCGAAGCATCCCTCGGCCCAGGTCGTCGGCGCCCTCGGCCGGGCCCTTCAGCTCTCCCGCGCCGAGCGCGACCAGCTGTACCGGAGCGCCGGGCTCCTGCCGCCCCAGGACGGGACGGTCAGCACCCATGTGCCCCCGGGCATCCAACGGCTCGCCGCGCGCCTGGGCGACGTACCGATCGGGGTGTTCACCGCCGACTGGACCCTGGTGTGGTGGAACACCACGTGGAGCGCCCTGCACGGCGACCCCGCCGCCCTCCCGGCCGCCGAACGGAACCTCGCCCGTGCACTCTTCGGCGACGGCGCCGCACACGCCTCGATGCTTCCCGTCCGATCCGAGCGCGGACAGGACGCCTTCGCGGAGTCGATCGTCGCCGACCTCAAGGACGCCGTGTCCCGCTATCCCCGGGACACCCAGCTCGATCGTCTCGTGCGGGAACTGCGAGAAGTATCCGATGCGTTCGCCCAGTACTGGGCCACGCAGACGGCCGCCGCCCAGCACACGACGGACCGCAAGACGATCCGGCATCCGGAGATCGGCGACATCCTGCTCGACTGCGACGTCCTCATCGTCCCCGGCGCAGACCTGCGCATGGTCACCTACACGGCAGCGAGCGGAAGCATCGACGCGGGGAAACTAGACCTTCTTCGCGTCACAGGCGGCCGTACCGCCACCGCGCACCCCTGACCGGCGGCTGCTGGGCGGACTCGCCACGCCGGACGGGCGACCTCACCGCTGACGCCGACTGCTCCGGCGTTCCACCGAGTGGGGAGTTTCAGCGAACAGCTCGCCGATCGTAGGCCGGGCTCGAGCAAAGCTCAAGACCTGTGGATCATCTCGGGGAGGACGTACCTTCCCGTGTGATTGATCGATAGGTCACCGAGCAAGACCGGTGTTCGCAGCACCGGCCGGGAAGGCACGTCCGTGCTCAGCGTAGTGAACGACGACGGCACCACCACCAACGGCTCCTTCCTGATCGACGAGATCGTCCGGGAGGGTGCGAGAAGGATGCTGGCCACCGCATTGGAGGCCGAAGTCAACACCTACATAGCCGAGTTGGCTGATGAGCGCGACCACAAGGGGCACCGCCTGGTGGTCCGAAACGGCTATCACCAGCCCAGACAGGTCACCACCGCGGCCAGCGCGGTCGAGGTGAAGGCGCCGCGGGTCAACGATAAGCGCGTCGATGAGGCCACGGGCGAGCGCAAGCGGTTCTCCTCCGCGATCCTGCCGCCGCCCTGGTGCCGCAAGAGCCCGAAGATCAGCGAGGTTCTTCCGCTGCTCTACTTGCACGGCCTGTCCTCGGGCGATTTCGTACCCGCGCTGGAACAATTCCTTGAAAGCTCGGCCGGACAGTCCCCTGCCACGGTCGCCCGGCTGACCCAGCAATGGCAGGCCGACCACGCCGCCTTCATGGACCGCGACCTGACGGAGCTACCGTGAATCGGGTGAGTCATGGGCGGACCTGTTGTGCGACTGCGCCCGCCGGGGAATGCGTGCCCCGGTCCTGGCGGTCGGCGATGGGGCTCTCGGCTTCTGGAAGGCTTTGTCCGAGGTCTTCCCCGCCTCCCGGCATCAGAGGTGCTGGGTTCACAAAACGGCCAACGTGCTCAACGCTCTGCCGAAGTCGGCCCAGCCCGGCGCCCGCAAGGCACTTCAGGACATCTACAACGCCGAGGACCTCGACCTCGCAGCCAAGGCGATCAAGAATTTCGCCCAGCTCTATGGCACGAAGTTCCCCAAGGCCGTCAAGAAGATCACCGACGACGAGGCCGAGCTGCTGGCCTTCTACGACTTCTCTGCCGAGCACTGGATCCATCTGCGGATGACCAACCCGATCGAGTCCACCTTCGCCACCGTCCGCCTGCGCACCAAGGTCACTCGCGGGGCCGGCTCCCGCACCGCCGCCCTGGCCATGGTCTTCAAGCTCGTCGAGTCCGCTCAGCAGCGGTGGCGAGCCGTGAACGCACCCCACCTCGTCGCCCTCGTCCGTGCCGGGGCCCGCTTCGAACGCGGACAACTGGTCGAGCCCCCGCCACCGTCGCGGCATAGGGTCTGGTGCACCATGACCGACCGCCACACCTACGGCACCAGCACCCACACCGCCGACGAGCTGACCCGGCTCGTCAGCGACCGCCTCGGGCTGGTCTTCACCGAGCGCGACAGCGACTACCGGGGCGTCTACCATCTCGCCAGCAGCCCTAACGGACGGATCGAGATCCAGCCCAACCCCATCCCCGGCGACGACGGCGAAGACGACCTCTACGCTCCGGAACACTCGTCGGCCCAGGTGCTGTTGCTCACCACCACCCCGACCCCGGACCCCGCCCTGCACGCCCGCCTGGGCTCCCTCGAAGGGCTCATCCACCTGAACCACGAGACTGCGTGAACAGCTACTGATCCACAGCTTTTGACAATTGCTCGACTACTACCAGTCGCGGGAGGGCTTGTCGGCCGCGTCCCGGAAGACGTTGATGAGGTGGTCCGGCATCCGATAGCCGACCACCCTTCCGAAGCCGGGGCCCTGCGCTTGGATAGGCGGCTCCATACTTGTCGGCCACCAGCCTTCTCGTGCTCCGCGATCGAGGATGCGCTTCAAGGGCGCGGCATGGCCGCGGAGGCTGCTGTTCTCTTCGTCGCGGAGGTCGTCAGCGCCGACAAACCCGTTGGGTCGGTTTGCGGCCTCCTTCAGGATCCGTCGGGCCCGACTTGGGAGTGCCAGGTAGTAGCGCTCGGCTCGTTCGGGCGTCCACGTGTTGTCGACCTCGACTTGGCTGGCGTGCTCGGCAAGGAGGGCGAGGAGCCGGCCCTGGAAGTCTTCGGTGGGTTGGTCGATCGTCACGGTAATGCGCATGCGGCCTCCCGTAGCAACAGAAGTGAATAGACATCAGGCTTACGCATAGAGAATCCCGCGCGCGCTCGTTCGTCAAGCATCTATTCACGTCTATTTACCCCAGGGAGTACCCGACTCGGGGATGGTGCCGCTTGGTCAGCCCGGCCGGACTGTACGTGCTGCTCTAACCGCCTGGTCGTTGAGTCAGCATGGACAGAGAGCAGCGCCGCCATCTCCTTGGTGACGAGGCCATCGCCCACATCCACCGGCGCGTCGCCGAGGCTCCGCAGCCGAGCGAAGAGCTCGTTGCCAAGCTGCGCCGCATCCTGACGCGGCCGGCCGGCCGGACCGATCCCGTCACCCCTCGCCCGAACTGACCGCACTCCAGCTTCCAGACACGGGGGACCGCATACGCATGACGAGCAGGATGACGAGCTGCCATCATCGGCCGATGGAGTACTTCACCCTGGCGGCGAAGCCAACGAGTAACAACCCTGCAGCCGTTGAAGCGGCCCTGCGCCGCGCCTGGAACGCGTGCGCCGAGACGGCCTGCCCCAAGTGCCGTGTTCCAGCCTGGCAGTACTGCCGGGACCGCACCGCGGGCGTCCACTACGTGACCCGCTTCCACCGGCCCCGCCAGGACGCGGCCGGCGTCCCCCAGATTCTGCCGCTGGTAGGGGTCCACGGGCTGAGCTGGGCCAAGGGCAAGGGTGGTTTCCGGTGGGACGACCGGCACGTGCCCACGGTGTGACTGGCCGCGGGCCTATCAAGCCTGGTGCATATCTGCGCCAGGCTGATCAGCGATAAGCTGGGTCCGCGACGGCGCATTCTTCCGCGCCCTCACCTCCGCCGACACCTTCCAGAACCGTGCCACGGCCGCCGTGCGCGGGGACCACGTCACAGGCGACCCATCAACGACTGGGTCCGCAGCCGCGCCCACAAGGCCGGCCTGCCGAACTGGACTGCGGTGACCGCCCATGGGCTGCGCCGCGGCGGCGCCCAGGCCATCGCCGACGCTGGCGGGGACCCGACGAAACAGGGACGGTGGGCGGCGGGCTCCTCCGTAGGGAAAAGGAGTACCTGGACCGGGCCCAGTCGCGGGCGGAGAACCCGTGGCTGAAGGTCCAGGCGAAGCGTCGCAGCGACGACTGAACCTCCAGCCACGTGCCCCCGTGTGTCAGTACCGGGTCTGCACCCAGACGACGAGCAGGCTCACGGCGCCGCTGCCGACGCCGTAGGCCAGGCCGCGGGCGAGGTGCTGCCGGATCTGCCATTCCCGCATCCGCCGGCGGACCCGCTGCTTGCGGGTCTCCGGCTCGTCGGGCGTGTTGCCGGTGTCCTTCGTCTTGCTACCGTCACTCATGACGGATCTCCTCAGCACTCGTGGGGATCAATCCGCGTGATGGGGCTTCCACCCGATGCCTGGCCAGGCTCGTCCGGGTGCGGGGCCCTCTTCACGGTCGGGCCGACTGCCCGACGCCCTCACTCTGTACGCCGACGACCAACGCAAGCAAGAGCCCTTGTTCCAGGCTGAGTTAACGAGAGCCGCAGGTCAGCGCTGCTGCGCGACGTGAACCTTGTGGGGGTGGAGCAATGTTGGTTCTCAACTTTCTGATTCCGCTCAGAGCCTGCTGATCTAGAAGATACGACCCTGCTGTAGTCGGGGGTCAGGCGTTTGGCGTGTCCCAGAATCCGGTGTGGGCGATGGTGTCCGCGGTGACGGGCGGGGTGCGCTGGGCGAGAAGCGGGTTGGTGGCGCAGGTCTGCTGGATGAGCAGGCTGGGGTAGCGGGAGGTGATGGGCCGGCCGCCTTGCCCGAGGATCAACGCGTGGATGCCGTCGGCGGGGCGTGGGCGTTTGGGTAGGTAGTGGTGGAGGGCGGCGACGGTGAGGGGTTCGAGGACGAACTTCTTGCCGACGTTCTCGAAGTCGTCGAGGGCGCGGACGTCCCAGGTGCCTTCGGCGGTGTTCTCGTGAAGGTGTCACATGTCGAGGCGGACGATTTCTCCGGGGCGCAGGCCTTCGAGAAGGAGGTAGCCGATGAGGCGGTCGCGGAGGTAGTGGCGGGCTTGGTCGGGGCCCCAGCCGCCGAGGCAGGTGAAGAAGGTGACGCGTTCCATGGGGGTGAGGCGGCGGGGTGGTTCGGCGTCGCGGTCGACTCCGGAGCGGATGAGGTTGAGTTCCCCTGCAAGGGCGCGAAGTCGGAGGGGCAACCCCGCGGGTGCGGGGAGCAGGGTGGCAACGGAGTCGAGTTCGACCCCGCCCAGGGCCATCCCCGCGGGTGCGGGGAGCAGCACGCTCCGACCACCCCGACATCCGGGGGCCATCCCCGCGGGTGCGGGTGCGGGGAGCAGTGCTTGAGGACCGGGGAGTCGAGCCACTCACCGGGACCATCCCCGCGGGTGCGGGGAGCAGGTCATGGAGGCGCAGCCCATGACGTTGTACGCGGGACCATCCCCGCGGGTGCGGGGAGCAGATCGGCATGAGGGGCCGCCACGCGGTGCCGTTGGGACCATCCCCGCGGGTGCGGGGAGCAGGCCGCGTCCACGCACACCGGTCTGGTGGACTCGGGACCATCCCCGCGGGTGCGGGGAGCAGGCCGCGCGAGCCCGCCGGGCGATCGAACGCAGGGGACCATCCCCGCGGGTGCGGGGAGCAGTCAGAAGCGGCTCGGGATTAGGCCCCCGGGCCGGGACCATCCCCGCGGGTGCGGGGAGCAGTCCTCGAAGTCGTCCGCGTCCACGCGGCCCTCGGGACCATCCCCGCGGGTGCGGGGAGCAGAGAGCCGCGTGCAATTCGCCGACCTGCCCGCGGGGACCATCCCCGCGGGTGCGGGGAGCAGGAGGCGGCGGCGGAGGCCGTCGTGCACGACCTGGGACCATCCCCGCGGGTGCGGGGAGCAGCGACCCAGCTCTCCCAAGGTCACCGGCTCATCGGGACCATCCCCGCGGGTGCGGGGAGCAGGCCCAGGCCATCGGCGCCGTCGAAGTCACCAGGGGACCATCCCCGCGGGTGCGGGGAGCAGCTTGCCGGGCCCTGGTCGAAGCCGCGACTCCTGGGACCATCCCCGCGGGTGCGGGGAGCAGCCCGGTCTTGTGTACGACAACGCGGCCGGCCTGGGACCATCCCCGCGGGTGCGGGGAGCAGTTCTGGACATCAGCCGCGGTGCGGCGCCTGCCGGGACCATCCCCGCGGGTGCGGGGAGCAGTCGATCAGCGCGCGCCCGTTCTCCCGCTTCTTGGGACCATCCCCGCGGGTGCGGGGAGCAGGTCGGGGCGGCCCCAGGGGCATTCGGGGGTGCGGGACCATCCCCGCGGGTGCGGGGAGCAGCCGGCAGCGGTCCGAGCAGTACACCTTGGGGCGGGACCATCCCCGCGGGTGCGGGGAGCAGGCGCTGCCAGTGCGGAGGTGCCGCGTGAACGAGGGACCATCCCCGCGGGTGCGGGGAGCAGCGCCGCGTGAGCACCGTAGTCGCGCTCGCCGTGGGACCATCCCCGCGGGTGCGGGGAGCAGACTGTTTAACCTGCTGTTTTATTGGGGCTGTAGGCAGTTTCCGAGCACTTTCTTCGGTTCCGGCGAATAGGGCATATAGGGCTCGATGTCCATCAGCCTCTTCCGAAGCGTCGACGTTTGGCAGCCCTGCTCCAGCCAGATGGTGGCCCGTTCTGAGGAGCTGGGCCGGGAGCGGATGCGTTCGGGTCGGGTCGGTGGATCAGGGTGATGCCTTCGTGGTCGGTCGGGTGCCATGCGTGGTCGTGGGTGCGGAAGGTGAAGCCCTGCTCGTTGTTCGTGGTGTGGGCCAGTAGAGCGCGGCCCTGACCCGCGTATTGCTGGACCTCTTCCCAGAGTGCGTCGCGGACCCGGGCCGAGGGGGTGCCCACGAATACGCCTGCGGAGATCTCCAGTAGCCAGCGCGTGAGAAAGCCGCGTAGTCCGGCAGGGCAGTTGGTGAGGACGATGACGGTCACCAGAACTCGTCTCCGTAGCCCTCGGGGCCGTCGTAGTTGATGCCGGAGGCGACCTGGTGGCCGCGGTCGGTGTGGAGCGTGACCACGTCCCGGTCGCCGTCGCCGCCATGGTCGGTGGAGCCGGCCGTTTCCGGGAGTAGGAGTTGTTTGATGTCGTCGACGCATCGGTTCAGCAGGGATGTTTCGTTGATGCGGTCCCGTAGTGCGCGGCGGGTGCGAGAGCCGACGTCGTCCTCGTCCTGTGCGGCCACGTCGAAGGCGAGCGGGATGCCGATCTCCGTCTTGTAGAGGTCGGCGACGTCCAGGACGAAGGACAGTTCGTGGCCGGAGTGGATGAAACCGAGGGCCGGGCTGCAACCCAGGGAGGTGACGACGGCGTGGGCGATGCCGTACATGCATTGGGCGGCGGCGGTGATGGCCTGGTTGACGGCGTCTCCGCTGGTGAAGTCGCCGGGGGTGTAGCGGCGGCCCCGCCAGGGGACGCCGGTGCGGTCGGCCTCGGCCCGATAGCAGTCCTTGACCCGTCTTCCCTCGCGGCCGAGGAGTTCGTGACGGGTGAGGCCTGCAGGGTCCTCGTCCGGGAAGCGCAGCCGGTACATCGCCCGCGCCACGGCGAGGCGGCTGCGTGGGTTGGCCCACTGGCGGGCTTGGGCCTCCATGAGGGCGGAGGAGCGGCTGAGGGCGCGGCCGGAGGCGTAGTAGCGCACGCCGTGTTCGCCGACCCAGCAGACTGCCGCGCCGGTCTCGCCGAGCACGCTCATGGCCTGGTGGGTGACGCGTGTTCCGGGGCCGAGGAGAAGGGTGCCGATGGTGGCCGAGGGGATGTGGATGGTGCCTTCCGCGTCCTGGGCCGTGATGGCGTTGGCGTCGCGGTGGACCGTGCAGCGTTCCAGGTATACGAAGGAGAGACGTTCGCCGGTACGGGTGAGCTGCCTGGGAGTGAGTGCCGGGCGCCGGGAGACCGTGCTCATGGGCGCGTTGGCTGGGCTACGGGGGCGAGGGTGATGAGTCCGCAGCCGTAGGCCCGGGCCCGGCCGATGCCCTGGGTGAGGGTGCGGCGCAGTGCGGCGGGGTCGGTGACCTCCAGCCGTCCTTCGAAGGTGACGGTGACGACGGTGACCGGTTTGGTCCGACGGCCGGCGGAGCCGCGGGACTTGTCGAAGGCGAGTGACCGCGTGTCCTGTATGGCCAGTTCGTACCGGTCGCCGGGGTGGGGCCGCTTGTGGTGGGCGGTGCCCTCGGGCAGGAGGCGTCGGTCTGCCGGTTTCTCGCAGATGCGGAAGCCGAGGCGTTTCTGGCGTTCCTCGTCGAGCAGCCAGCCCATCTGGTGGACGGGTGTGAGGTGGGCGGTGAGCTTGCGGGGTTCGCCCTCTTTGCGGCGGATGGTGTGCACCGGGTTCGCGGTCAGACGGAACGCCCAGCGGTCACCGGCGGCCAGCCGGTCGAGCAGCGGGGTGTAGGGCCGGGTCTGCCAGCCGGGGTTCTCGGGGCCGGCGACGGCGGGCCATCCGGCCTGCTCGACCAGGTGTGTCAGGTCGGGGCGGTCGGGGCTGACGACGTACAGCAGCACCTCGGCGCGGGCCCGCTGGTCCAGACGCCACAGCACGCGCGGTGCATCGGGCTGTGGGCTGTCGGACGGCAGGAGGTGAGGGAAGGACGACATGACAGCCGCGTGCATGGCTTGGGGCGAGGACAACAGGCGGCGAGCGCCGGGCCGCGCGGTGTTGACGCGGAAGCGGGAGAGGAACATCAGGCGCTCTCATTCTCCAGAACGTCGAGGGCTGCGAACGGATCGTGCGTGTTTTGAAAACTGCCGCCCTCCGCGGGGATCGGAGCGGGTACGACGGCGGTGACGACCGTGCGCAGCGCGTGCCGCCGGTGGGCGGCGTCGAAGCTGAGCGGCTGGTCGCGCAGGACGTCGGCCGTCTTGGCGGACTCGTCGTCGGCGTTGGCCTCGCGCAGTACGGTCAGGCTCTGTGGGGTCCGATGGCGTCTGCGGTACCAGGCGGAGGCCTGCCACGGCACACTCGCCAGTACGTCCTCGAGGTGCGCGTCCGAGTGCAGTCCGAGGCCGACCGGTTCCGCGGGCGGACACGAACGCCGGCCGAGGTACGGCGGATAGACGGGGACGCGAAGGGCGTCGTACAGGCCGGTGATCAGGGCGTCATCGCCCTCGACAGCGGCAACGAAGACGGCGTCGGCGAGGTAGAACCGCTCGGAGAGCGGCATGGACGCCCCGGTGACGCCGTGGTGGGCGGTGTGGAAGTCCCGGATACGGGTGCCTGGTTGGTCGATGCGGACGCCGAACCGCAACGCCGCCAAGGGGGCGAGGCCGGCGTCGTCGCCGCGTTCGATGCCGGCCGCCGCGGCGAGCAGGCCGATGACACCGCTCTTCGTCGGGGCCGATTCCGTGGTGCGGCGGGTGAAGCGGGAGGAGGCCCCCCAGGACTGCAGGGGGCCTGCCAGGCGAAGGACGAGCACGCTCGGGCGGCTCATGCGGGCTTCTCCAGGCGTTCGGTGACGGCCTGTCCGACGGCGGCTGCGAGTTCGCGCAGCGTGCCGGTCTCGGTGCCGAGATCCGCGAGCTTCTGTGTGGCGGGGCCGACGCGCAGGACCCAGGTGAGGGTGGTCTCGGGGTCGCCGTAGGCGCGCTCGACGTCGAAGGCGTAGGCGGCGAGCCGGTCGGAGGCCTCGCGCATGTGCCCGCCGCCGTCGCTGCGGACCGGGTCCTCGAAGGCGGCGACGTAACTGATGGGCCGGGTGGTGCGGAGTTTGACGACGACGGCGTCGGGCTCGGTGTGGTGGCCGAAGGTGTTGATCTTTCCGGTGGGCAGGGAGTCGACGAAGGCCTGTACGAACGCCTCGACGGCTCGGCGTACCGGCTCGGCGCGCGGTTCGTCGTCGCGCAGGCCCTGACCGAGGTTGTCGGCGAGAAGGTGCACGCCGAGGGCGGCGTAACGGTAGAGAGTAGCCGAGTTGAAGTCGACGGTGCCGATCATTCCGGCGCCGGTCTCCTCGTCGGTGTTCTCGTCGTCGACGGCCGTGTAGTAGTCGGACTCGTTGTCGACCCGGTGGACGCTGAGGGCGTGCGCGACCTGCACGGCGGCGTCGACGTTGATGTCGGCGACGTCGGCGACCATCCGGCCGAACAGGGCGATGTCCACGGAGTGACGGGTGTCCGCGAGCTCCTTGGCCCGGGCCTTGTTCTCCTTGGTCTTCAGGAACGCCGTGATGTCGGCGGCGCCTTCCAGCGCGAGGCGGGCCAGGCCGTCGAGCTGCCGGGAGCTGAGAAAGACCAGGTACTTGCTCTCCGGGGCGGGAGCGGAGCCGCCGTCCTTCTTCGCCTGGTCCGCCTTCCGCTTGGGGACCTCGGTCTTGAAGCCCGCGGCCCTGACCGTCTCGTCGGCAAGCTTCAGTGCCGTCTCCCGCTCGACAGCCGCGTCGAGCCCGGTGATCCGGTCGGCCAGGAGCTCCACGACCTTCTTCGTCCGCACGCCCAGCTCGGCGGGGTCGAGCAGGTGCTCGTCCTTGAAACAGGTGCGGATGGCCCGCTTCCACGCCTGGCTGGAGACACGAGCACGCGGGACTCCGCCGTAGACGGCCGTCTTGGGCGCGCCCGTGTCGTCCCGGTTGAGGTTGCTGGGCGGGACGGTCTGCAGAGCGTGCACGTCCAGGAAGATGCGGTTCACGAGGCGTCCTTGTCGATGTCCGGGGTGGTGTTCTCGGCGGAGGCCGGGGCGGTGGTCTGGTCGGAGGTCGGCCGGGCCCGCCACTGCTCGTGGAAGGAGCGGCCCCACCGGCGGCGCACCGCGGCGGGCCCGTCGGGCCACTGCCAGAGGTAGAGCTGGCCGGCGAGGAGCGCGTAGTCAAGCGGGACGTCGTCGCGGCGCAGCAGGGCGACGATGTCGCGCAGCCGCTGGGTGAGCGTGACCATGTCGGGGGCTGTGCCCGCGCGGACCAAGCGCTTGCGGACGGGAGCGTCGGTGCCGTCGGCCGGCATCACGCGCCGCACCGCCGCGCCCAGGCCGCCCGGCCGCTCACGGGTGTGCCGGCGGTGCATGGGGGCGCCGCGGGACTGCTGGTGGAACGCCCACAGGGTGAGGGCCGCGTGCAGTGCGTTCTCGGCACGCAGCAGCTCTTGCTCGCTCAGCGGCCCTGTTCCCGCGGCCGGAGTGTGAAGCGGATCGGTGTCGATCAGGCTCCACAGGTCGGGGGTCTCGCCCGCCTCACGGCCGGCACCGCGGCGCAGTCGGGCGAGAGCGCCGACGGCGTGGGACCTGTCCTTGAGGTATCCCTCCTGCCAGGAGCCGATGTGCGCGGCGGCGAGATCCGCGACCTGCTGCTGAACCGGGACTGCAGCGGGCGGGGCTGATGCGGATGCGGTCGTGGTCGTGGTCATACGTGCACCTCCGGGTCGGTCGCGGCCTGTTCGGTTCCCGTCGGGCCGGTGGGAACCGGGCCGGGCGGGCCGCCGTGGGCAGAGGCGGTGGAACTCCCGTCGGAGCCCGGGGGGCCGGGAGCGTCTGGGTTTCCCAGCGCCCTGGCCAGCCGCCCCCGGAACCACACGTCGGCCAGGCCCGCGTTCAGCCAGTGGGTGCCGCCCTTGTTGTCGGTGTGGATCCGCCCTTCCCAGGCCGCGTCACCCGCGGCGGCGATGAGACGGTCACCCAGACGGCCCGCCGTCTGCCGTACCCGGCGCTGCCACGTGTGCCGGTGCTCGAAGGGATCGGGAGCCTCCGCCATGGCGGACAGCCAGCCGCGGTACGGATGGTCCAACGCGTCGAATCCCTCGGCACGAGCGGCGGCCTTCGGTCCCTCCTGCTCGGATCCGGTCGCCCGGGCCAGATCGGCCGCGAGATCTCCCAGGACCCGCACCGCCCGGTCGGCGTCCTCGGCGGCGGCGATGGCCTGCCGGGCGTAGGCGGGATCCTGGCCGTGCAGCAGGACGACGGGCATCTCCAGGCGGTCGTCGATCACCTCGTCGACCACGGACTGCTGGGTCCCGTACCGGACACCCACCACCCGGGTGCGGACGAGAAAACGAGGGGAGAGGTGGCGCTCGGTCACCAGCCGCGCGACCCACTCGAGGATTCGCGGCCGCAGCCGTGAGGGTCCCTCGGTACCGCCGGCCTCCTCCAGCCGGTCGGCGAGGAGCGCGGCGATGCCCCGCCAGGCCGAGCGGGCCGGGTCGTGTTCCAGCGGCAGAAACACGGGGGACTGCCCCAGCTTCCTCTCCTGCGCGGGGCTGCGCCGCCACGCAGTCATCGGCTCGCTGCCGTGCTTGTTCCGGGAGACGAGCGGATCTCCGTAGCCGAGGACGACACCGTGCACGCCGTCCGCGTCGTGGTGCAGACGCACCCGGCGCGACTGCCAGGTGTACAGGTCGCGCAGACCGGCTGCGGATCGCTCGTCGGAGCCCGGCCCGCAGGGCTCACGGCGCCAGGCCGGCCGGTCGTCGGGGGCGAAGCCGAGGCCTTCGGTGTCCGCCGCCACGAGGTTGAGCAGCAGGGTTTCGCGCAGGGTGCTGCCCTCCACGAAGACGCCGCCCAGGCCTCCCGCCCAGCCTGTGCCGAGCGGGTACACCTTGCCGCCCTTGACCCGGTCGTCGCCGACCATGCCGGTCTTGATGCCGGAGGTGTCGTAGGCGTGGACGTGGACGACCCAACGGGCGGCCTCGGCGAAGGTCAGCCGTTTCACGTCCGGCATTCGTGCGCTGAAGAACGGCTCCCCGGCAGGCACGTCGGCCACGATGCGGTTGAGCGAGAACACCTCGTCCTTCGCCGTGCGCAGCCCGGCGGCCTGCAGGAACGGCGCGGCCGGGTGCAGAAGGTCGAACCGCTCGCGCTGCTCCTCGAGATACGCCTGGACCGGACCGAAGCAGTCCGGGTCCTCCCACAACTCCGCCCACTCATCGATGTCGCCGGGGCCGTCCAGAGCGTCATGCGCGACGGCCAGGAGGAGACGGACCAGGGAGAACTCCTGGGTGGCCAGTTCACCCACTACACACCGCAGATCACCAGCCTGGGCGAAGACCTGCCGGAGCGACAGCTCGTCCTGGGAGCCGTCGCACCGCAGCACGCCGATCCATGGCCGACTGGTCAGATCGAAGGACAACACATTCAGGTTGCCGGAAGTGGTTTCAGGCACGATTCCCCTCAAGACCGCTGCTCGACTCCAACGAGGACAACAGCTTGCCAGGCAGGACTGACAGTGCCTGCAAAGTGGCTGACGTAGACGGCCTGATGAGGCGGTGCGCGAAGGCGGCCCGATCCATGGCGAGTGGCTTCATGCCCATGGCCGCCACGGTGCGCAACCAGGACCATTCCGATGCCCCACGGCTCCGCGCGAACAGGGATGACGGAGCTACTTGCGGTAAGCGATGCGACATGGCCCTCCGATCCTCTAGAGTAGGCGAGTCATTCCAACAGCCTCAGGGGTGCAGTGAGTTGAACGGGTTGGTCCGTTGGGTCCTCGCTATCGGCGCGGTCATAGTCATCTTCTGGTTAGGTCTCTTATTGGGCCGCTGGCTGCCGTTGGGGGGCCCTGAGGATGAAGCCGCCAGGTGGGGCATCGCCACGGCTTTGGCCAGTGCGATCTCGGCTGTGGCTGGCCTGCCGCTGGTCCGGTGGGCAGAGGGAAGACATCAGCTGCTGAAGGAGCACTGAGAACCCTCTGCAACCGCGGTGGCGTCATCCTGTGTACGTTGGACCAACGACCAAAAGTTGATGGCATACGAGTCACTCGTGTCATACGTCCGCTGCTCCTCACTCACCTGGGGATGGCCCCAGCCTTAGGGGCGCATTTCACTGCTCCCCGCACTTAGCGGGGATTCCATGCGGTTGCTCAGACCGCTAGCTCTCCCTCTGCAGCCCGAGTCACCTCAAGGCCGTCGCTCGGGCTGTAGCGGAGTGCAAACCCTGCCAGGTGGGTCTGACAGTCCTCGTCGAGAGCGAGAATCAGCTGGTCGGAGAGCCAAGGGCTGTCCTTGCCCTGCCAGTTGGGCAGATACAGCCGCTCCAGCTCCTCAATGGCCCGGTCCATGGTCTCGCCAGAGAACTGCAGGGGAAGCCGCAGTCCGCAGCTCGCGGCCGTACGCGCCGCGAACCGTGTCGGCGTCGCGTCCTGCGGCAGCTCGAGGCCCGCGCGATGTCGTCCCTTGCCGTCCGGCTCGAGCCACGGCAGGGTGGCGAGACTCCCGTCACGGCGCCGCTGTACGACGACGACCTCCAGGCTGTCCCGGCTGTCGCGGACCTGGGCACGCCCTGCGGGGGAGTCGTCGGTGTCCCCGACGCCGGCGGTGACCCAGCCAAAGAGCGGCCGTCCCGGTTTGCCGACGTCTCCCAGACGGAACACGGCGGCGCGCTGGGCCTGGTCGTCGCGGTGCTCCTCGAACCGCTCGCCCGCCGCCTTCATGGCGTCCTGCCAGTGGTCCGGTCCGACCGGGTCTTCTCCGTACGCGTGCTGCACGAGCGTGCTGATGTCCGCCGGGAGCCGCACCGGTCGCCGGGGCCCGCCGTCCAGGTGGGGGAGGAGTACCGCGGCCGACCGCAGCAGGGCGTGCCTCCCGTACACCGCGACCGACCCCCGCACCGGGGCGGGCACCTCCGCGGCCCAGTCGGCCCCCGTCACCAGACAGCGCGCGGCGCGCAGGCGCTCGGGCCGCTCCCGCTGGTCCTGCCCGCGCTGGTGGCGGTGCAGGCGGCCCATGCGTTGCAGAAGCAGGTCGACCGGGCACAGGTCGCTGACCAGCAGGTCGAAGTCGACGTCCAGAGACTGCTCGGCGACCTGGCTGGCCACCACGACGTGCCGGCCCTGAGGCCGGCCGTCCGCCTTTTCCGGGGGCCCGAATAGGCGGAGCAGCGCCCTGTCCTTGTCCGCCCGGTCGAGGTCGACGAATCGGGAATGGGCGACCGTAACGCTCGTGGCACCGAACCTGTCACGCAGCGCCTGAGCCGTTTCCAGCACCCGTTTGACGGTGTTCCGGATCACCAGGGCGCACCCGCCGTCGGCCAGCTCGCGCTCCAGCAGGTCGGCGAGCACGTCCAGGCCGTCGGCCAGGCACTCCACCCTCACCTCCGTCGACCGGGCCGACGCCTCCGGGCGGCGGACCAGCGGAAGACCGCCCGGAGCGACGGTGGTCAGCAACGGGTACGCGTCCGACGCGACCATTTCCCCGGAGACGACCGAATCAGCACGGCCGGAGTACGACTCGACGAGCTCCCGCCTTCGTGAGGCCGGCAGAGTCGCGGACAGCACCACCACCGGAACCCGGTACGCACCCAGCCAGGACAGCACCCGGTCCAGATACACGCTCATGTACGTGTCGTAGGCGTGCGCCTCGTCGATGACGACGACCTTCCCCGCCACGGCGAGGTGACGCAGCGCCAGGTGCCGGCTCTTCAAACCGGCGAACAGCAACTGGTCGATGGTGCCCGCGACGAACGACGCCAGCATGGCCTTCTTACGGCCACGCAGCCAGGCATGCGCCACGAGCTCGGCCCCCGCGCGGTGCTGTTCGCCCAGCTTCTGCCGGGACGGGGGAGCCGCTTCGTCCACTTCGACGGCCGCGACCCCTCCCGTACGGGCCATCAGACCGGCGAAATCCTCATTGAGAGCTGCTTTGGAGTGAGTCAGGTGCACCGAGCGGCGTGAGCCAACCACCCCCGGCAACCGGTCCAGCCAGTCGAGCAGGCGAGGGAACATCGCGTTGCCGGTGGCCATGGTGGGCAGGGCGAAGAACACCCCGCCCGCCCCCGAGCGCGCCGCGAAGATCTCCGTTACGGCGAGTGCCGCTTCCGTCTTCCCCTCGCCCATCGGTGCCTCGACGATCATCAGACCGGGCGCCTCCATCTCCCGGGCGAGCTCCACGGCCGCTTCCTGCACAGGGCGTACCTCCGCTCCCGCAGGCAGGTCGAAGCGGGAGGCGAACAGCTCTTGAGTACTGCTGTCGGGTTCTTCGGCACGCCAGGGTTCCGGCAGGTCCAGTCCCTGCCAGGCCGCGGAAAGACGCTCGTGGTCGTTGCGGGACGCGTCGTCGGGGAAGTACGGGAAGAGGTCCGGGTTGCTGGCGATCCAGTCGGAGACGATCACCAGCGCGGTGAGCAGCACCTGCACCGGCTGCGGCAGCCTGACCCTCCGCCATTCCGCCAGTCGTTCGGCCACACAGAACTGCTCGGCACAGGCATCGAGCAGCTCGGTCTGCACCTGCCGCCAGAGACGGCTGCTCGCGCCAGGGGAGCGCAGCAACTCCTCACGCTCATACAGGGCCTTGATCTGACCATGCTCCGGCGGCACCCCGTGATGCCCGCCCACAGCAACCGTGAACTGCCCGGTCCGAGCGGGCACCCACCCGTGCCGTTCCTCCAGCCATTCCGCCAGCAGCACCTGCCCGGCCAGACCGTGCGGTGCGACCCGACGATCCGGCCCCAACGCCCTCACCGAACGCATCTCCAACCCCTGATCGCGCATCGCGTCGGCGAGCTGGTCGACCTGACACGCGAACGCCGGGGTGGCCTTGCCGACGTCGTGCACACCAGCGAGCCACACGGCAAGGGCGCGTGCGTCCGGCTCCCCCCGCGGCAACGTCTCGGCGACCAACTTCCGTACCCCTACGGGCAGCCACCGGTCCCACAACAGGCCGGCCACCGCGGCACTGTCCTCCATGTGCCGCCACAGCGGCAGCCAACCGTCACTGTCACGGTCATGCTTGGCCCACACCGACCGAGCCGGCTCCCCAAGCCGACGCAACAGGCCGGAACGGGCGTTCCCCCCAGCACTCATGAGTGATTGATACAGGGAAAAACTGTCTCCCCACACCAAAACGAGCAAACAAAAGAGTCCACCGAAAACCGGTACTTCCAAGACGTAGGATGATCGGCTAACCCTGGAAGCGCCTACGGAGCCACACGCCACCGATGTCTAAGTTGTCACATTTGCCGGAATCTGTAGAAGTTGCTGAAAGTACGCCTCTGCAGTCATAAACGCGCAGGTCAAACAGTCTGCTCCCCGCACCCGCGGGGATGGTCCCTCAGCATCAAAGCCACCGTTGCGTGCACCTCCCTGCTCCCCGCACCCGCGGGGATGGTCCCTTGCGGGCACGTTGGCGCCCGGGAAATGATCGCTGCTCCCCGCACCCGCGGGGATGGTCCCTCGGACCGCGGCGCGGGCGCCGGCGCGGGCTGCTGCTCCCCGCACCCGCGGGGATGGTCCCTTGTCGCGCTCGGTGCCGGGCATCTCCCGCACCTGCTCCCCGCACCCGCGGGGATGGTCCCGACTCCTGGCAGTGGTGGCAAACCCGCATGCGCTGCTCCCCGCACCCGCGGGGATGGTCCCGGCCGAACGTTTTCCATCCCTCCCCAGGTTCCCTGCTCCCCGCACCCGCGGGGATGGTCCCCCGGAATTCAGCGACGGCGCCGCCCCCGCGGACTGCTCCCCGCACCCGCGGGGATGGTCCCCACCAGAGCAACCGTCGCCGCCCGCTCCACGGCTGCTCCCCGCACCCGCGGGGATGGTCCCTGGGCGGCCATCAGCTAGCTCCCCGCCAGCGGCTGCTCCCCGCACCCGCGGGGATGGTCCCTCCGTCCCCGGCATCACCGGCCGGCCGACCGGCTGCTCCCCGCACCCGCGGGGATGGTCCCACGCGCGCGGCCGCCCGCCCCAACGACCGGTACTGCTCCCCGCACCCGCGGGGATGGTCCCTCGCTGCGGCTCTCAACTGCTCTCAGATATGCCTGCTCCCCGCACCCGCGGGGATGGTCCCGACCAAGCCCCGGACGCGACCACGGCCGGGGTCTGCTCCCCGCACCCGCGGGGATGGTCCCTGGCGGTGGGAGGGCAGCGCCGCCGCCGGCGTCTGCTCCCCGCACCCGCGGGGATGGTCCCGGCCGGCGGTCGCCGGGAAGGGCCGGACCGTGCTGCTCCCCGCACCCGCGGGGATGGTCCCTCCGGCGTCCCAGTGATCTCCTTCAGGGCGCCCTGCTCCCCGCACCCGCGGGGATGGTCCCTAACCATCAACCACTCGGCGACAGTGGAGGAACTGCTCCCCGCACCCGCGGGGATGGTCCCGGCAACGTCCAGGCCTACCTCGGAAGGAACCGCTGCTCCCCGCACCCGCGGGGATGGTCCCGAGCACGGCAGTCTGACGGTGCCGGCGTCGTGCTGCTCCCCGCACCCGCGGGGATGGTCCCAGTGGTTCGATCGCCACCCGCCCCGTTTTCACCTGCTCCCCGCACCCGCGGGGATGGTCCCGACGCGACGGTCTTGTTGTGGTGGTCCGCGATCTGCTCCCCGCACCCGCGGGGATGGTCCCCACGGCATCTGCTGACGGACGATCCGGCCGTCCTGCTCCCCGCACCCGCGGGGATGGTCCCATCGGCATGGACAAGTGGGGCGAGACCACCCGCTGCTCCCCGCACCCGCGGGGATGGTCCCCCCCCCCGCCCGGAAAGGCAAGATCATGGAAGGTCTACTCCCCGCATCCGCGGGGATGGTCCCCCGGTCTGGCTCGACATGGCCTACAGCCACACCTGCTCCCCGCACCCGCGGGGATGGTCCCATCACCCCCGGCGGGTTCCTGCGCGGGGTCCGCTGCTCCCCGCACCCGCGGGGATGGTCCCCGTCCCCCCGCTGCCCTCGGTTGTGGGACGCCCTGCTCCCCGCACCCGCGGGGATGGTCCCGACAACTACCGGCCGACGAAGCCGGACCGGAACTGCTCCCCGCACCCGCGGGGATGGTCCCGACGACGTGGCGATGGACAACGTGGCGTTGCTCTGCTCCCCGCACTCGCGGGGATGGTCCCTGACGACCTGTGACGAGCGCCCCGGGTAGCTAGTCTCCCGGCATGACTGAATATGTGCAGGTGTCGACTGCCACACCGGAGCGCGAGCAAGCTGTCACTCTCGCCCAAGGGGCCGTGAAAGGCCGCCTGGCCGCTGGGGCGCAGATCATCGGCCCCGTGATCTCGGTGTTCTGGCACTTGGGCGAGTTCGGTGAGGGCGAGGAGTGGAAGCTCCTCCTCACTACGACCCGTGACCGGTACCAGGAGCTGGAGAAGTACCTCCTCGACAATCACCCGTGGGACAGGCCGGAGCTGATCGCCGCGCCGATCGAGGGATCGGAAGGGTGCCTCCAGTGGATCGCGGAGTCTGTGGGTCCGGCCTAGGACAGGCCTAGGATCCGGCTGTCAGCTGTAGGACGTCCTGGACAGCGCTCACGTTCCGGTGCTGAGCCAGCTGGTTCAGCACCGGAACGAGCCGCTTCCGGGGGCGTACCGAGGCGACCCCGGCGGCCAGGCTCCAAGCTCGGCCTGTCACCGCGGCGGCCTCCTCGACCTCGCCGGCCGCGACGTAGGAGTCGGCCAGCCACGACAGATACAGGGCCTTGTCCCGGGCGTGATGGTCGTCGTACCGGTCCAGTGCCCGGACGAGCACGGGAACGGCTCGGAGGGGCCGGCAAAGCTCAGTCCAGCAACGGCCCGTCATGATGTCCAGCTCCGTCTCGTCGACCCATGCAGCCCAGTCCGGCTGGGGCTCGTCGGCAACCTGATTGTCCAGAGCAGCGCGTGCCGTTTCGAGGGCCTTCTCCGTGCGAGAGGGGTGCCCGGCGACCGCGCAGGCCCAAGCCAGACGCTCATGCAGTAGAGCGCGGACACCTGCCGGGGTGCCAGAGGTGATGGTGGAGCAGCTACTCGCGGCGATCTCGACGGCTACCTGCGGGTCGGGGGCTTGGTAGGCGAGAAAGGCGAGCGCATTGCCGAGCAGGTCGCCGTCCCGGGCCTCTCGGGCCGCGGCCCTGCTCTCCTCGTACAGGCCCTCGGCATCAGCTTGTCTGCCGCCGTCGAAGGCGGCCCATCCTGCCTGCTGCGCCTGTTCGGCGAGGAGAGCGACGAGGCGGCGCCGTGAGTCGGGGGTGAAAGTGGCGTCTCGTAACAGGGCTTTCGTGGTCTGGTACTCGCCCAGGTAGACCCTGAAGGTGTCGCCGCCGCCGATGACCTCGTCCAGGCGTCGCAGGCGTGCGGTGCGCCGGCGAAGCTGGCCGACGTATCCGGTTGTCACGTGGGTGGGTGTCGCCGGGCGGTGCAGAGCGGGCAGGGCGGCAGCCAGACCCGCGGTTGAAGCGGCTTGGAGGACAGTACGGCGGCGCATGGGAGGTCCGATCGCTGGGCTGTTCAGATTCCCGGGAAGCCTGCTGTCCTCCCACGGGCGGGGAGCGAGGCCGACCATGTGCCCGGGCACGCGTAATGCGTCGGAGATGGCAACGATCTTCGCGAACGTCGTGACCCGCCCTTCTCCTCGAGCAAGCTCGCCAACTCGCGCGGGTTTCAGGTCGCACGCCTCGGCGATGCGCGAGTACGGGATTCCGGCGCGGCTGCGCGCTAGTCGGAACACCGTCCCGAAGTCGTGCTCGGCGAGGACACGCTGCATCTCCTCATCGTTGAGAAGTTCCTGGGGCAGGGCGGTCGGCGGCTGGTAGGGCATGCGGCACTTCCTGCTGGCCTGAGTGTGCGCGACAGCTCATCAAGTCGTGTACCCATCATGGGTATACCCGTGGTGGGGATGTGCAGACTTCGGCGGAATTCCACCCTGTACGAGTGAGAACCCCAGGGGCCGTGGTGTCGGCCGATCCAGAGCCGGACGACTGTCGAGGAGCCGCCACCGTGGTGGAGCGTACCCAACCAGCCGCAGTAGCAGAGCCGGCGAACAGGCGGGCTGGCGCCGGCACGCCCGACGCCGAGGCGGTGAAGCGGCTCGTCATGTTCGCCCGGTACCGCGTCACCCAGCGCGGTGCGTGACGTGCTGGCCGGCCGACGGCTGCTGGCCGAGGACGGCGTGTCCGTCGTGACGAAGTGTTTCCGGCGCGAGGCGCAATCAGTGCCCGCAGTGCGCCGCTTCGTTCGGGCCGTCCTGGAGGACTGGGAACTGTCGGGCCTCGCAGACACCGCCGAAATGGTCACCTCCGAACTCGCTTCCAATGCGGTCCTCCACGCTCGTCATGCCGCGTTCCGGGTGACCCTGCGCCGTCTCGGCGACGAGCAGGTGCAGGTCGCGGTTATCGACCGCAGCCGGACCCTTCCCCAGCAGGTGGACCCGGGCGACGACGAGGACCACGGCCGGGGCCTGGCCATCGTCGAGGCGCTGTCGCAGAAGTGGGGTGCCGAGCCCATGTGGTGGGGAACGGCGAAGGGCAAGAAGGTGTGGGCGGACCTGGCGGCGCCTCGCCCCGTCGAGCTGCCCGTGAGTGACCCGCTGTACCCGAGCCATCGAGTCCAAGCCGTCTACGTCCTGGTCGTCGTAGCGGTTGCCGCCCTCGTCGTCGTAGCGGTTGCCGCCCTCGTCGTCCTGGGCGTGGCCGCCGGCGCCGACGCACCGCCCCTCACCCCCTGATCCCCGCCCCGGTCGCAGATGTCAATGGCTCTCCCTCCGGCCGGGGCGGATCAACCTTGCTTGCCGGAGGCACTCCAGCACCAGTTCGTCGTCAGTCCGTTCTGGCGGCGCTGCGTGAGTGCCCCTCACTACTCCCGCTCCCGGCCGTCGGCGGGGGAGCGGGCATGGCCCCGACGCATGCTGCGGGGCGGCACCGGGGCCGGCCTGGAGAGCGACCTGCCCTCCAGGCCGTGCTCACCCATCACCGAAAGGACCGTGAGGTTCATGTCCAAAGCGCAGGAAGCCGCGAAGAACACGGAGATCGCCGCAGATGTGAACGACGTCGAGGACCTGATCGACACCGCAGCCGTGACGCGTTCCGAGGACGTCGAACAGGAGGGCGGTTACACCTTCTGACCTGTTCTGCCCGAAGGCGTCCGGCTACAGCCGTGGCCGGGCGCCCGCCTCTCGTCCTTTCTCTGGAGACCTCGTGATCCATGTCTTCACCGGGCCCACGCTGAGCCCGGACGACCCCGCCCTGCAGGATCAGGCTCTACGTGTGCTCCCTCCGATCCGGCACGGCGACCTGTTCGATCCCCGGATCGCGGCCGGTGACACGGTCGTCATCATCGACGGTGTCTACCACCACGCGCCGGCCGTTCGGCACAAGGAGATCATTTGGACGCTCGCCCGGAGCGTCCGCGTCATCGGTGCCGCGAGCATCGGCGCACTTCGGGCTGCCGAATTGCGGGCGTGCGGCATGATCGGCCTGGGCGCGGTGTGGCAGGCCTACGCCGACGGAGTCCTGGAAGGGGACGACGAGGTCGCCGTCGCCCAGTCCGCCGTTGACGCGCGCGCCTGCACCTGGCCGCTGGTCCGGGTGCGGCAGGTTGTCGGCATGGCCCGCAGCCGGCACGTGATCGACGTCGAGCAGGCGGGCCGGCTCACCAGCGCACTGGCCGAGGTGTACTACGCGCACCGGTCGTTGGACGCGGTGAAGCGGATCACCCGGCGTCTGGCCCCGTCGTTCGACGCATGGCTGGACGACGCCCTGGCCACTGACCCTCACTTCGGTGACGTGAAGCGGACGGACGCCTTGACTGCTGTTCACGCGGCGCTCGAACTCGACGGGCCTCCGACCGTGCCCGTGCCGGGCCTGGCGTGGGCCACGCGCTGCTTCCGGCAGTGGGCCAATGCTTTCGCCGTCGAGATGACCGAGCACGGTCGGCTCCTCACCGTGCAACGGGTCGGCTTCCAGCAGATCTTCGACCGGCAGTTCAAGGACGTGTGGTGGGAGTTCCTTGCCGAGTACGGCGCGTCCGGTCTGCCGCCGACGCTGGCGTGCGCGGTGATCAACCCCTGTGCCGACCTGACCGACGAAGCCACGGCGGCCCGGCTCCTCGCGCGAGAAACGGGTGCCGACCGTGCCGACGCCGCCCGGTACGCGGCCGTCAACACCGAGGCGTGTCGGAGGCACGGCGGGTTCTTCCCCGAAGCGATCAAGGAGAGTGTGGTGCAGGAGATGCTCACCGCCGTGTGGGACGTCGGCTCGGCCGGTCTGGAAGAGGAGGCGTGGCTGCGAGGCTTCCAGGGCGTACGGGAAGCGGTCGACGCGGCAAGGCCGTTCGTGCTCGGTTTCCTGCGGGACCAGGAGGCGGTCCGGTGAAGGGCATCGGTCTGCCCGGCACCGTCCGCACTCGGGCGCCCGAGGACACGTGGCGTGCGCTGAGGCAGGAACTCGAACGGCTCGGGATCACGCGGGTGGCCAGGCTCACCGACCTCGATCATCTCGGCATTCCAGTGTGGACCGCCATCCGGCCAGCCGCGCACACCCTGACGACGTCGCAAGGCAAGGGCGCTACCGACACCCTCGCGAAGATCTCGGCCGTTCTGGAGGCCGCCGAGCTGTGGCACGCGGAGCAGCCGGTGCGGCTGGACACGCGAGCCGCACACAAGGAGCTGGATCTGCCGTACCCGATGGCCGCGCTCCCGGTGAAGGCGTACCATCCGGGCCTGGCTGACCTACCGCTGGACTGGACAACCGGCGTGGGCCTGAGCAGTTCGAACGAGCTTCTGGTGCCGGCGGACCTTGTCCGCCGCGAGCCGCGCCGCGACCGGTCCAAGCTGGAAGTGTTCGCCGTGACCAGCAACGGCCTGGCGTGTGGCAACGACTGTACGGAGGCGACGCTGCACGCGCTGCTGGAGGCTGTGGAGCGGGACGTCTTGCACTGCGACTACGTCGGCGGCGGCCGATCCCGGAACCTGGTCGCCCCGGACTCGGTGACGGACCCGTACTGCGCGGACCTGATCGGCCGGTTCGCCGACGCCGGGATGTGGCTGGAGATCGCCCATGTGAGGAGCGACTACGGCATTCCGGTGTTCGCCGCCTACATCTGGTCGGAGGACTACCCGGTGGTGTTCGCCGGGTCCGGCTGCCACTCCTTCCCTCAGATCGCCCTGTCCAGAGCGCTGACCGAGGCCGCTCAGTCGCGGCTGACCTGTATCGCGGGCACACGCGACGACCTCGCGTCCCACGAGGCGGCTTTCGCCGCGCACCCAGGCCGGCCCGCCCTGGCGGACCTGCCCACCAGTAGCTGGGAGCGGTGCGCCGGCCTCTATCCGGCCGCCCTCGAGCCGGATGTCGAGCAGCACCTGGCCGCGGCCGTCACGACGGTCACCAAGGTCACCGGACACGAGCCGATCGTGGTCACGCTGTACGACGGCGAGACGTACGGGGCGGTCAAGGTCGTCAGCCCCGGCATGGAGATGCGGGTCGCCCGCTCCATCCCCCGGATCCGGGAGCGTCGTGGATAGCCCGGCGCTGACCGAGCAGGAGCAGCGAACGGCGCAGGTGTACGACGCGATGTACGCCGCCAGGGAGGCCGGCACGATCACCGGCGAGCTGTATGCGCGGGCGATGGGCGGCCTCTACCCGCCCCAGGTCGACGCGTCGAGTTCCTGCGACTGGCCGCTGCTCGGCACGATGGTCGCCCACTTGCGGATGGAGCCCGGCCACCGGTTGGTGGACCTCGCGTGCGGAGCGGGCGGGGTCGGCCTGTGGCTGGCCCGTGCGCTGACCGTGTCCGTCACTGGTGTCGACGTCTCCGCGACAGCGGTCCGTCTGGCGGCCGGCCGTGTCCGGGAGTTCCGTCTGCCCGCCGAGCGCGCCCGGTTCGGGGTCGGCTCGCTGGTCGGCACAGGACTCCCCGACCAGTACGCGAACGGGTTGATCTGCGTGGACGCGCTGGGGTTCGAGCATGACCGCAGGAAGGTACTGGAGGAGATCCGACGCGTCCTCAAGCCCGGTGCCCGCGCGGTCGTCACCTCGGGCCGTTCCCGGGGCTGCCCGGTCATGCCGCCCTGGAGGGAACAGGCCGAGGGAGTGGGGCTGATCCTCGAAGCGGAGCAGGAGCGGCCTCACGAGCCGAAGATGTGGCAGCGGCTGTACGCATTGTGGATCGAACACGAGGCGGAGCTACGGGCGGAACTCGGTGACGACCAGGCGGACAACATGCTTCATGAGGCGCACACTCGGGGGCCGAAACTCCCCGAGCGCCAGGCGCTGGTCGTTACATTGAGCCGCCCCGAGAACTGAAGGAGATCACTGAATGACTCGTCGTGTTGCCGTCTACGGCGCGGGCTCCTGGGGGACGGCGTTCTCCCTCGTCCTGGCCGACGCCGGATGCGAGGTCACCCTGTGGGGGCGGCGGGCTGCGCTGGTGGAGGCGATCAACGAAACCTGCAGCAACCCGGACTACCTGCCCCAGGTCAAGCTGCCCCAGGGCGTCCGGGCCACGACCGACCCGGCCGATGCGGCCCGCGATGCCGATGTCGCCGTGCTGGCAGTCTCGGCGCAGCATGCCCGTGGGCTGCTTCAGGACTGGGCGGAGCAGTGGCAGCCCGACACCGTGTTCGTCTCGTTGATGAAGGGGGTGGAGTTGGGGTCCGGCAAGCTGATGAGCGAGGTCGTCGCTGAGACGACCGGAGCGCCGCCCCGAAGGGTCGCAGTCGTCTCGGGGCCCAACCTGGCCGCCGAGATCGTCGACCGCAAGCCTGCCGCAAGCGTCGTCGCCTGCGTCGACGAGAGCACGGCCGCAGCCATCCAGACGGCCTGTCACACGCCGTACTTCCGGCCGTACACGAACACCGACGTCGTCGGCTGCGAACTCGGCGGCTCGGTAAAGAACGTCATCGCCCTTGCCGTCGGGGTCACGGACGGCATGGGACTCGGTGACAACACCAAGGCCGCACTGGTCACCCGTGGGCTCGCCGAGGCGACCCGACTCGGCGTCGCCATGGGAGCGGACCCGCTCACCTTCGCCGGGCTGGCCGGCATGGGCGACCTGATTGCCACGTGCTCGTCCGCACTGTCCCGGAACCACACCTTCGGCGCCCACCTGGGCCGAGGACTGAGTGTCGAGGAGGCCCGAGCGGCGACCACCCAGACCGCGGAAGGCGTTGCCTCGTGCAAGGCGATCCAGGGCCTGGCCGAGCGCCACGGTGTTGACATGCCCATCACCCGAGCCGTGGTCGACATGATCCACAGCGGCCGGGCGGCAGAGCGCGCTGTGGAGGACCTGATGTCCCGCGCACCCACCTCCGAAGCACCACGGCCGAAGGACTGACGTCGCTTGTTGTCCAGCGGGATATGAGGGGGTCGAGGAAGAGCCACCCGGGTCGCCCTGGCCGCGAGGACATCGGTTCGCCGACCGCACCCGGGCCCGGCACGCAGCCGTCCACGCGCTGCTGAATGTCGGACACAGCCGCCGTTCGATCCAGCGCCAACTCGAGGGCCGCACCAACGCCTGGAAGCTGTGAGAGGAGATCGTGCCGCTTGGCTAAAGGGCAGCTACCAGCGCGTCCGCGCCTATCTGCACGACAAGCGCACTTCGCCACGGCCGGTGACCGCCCGGCCTCCTTCGCCCGAACGGTCGCCGGACGGATCCGCCGCCGCGGAAGCCCTCACCGAGCTCGAACAGCTCGGTCATGCCCCTTGTCTTGGTGTAGGCGATCAGTCGTCTGACGCGGCAGGCAGGGCGATCGTGTCGTCGGGGTAGAGGGCGTCCATGCTCTCGTTGGAGAGGTAGCGGCGGGGGAAGGCGATCCATTCGTCGTGGAGTTCGGCGAGGACGGCGGTGGCCAGGCGGAGGACTGCGGCCGGGTTCGGGAAAACCTGGACGACGTCGGTGCGGCGTTTGATCTCCCGGTTCAGCCGCTCCAGCGGGTTCGTGGACTGGATCTTCTTCCAGTGCTGGTGAGGGAAGTCCGCGAACGCGGTCAAGTCCTCCTTCGCCTCCAGCAGCATTTCTCTGACCTTGGGGAACTGCCGGCCGAGCATGTCGGCAACCGTGTCGAGCTGGGTGCGGACCGCGTCCGCGGTGGGCTGGGCGAAGACGGTCCGGATCGTGGCGGCGACCATCTCCGCCGACCCTTTCGGGATCACGGCGAAGACGTTGCGGACGAAGTGGACACGACAGCGCTGCCAGGCGGAGCCGAGCATGACCTTGCGGATCGCTTTGACCAGACCGCTGTGGCTGTCGGAAATGACCAGGCGGACGCCACTCAGGCCGCGTTCGCGCAGGTGACGCAGGAACTGGGCCCAGAAGACTTCGGTCTCGCTGTCGCCGACCATGACACCGACGACTTCCCGGCCGCCGTCCTGGGTGACACCGGTGGCGATCACAATCGCCTGCGAGACGATCCGGTGGTCGACACGGGCCTTGACGTAGGTGGCGTCGAGGAACAGGTAGGGGAACCGGATGTGGTCCAACGGCCGGGTCCGGAAGGCGTCCAGCTGTTCGTCCAACTCGGCGCAGATTCGGGAGACCTCACTCTTCGATATCCCGGTGTCCGAGCCGAGGGCTTTGACGAGGTCGTCGACCGAGCGGGTGGAGACGCCATGGACGTAGGCTTCCATGACGACTGCGTAGAGGGCCTGGTCGATGCGCCGCCGACGCTCGAGGAGGCTGGGGAAGAAGCTTCCGGCCCGCAGTTTCGGGATGGCGAGCTCGAGGTCGCCGGCCTGTGTGGTCACGGTCTTCTCGCGGTGGCCATTGCGCCAGGTGGTGCGGGTGTCGGTGTGTTCGCCCCACTCGGCGCCGATCTTTGTGGTGGCCTCGGCCTCGATCAGTTCCTGCAGCAGTCGCTCGGCGACCTCGCGGACGAGTTCAAGACCATCTGCCGAACGTAGTGACTCAAGCAGGCGAAGTAGGTCATGCTGGGACAAGGCCACCGTGCACCCCCTGGGGTCGAACTGCCCGTTCACTCCGGACAGTTGCACGGTGGCCTGCCAGTTGAGCAGGGAGCAGACACCGGCAGACGGTGCACCCAAGGGAGCAGAACCCGCGCACTCAACCGCGGAGATCCCCTACACCACACAGCGGGACGCCATCAACAGCTCCGGCTCAAGACCGTACGCACTCACTGCACCGAGCTCGACGCACTCACCCGGCACGTCCGCTCTTTCGCGACCAAGCTCGCTGAGCGCCAGGGCGAGTGCCTGCCGGACTGGCTCGACGCCGTCCGACAGGACGACTTGCCCAGCCTTCACACTCTCGCCGCAGTCGTTGCCGGCCTCAACCTGCCCTGGAACTCGGGTGTCGGCGAAGGCCACGTGAACCGGATCAACATGCTCAAAACGCCAGATGTTCGGCCGCGCCGGCTTCGAATTGCTGCGCAAGCGGGTCCTTCTAGCTTGCTGAGCTGCAGTCCCCACTAAAATGCGCTCGACGAAGAAGTAGCCGGATGGACCCTCGCATACCCCGCGTGCGACGCAAGCCGGCCGCCGCACCATTGGACGACCGGCCAACCCTGGAATCGACAACGGACTCACACCGCCCTATGTCCCATTTGCCGGAATCTGTAAAAGTCGCTGAAATCACGTCTCTGCGGCCATAGGCTCGCAGGTCAAACAGTCTGCTCCCCGCACCCGCGGGGATGGTCCCGAGCAGCGCGCCGAGTGGGGCCGACTCCGCACCTGCTCCCCGCACCCGCGGGGATGGTCCCGGCAAGGGCGGCGTGATCGAGGCCCGCGAGCTCTGCTCCCCGCACCCGCGGGGATGGTCCCGAAACCGACGCGAACACGCTGCTGACACCGCTCTGCTCCCCGCACCCGCGGGGATGGTCCCGATGCCGGGCCACCTGTTCCGCCTCGGGCGGCCTGCTCCCCGCACCCGCGGGGATGGTCCCCACACCTCGAACGCGAGGTGCTGAAGCTCTTCCTGCTCCCCGCACCCGCGGGGATGGTCCCGGATGGGCACCGGGCCGCCGACCGCGAGGGCACTGCTCCCCGCACCCGCGGGGATGGTCCCTCCTGGTTGGCGTACTGCGTGATCACGCCGCTCTGCTCCCCGCACCCGCGGGGATGGTCCCCCGTCCTCGTCCAGGCCGCAGCCCGCCCCATGCTGCTCCCCGCACCCGCGGGGATGGTCCCCGGGTGGACCGGGAACGGCTGCACCATCAGCACTGCTCCCCGCACCCGCGGGGATGGTCCCAGCCACCACATGATGGGACTCGTCCTCCGACTCTGCTCCCCGCACCCGCGGGGATGGTCCCTTCGAGCAGTGGTACGAAGGCCGCGCACGGTGCTGCTCCCCGCACCCGCGGGGATGGTCCCAGCCACCACATGATGGGACTCGTCCTCCGACTCTGCTCCCCGCACCCGCGGGGATGGTCCCTTCGAGCAGTGGTACGAAGGCCGCGCACGGTGCTGCTCCCCGCACCCGCGGGGATGGTCCCACCACATCGACCACCGCCCCCGACGGCCTCGCCTGCTCCCCGCACCCGCGGGGATGGTCCCCAGGACTTGGCGCCGCCCGTGTTGCGGAAGATCTGCTCCCCGCACCCGCGGGAATGGTCCCACACGATCGGGAGGGGGTTGATGAGGATTCAACTGCTCCCCGCACCCGCGGGGATGGTCCCATGGCCCGCTCCTCCTCGGTCGGCTCGATCGGCTGCTCCCCGCACCCGCGGGGATGGTCCGCTGGCCAAGGCGATCCTCAAGGGCGAGGTCGACTGCTCCCCGCACCCGCGGGGATGGTCCCGCCCCGGTGATGAGCATGGTGAGCCCGATTACCTGCTCCCCGCACCCGCGGGGATGGTCCCCCACCGGTCCTCGCGCTGGCGAGGAGCGGTCGCTGCTCCCCGCACCCGCGGGGATGGTCCCGATCGCCTGTACGGCATCGAGACGGAGAACCTCTGCTCCCCGCACCCGCGGGGATGGTCCCATCACGGGGATGCAGCTGTACCAGTACCAGTACCAGTACCAGTACCAGATCCGCTCCCCGCACCTGCGGGGATGATCTCGAGACAGCGACGCAGGCAAGGGCTGCAGCAGCCCTCTGTGCAATGAGGTGGGGCATGTCCCTGCGGGTGGTGCGGCCGGCCTCGGTTCTGCAGTGTGGCCGCGGCCGCCGGTCCGGTCACGGGATGGGGCGGACCATCACCGTGAGCAGAGGGGACGCCGGGGACGGTTGGCTGTGCCCGATGTCCTCGTATCCCCATGTCCTGTAGAGGGCGTGGACCTTCCCGTCCCCGGCCGCGGGGTTGACCATGAGCGTGACGTACTGCTCGCTGCGCGCGAGGAGCAGCGCGTCATGGATACGTTGGGCGATCCCCGTCCCGCGCCAGGCCGGGCTCACCCCGATCTCTTTCAGGGCGGCGGTCGGCTGCGCGGTGTACTCCTCGGCCGGCGGCGGGGTGGTCCGCTGCCAGTACCGGTCTCCGTGTTCGATCCTGTTCGCGTAGGCGTAGCCGACCGGCTGGTCGTCGGCGTACGCGAGGACTGCGAGGAACCCGGGCTCGCAGCCGTGTCGGTCCAGGCGCTCCCCGAACGCGGTCACCGCGTAGTTGGGCAGGTGGAGCAGCGGGGCGCGTACCTCGGCGTAGACGTCGAGGAGGTCGCCGCGGGCGGCGTCGAGGTCGGTGAACTGGCGAAGCTCGACGGTGGGAGCCGTGGTCATGCGCGGGTCCTCCAGGCGGCGGTGTGCTCGTTCCAGGTCTGCACGGCCGGGCTGCCGGGCGCGGTGGCGCGCAGGGCGGCTCCGAACTCCTGCAGCATGCGGGATACCCGGGCGTGTTGGGTAGCGGCACTGGCCGGGACCGTCATCGCCGCGGCGGTGGCGGCGTCGGCGTCGCCCTGGGCGAGTTGAGCGTGTGCGAGGCGGGTCGTGGTGATCGCCCGGGAGCGGACCATGTGGGGGCGCAGGCCGGCCAGGCAGCGGTGGGCGTGGAACTCGGCGGTCGGGTAGTCACCGAGTGCCAGGTGCGCGGACAGTGCGAGGGCATCCAGCTCGGCCTGGTCGTAGAAGGCGAGCATCCACACGGGCCGGTAGTCGGCCGGGTCCGCGCGTTCCATGGCGTCCTGTGCCTGCTCGAACGTCCGGCGGGTGCCGGTTGCGGTCCTGTGCCGTGCCATGGATGGCCGCCTGCCGGGCGAGTCCGAGGGAGGCGAACATGGGGTCCCGGCGGGTGATGTGGAGGTTGCGGGCGACGTCGTTGGCGGCCAGGGCGTCCGCTGGGCGTCCCATGTGCCGGTACATGCTGCCGGCGTGGCTCCAGATGCGGAACTTGATCGCGGGGTCACCGGACATCTCGGCGAGTGCCTGCGCCTCGCGCATGTGCTTCTGGGCGTCGGCGTAGCGGCGGCCGTCGATGGCCGCCCACATCGCGGAGGAGCGGAAGGAGGCCGCGCAGGCGTACAGGCTGTTGCGTACGCGCTGGGTGGCGCTGCCGGAGTTCTGGAGGTTCAGCGCCTCGTCGGCGAGGGCGGCGGCGCGCTGCTCGATGCCGAGTTGCCCGCCGTGGCGGTGGTCGCTGGCGATGATCTCGGAGAACCGCTGCTGCAGGCGGTCGACGTCGCCCATGCCGATACGGCGAGGAGACGGGCCGGGAGCGGCTGCGGCGGCAGCGATGCCGCCGACGAGGGTACGGCGCTTCATGTCGGGGTCCTCCTGCTGTGGGGCGGGCGAGGAAGGGGCCCGGCCCCGTGGCACGAACCCTAGAGCGGTGGCGGGAAGGCCGGTGACGACTTCAAGCGCCTTGCGGGTCACGGAGTTGGGCCATCGGACCCGCCCGGATTTCCAGCCGCGTACGGACGATCCGTCATGACCGCCGGGGCGTCCGGTCAGGCGCTCCACGGCCGTGTTGCGGCGCCGACTGGCCGGCTCCTGGGGGAGCTCGGCCAGTCGGCGCCGGGACCAGCCCTTGGCCGCCGCCGGCCCGTGCCGGTGACCAAGGGGCGACACCGATCCCACTGCCCGGGAGCGGCCGAAGAGCATGCTCAAGAGGAGGCGTTCGTTGTGACCAATGGCGTATATGCCGTTCCCACCCTGGCCCGGCCCACCGTGGCCGAGGTGTTCGTCCACGCCGCGGCGCTCATATACCAGGCCGCCGGCGAGATCTGGCCGGACGAGCGGGTCCTTCTGGAGGCGCATGTGCCCAGCGTCACCGGGTGCGTGCACCGTGCTCGGGTCGGGGACCGGGCCCTGTACGTCAAGACCTCGATGCTGGGCGTGTCCCTCGTTTCCCTGCTGCGCGGCAAGTGCGGGGGCTGGCCCGCCGTCCGGGAGGCGCAACGGGAGTACGTCAAAAGGTCGGACAGCCTCCTCGAGCGCGAGGCGGCGCAGCTCCGGGCCCTGGCGGGTCTGGACGGTCCCCGTGTGTGTGCGGTCGCCGGCGTGCGGGGCGGGGTCATCTTCACGGAGGCCGTCACCGGCCCGACCCTGGGGGACCTCCTGCTCATCCACCCCGGGGACACCAGTGCCCTGGTGGGGCGCTGCATCGCCGAGCTGCGCCCGCTGCACCGGCCGGGTGCCGCGCGCCGGCTGGGCACTGCCGGGGCCACCGGCGAGCGCAGCGTCGACGGCACGTTCTGCCGCAAGTTCAACGGCGAGGACGCCGCCGCATACGTCGTCCAGCGCGGCACCGAGCAGTGGCGTGGGGAAAGCGACATGGTCGCGGAACTCGTACGGATCAGCGTGCGCCGGCTGCTCGCGCTGCGGGAGACGCTGCCCGCGCCGGCCGGGACCAGCCTCGCCTACGGCGACCTGAAACCGGAGCACGTGCTGTTCCCGGACGGCCCGGACGGGCGGCCGGTGCTCCTGGACCCGGGCCTGCTGCGGGCGAGCCCGATGGTCGACGTGGCCAAGCTGCTGAGCCGTACCGTCCTGCTCCTCGCCGCGCGACGGCCGGACCAGGCGACCGCCCGCCTCGTCCTCGACGGCCTCGCCACGGTCGCCCGGTCCCACGTGGGCCGCCTGCCCCTGAAAGACCGTCGGGCGTGGCTGCGCCACCTGCTGGTGCTGTGGCTGATGGACACCCTGAACATCATGACGACGTACCTGTCCGCCCCGGCCGCCCTGCCTCTGCCCGGTCTGGGTGCGGCCCTCGTCGAGCGGGCCGTGCCCATGTGCTCGCTCGTGGACGCCGTGAGCGCCGACCTGATGGACCCCACCGGCAGGCGGGGCCGCGGGGACCGGACGCTCACCCGGATCCTGGAGGCGATCGCATGACCCCTCCGGCGCCGGCCGTCGGTGTCATCGGCACCGGAGCAGTCGGGCAAGCCGTCGGCGGGTCGCTGGTGGCATCAGGGGTGGCCGGACGACTCCTCGTCGCCTCGCGCACCGTCGGCCAGGCCGAGGCCCTGGCCGACGACCTGGAGGACATGCGGGCAGCTCTGGGCACCCCGGTCCGGCCGGGTGCGGCCCAGATCGAGGAACTGCGGGCGTGCGCCGCGGTGGTGGTCGCCGTCCGGGCTCGGTTCACGAACATGCGCAGCGCCGACGTCCGCATGGGCGGCATCCATGCGAACGCTCCCGTGATCCGGGACCTCGCGGCGTAGCTCCTCGGCTACCCGGGCACAGTGCTGGTGGTGACCAACCCGGTGGACCTCATGACGAGGTGGTTCGCCGAGGAGTCCCGCTGCCCACGGGTGTTCGGGATCGGCTCCAGCCTGGACAGCGCCCGCTACCGGCTCACCCTCGGCCGGCTGCTGAACGTCCCGGCCGACGCGGTGTCCGGGCACGTCATCGGCGAGCACGGGGACACATCCGTCGTCTGCGCCTCCTCGACCCTCGTCAACGACCACCCCGTGCCCGTCCCCGTCCAGCAGGTACGCGACGAACTGGCCCGGCGACCCGGCCGGATCAACGCCGGTATCGGCCGCACCCGGGGCGGGCCCGCCGGCGCGGTGGTGTCCGCGTTGCGCCTGGCCCTCGGCGCCGGGGACGGCACCACCGAGCTGTGCGCCCAGCATGCGGGTGACTGGTGCGGAATTCCCGTGCGCTTCACCGGGGGCGCCCCCGTAGCGTTCCTGCCCCCGCTGGACTCCGTCGAGGACCGGCAGTTGGAGGCATCCCGTTCCAAGCTGCGCGCTGCTTACCAGGCCGTGCGCGGTATTCCGTTGCAACCGTCTCCGTCCTGGAGGAACTGACCATGAGCACTCACGCCGTACGCCTGGAGAGCGCCGGCGCGGCCGTGACCGTCGTCTCCGCCGAGCAGGCAGTCACCGACTGGTCCGCCCGCTACTTCGGCACCTGGTGGAAGGCCGCCGAGGCCGACCCCGCGAGCGTCTGCGCCGGGGCCCTGGTCACCGGCAGCGTGGACAACCGCGAGTACGACGACATCGCCTTGGCCGTGACGCGGTCCCCGCACACGAGCACCACATACGCGCGGTCCCAACTGCTCCTTGCGGCGGACGCGTCCGGGGGAGTGGTCCGGGCTGTGTCGCCGGAGAGCGCGCTCGCCTACCGGTCGGAGCCGGGGGTGCCGCGGCTGGACGTCGTCGGCTGCCGCACCGAGGACGTCGCCACGGCGACCGCCCGCCTGGCCCGGGAGATGGTGCGGGGCCTGCTGCTGCGGGACGGCTGGGCCGTGCTGCACGCCTCCGCCGTCGCCCAGGGCGGGCACACGGTCCTCACCCTCGGCGGCAAGGGCGCGGGCAAGACGACGACCGCTCTCGCCCTGGCCTCCCGCCACGGCCTCGGCCTCCTCGCCAATGACCGCGTGTTCGTCCGGTCCAACGAGCGGGGTGGCGTGGACGTCCTGCCCTGGCCCTCGGCGGCGGCCGTCGGCCTCGGCCTGCTGGAGGCACTGGGCTGGTTCGAGACCGCCCGGGAGCGCATGGAGGCGGGCGAGGCGCTGCACCCGACACAGGACAAGCGGGTCACGGAAGCTTTGCTGGCCGGGGACCGCACGCCGTTGTGGGAGCGCGGCAAGGAATTGAAGGCGCAGGTGTTCCCGGACCAGTTCACCAGTTGGTTCGGCGTCCCCCTGGCGACCGGGGGCGAGGCCGCAGCGCTCGTGTTTCCCAGGATCGAGGCCGGCGCGGCCCCAGCAGTCGAGGAGACCGGTCGTGCGCTGGGCGGCGCGGACTTCATGAGCGGCAATACGGAGGACCGCTACCCGGACGTGTTCGCGCTCCTCGGGGTCGAAGGCGGCGGCACCGTGGCCGCCCGCGAGAACGTCGCCCAGCGCCTGGCGGAGCTGCCGCACCACTCGGTCGTCCTCGGTCACGACGTGGCCGCGAACGCCGACTTCCTGGCCAAGGTCACCGGGCTCGCAGGTAGCCGGCTCCCGCCTTCCAGGCCTTGGTTTCCGTACGGGCTTCTGGAACTTCGGGGCCGGTGAGGGCCGCAATGTCGGCGTGAGCCTGCTCGACGGCTTCGGGGTACGCCTCGCGCTTGGCGTGCTCGGCGAGCGCCCGGTCGAGTGCTGGCCACCGAGGGGTTCTGTCCCTTGCGCTTGCCGGTGGGGGTGATCAGGTCGGGCTGGATCTGCTCGACGGACTCGCTGCCCGCGCGGCGGTGGAGCACGGTGTGGAGCATGTCGTCGGTGATGACGGGCGGCCGGTCGCCGTGCTTGGTCTTGCGTGCTGCGGTGTCGAGCCCTTCGAGCGTGGACTCGCGGGTGTTCTCCCGCTCGTTCTCCGCCATCGCGGCGAAGAACGTGAACAGCAGCTTGCCGGGCCCGGTGGGTCGTAGGTGCCGGGCAGGGGCCTGGCGAGCATCTCCAGGATGAGGCCGTGGGCGGCGAGGGGGTCGGCGAGCGCGGTCCGGGGCGTGCGCTTTGATCTCCCGTGCGGTCCTCAGTGCCTCCTCGAACTTCGGCCGTACGCGGACCCGGGTGCTGATCTTCTGGCTGAAGATCTTGTCCCTGGGGATGCCGTGTCCCGCGAGCGCGTCGAGTTGGGTGTCGAGTTCCTGCCCGAGGGTCGAGCGGCGGGCGTAGCTGATGCGGATGTCCGCGCTCGGCAGGTCCGGGTCGACCGGCGCCGGCGGCGGGGTGCCCGGCGGCCACGGCCGGCCCGGGCCACGGTCGGCCGGGGCGGGAACCCGCAGTGCCTTCTTCAGGCGGGGCACGATGGTGAAGCGGCGGGTGTGGTAGGCGGAGGCGACCGCGCTGCCGCGCGAGCGGCACGGCGAGCCGGGCAGGGCGCCGTACTTCGGACAGGCGTGCTGTTCGACGTCGTCGGCGTCCGGCCGTTCGGCCGGGGAGGGCTGCTGAGGATCCGTCGTGGCCCCGGATTTTCGCTGCAAGTCTCAAAAGGGGGTCGACCCGCTACTGAGCGAGAACGGGTTCTGAGAGTGAATCCGGGATCCGTGCGGGTCCGGCGACTCGTGATTGATCCTGCTCGGGCAAACGATCGTTTGTGCGAAGCGGAAGAAGATGCCGTGGTGAGGCAACGGTCTCGGCTTCGTATGGACTCTTTTGAACATCTAGGAGGGAGGTGCTCATGGGGGTTCGAAAGCAGGTCGGGGACCGAGAGTTCCACGATTTCGTCGTCGGTAGCTGGCCGCGCCTGATGCGCACGGCATTTCTGCTCACGGGTGAGCAGCACGCTGCGGAGGATCTGGTCCAGTCGACGCTGGAGCAGGTCTATGTGGCCTGGCAAAGGGTCGCCTTGGCCGACGCCCCTGAGGCGTATGTGCGACGAGTGATGATCAACGCGCATGCCCGCAGATATCGAAGGAAGCTGCGGGAGTTCCTGGTGCCCAGGAGCGGGGACGCGGGCCTGACACACGAGGTGGCCGACACCGGTGACCGGATCGCCCAGGCCGACGACCGTCACACGCTGCTGAAGGCGCTGGCCCAATTGCCGGCACGGCAGCGGGAAGCAGTGGTCCTACGTTACTGGGAGGACCTCACTGAGACACAGACGGCCGAGGCGATGGGCTGTTCGGTCGGCACGGTGAAGAGCAACGCAGCCAAGGGGATCGCGAAGCTGCGCGCCGTTTCGGGACTGGCGGAGAAAGTGACGCAGGGAGGACGAACGTGAAGAGCGCGGACTGGGAGACGAGCCACAACATGACACAGCACGACATCGCCTTCCTGCTGGCCGAAGCCGCCGACGAGGTGAGGATCGGCACAGCCCCCGCCCAGGCGCTGATTCGCGGCGGCCGCCGCCGCAGGGCCCGTCGCTGGGCGGTCGTGGCGACCACCACCCTGGTCGTGGCCGGCTCCACGGGGGCTCTGGCACTGAACGGGCTGTCCGGTGACGGGGAACGGGGCGTGTCGTCGGCGAGCCAGCCGGTCGCCAGCGCGGAGGCACCCGAGCCGCACATGCGGACGACCCTGGCGAGCGGCACCGACGCGGGAGTGCCGTGGAGGGTGTACATCGACGTGTGGAAGGCTCCGGCGGACACGGCGGAGGCCCAGGCCACCCTGGCGGCCATGGCGAAGTTCGGCGAGCACCCGGACGTCTCCACAGCCTCCGAACTGGTGGGCAAGGTCGCGCACTTCGTGCACCGGGTCACCGGTGAAGAGGCGAAGACCACTCAGATCGGGAACTTGGTGCTACCCGAGGACGACGTCCTGACCGGCGGCGAGCACGGGACCGTCTCGCTCCCGCTGCTCCCAGGGAACGGCACGGCCACCGCGCGCCTGGTGTTTGGCCAGGTCGCCAAGACCGCCCGGGAGGTCACCTGCACCTGGAAGGACGGCACGTCTACCAAGGTCGGCCGTACGTCCGCGGACACCGAGGCGAACGCCGACGTTCCGGTCATCCACAGCCTCAAGCACTCCCCCTACGACTGGTTCGCCATCCTGGCGCCGAAGTCCACCGAGTTGGAGGGGATCAAGGTCACGAAGTAGATCAAGCGGGAGACTAACGCTCCGAGGGGCGGAAAAACCACGGCAACAACCCCGACGGGCACCACGTTACGAAGTGCGTCGTTCATATGCACCAGGACATCGAGAAGGGCACGCGAGGTTCCAGCCGGCACCGGCACCTGCGGGTACGCCTGTCCACGAACTCGATGCTGAGGAACGGCAGCTGTTCGCCGCTCAGGAGAACTCACGGGATGTCGCACCCGCGCAGAAGTGCCGCAGGACGTGCGGCGTGAGCGCGTCGGCCCAGGCGGGAAGGTGTGCCTTCGCTGCGGCGGCCAGGCCGTTGCGTAAGGCGTCGTCGCCGACGCGGCGCGATGAGCCGTCGGTGTCCTTGCGCTCGGAGGGGAACAGCGGGGCACCGGGACGGGTGTGGTCGTCGTCGAACTGGCCCCAGACGTCCTCGATGAACCACCGAATTGTGCGGTCGGTGCCGTTGATCAGCGGCACCATCCGCTCGCGCGGGCCCGAGCCGCGGGCGCCCTTGCCGTGGCGCACGTGGAGCTTGCCGAAGCGGCCCAGCTCCCACTTGATGTCGGCCAGGTCGAGCTTGCATGCCTCGCTCACCCTGAGTCCGACCTGCGACATCAGTTTCGATGCGGTGTAGTTCCGTGCGGTCGGGGCGAACTTGCGGCAGGTCGCCAGCTCGCCGCCCCAGCCGGTGAACAGTGTCTTGACCTCCGGCTCTGTCGGCGGGATCCGCAGATCCGCGTCGGTCACGTCCGCTGGAGTGGTGTATCGACGGCCACTCGGTGATCTCGTTTTGAGGCTATGCGGTGAGTTCGGTGGGCAGGACGGTCTCGTCGGTTTCTGACTCGATCGGGTGGAGGCGGGCCTTGGCGAGGAGTTCGCGGCCCATGTAGCGGCGGGCCTCGGTCCACTCGTCGTTCTGCTCGGCCAGGACCGCGCCGACGAGCCGGATGACGGCGGTGCGGTCGGGGAAGATGCCGACCACGTCGGTGCGGCGGCGGATCTCCTTGTTCAGCCGCTCTTGCGGGTTGTTCGACCAGATCTGCCGCCAGATTTCGCGCGGGAAGGCGGTGAAGGCCAGCAGGTCGTGCTGTGCGGCGTCCAAGTGGGCTGCGGCCTTGGGGAACTTGGCCTCCAGCGCTTCCAGGACATGCCGCATCTGGGCCTTCACGGCGTCGGTGTCGGGCTGTTCGAAGACGGTCCGCAGCAGGGTCGCCACCCAGGGCTGGGCCGATTTGGGGACCTGGCTCAGCAGGTTTCTGGCGTAGTGGGTCCGGCATCGCTGCCACGACGAGCCGGGCAGAACGGCACCGATCGCGTCGACGAGACCGGCGTGGGCGTCGGAGATGACGAGCTGGACGCCGGACAGGCCGCGGGCGATCAGCGAGCGCAGGAAGGCGAGCCAGCCGGCTCCGTCCTCGGCGGTGGCGACGTCAATGCCGAGGATCTCGCGGTGCCCGTCGGCGTTGACACCGACCGCGATCAGCGCGTGGACGTTGATGATGCGGCCGCCTTCCCGGACCTTCTGGGTCAGTGCGTCGACCCAGACGAACGAGTACGGCCCGGCGTCCAGGGGACGGTTGCGGAACGCGGCGACCTGTTCGTCCAGGTGCTTGGCCATCGCGCTGACCTGGGACTTCGACAGCTGGGTGACGCCAAGGGACTCGGCGAGCTTTTCGACCCGACGGGTGCTGACACCGAGCAGGTAGGCGGTGGCGACCACCGAGATGAGGGCCTGCTCGGCCCGGCGACGGCGTTCGAGGAGCCAGTGCGGGAAGTAGCTGCCCTGCCTCAGCTTGGGGACGGCCAGTTCGACGGTGCCGGCCCTGGTGTCCCACTCGCGCGGGCGGTAGCCGTTTCGGTGGTTGACTCGTTCGTCGCTGACCTGCCCGTATTCCGCGTTGCAGAGGGCATCGGCCTCCGCGGACATGAGCGCGTCGGCGAGGGTCTTGACCATCGCGCGCAGCAGATCGGGACTCGCCGCGGCGAGGTTGTCCTCGGCGAGGGCGTGCAGGGGCAGACTGTCTGGTGCGGTCATCGTGCTGATCTCCTTCGAGCTTCGACATCTCGAAGATCAGCCGGTGGCCGTTCAACTATGCGGGCACCATCCCGATGCCGGAGCAAACCCCCGGATCAGGTCGAACCCGTACACCACTTCCCAGGACGCAACCTCCGCGTCCTTGGATCCCCGCGGCCGGTTCATGTCGTCGATCGGGCACTCGACGACCCGCCCGGTCATGCGGTGGATCTCGACCTTGTGCCGCAGTTCCAGGAACAGGAAGTACGTGGTGAGCGCCTGTGCGCGGGCCAACTCGCGTAGGTCGCGTACGGCTGCCAGCGCCAACCCGAGCCTCCTCACCTTCACCCCGATCACGGATCGATCGGACGAAGTGAGAACACTTCAAGAATCCTGAAGTTACGTCACCAGCTTGAAGAGCACCCGAAGGAGAGACAGAACCCCCTGGCCACAGGGACAAGGGCTCAGCGGAGCTCAGGGGAACTCGCGGGATGTCGCACACCTGAACGATCGGTGGGCCGAGGGCTGCACGAACGCCTGGACGCTCTGGGAAGAGATCAAGGCCCACGGTTACCGTGGCGGCTACGGAGCCGCTCGTGGCTGCCTCCAGCCGTTTCGCATCACTCCGACCGTACCGGCAGCCCGACCACCGTCGCCGCGGGCCGTCGCCGGGCGGATCCCGATCCACCCCGACGCCCTGCCGGGGGACGACCGGCTCAAGCTGAAGTCAGTGCTCGCGTACCGCCCTGAACTGGACGCGCCCACCGGTCACGTCCGCGCGTTCGGCATGATGATCACCGAGCTCCAAGGTGACCGGCTTCCTCAGTGGATCGAGGCGGTTCGTGCCGACGACCTGCCGAGTCTCCACACCTTCGTCAACGGCCCGGAACGAGGCCTTGCCGCGGTCACCGCCGGGCTGACCCCGCCCTGGAGCTCGGGGCGTCGTCGAGGGCCGCGTCCACCGGATCAGGATGCCGAAGCGACAGATGTATGGACGTACCGGCTTCGCGCTCCCGAGGAGACGAGTTCTCCTCTCGTCGTCAGCCTGAGCCTGAGCCTGAGCCGGTTGGTGACTACTCCTCGAGCCCGAAGCCGTCCGGGAACGCTGCCAGGAATTCACGGCGGCTCGGATCGGTCTCGGCCTCGGTCATCGCCTCGATCACCTGCTGGAACTCTGCACGCTGGGAGCTCGACAGGCGATTCACCATCGCGGCGACACCCTCCAGTGCCTTCACCGCATCGTCCTGATCCATGTACTCGTCATCCGCGCCCTCGACGAACCAGACGAGGTCCACGAGCGCCTCCCCCAGGGCGTGGGTCAGAGACGGGTACTGCGGCATGGACGATCCCTCCGAAGCGACGACGGCACAACTCTCCCCGCACCCAATCACACCCGCCCGACAACACTCACCGCCACCTCGCCACAGAAGTTGGACCAGAACCTGAGTCCTGACACCACTTGGGCTCTTGTGGTGAGGGGCGCCGGTGCCACCGCTCCTGTCGCCGACCGGTGACAAACCCTTCGCCCGGCGGGACGAGGCCGCGCTCCGCGGCCGTCTCACGCGTGACCGCGTCGGCGCCCCGGCCGCGAAGGACACCTCTTCCGAGGTTTCTATACGCCGTTGCTCCCGGGTCCGGGCCGCTTGTGGAATTGAGGCTCCGTCCAGACACAGGGAGTGAACATGGGCAAATCGAGCAGGAGACTCCGTGGCGCCGGCGTCGGTGCCGCACTGGCCGTGGCCGCCGGCGCGCTCGCGCTCGGCGGAGCCGCTCAGCCGGCCTCGGCCGCGACCGACCCGGTGCCGGACTGCGTGAAGACCGTGACCGTGAACGAGGTGTTCGGGTACTTCGGCGTCTTCATGACGAACAACTGCGACACCGAGCAGCGGGTGCTGCCCACGTTCCTGCGCCAGTCGGCGGACACCCCGGTGAAGTGCCACACGCTGCAGCCCGGGCAGGAGGCCACCCAGTGGGTCCACCCGTCCTACCTCCTGGGACAGAGGTTCCTCGGCCTGGTGCGGTGCTGAACCGGCGCCGCTGACCCGCAGCGGGGTGGCCGCGACCCTCGGGGCGCGGCCACCCCGTCCTCCGCCCTCTGTCCGCCGAGCAGCGGGACGATTGCCCCAGCTCCGCCTCGCCCTACTCGCCCCCGGCAGCACCTCACCGTCCACCGCGTCACCGGGGCCGACAAGTCGACCCCGGCCGGAACACCACAGACGTGCCGGCCCGGGAGCACCTGGCGGGCACGTCCTGACCGGCCTGTGCCGCCCTGCCGTCCCTCCGCTCCGTCCGTCTCGGCCCGTCTGTCTCGTCCTGTCCGGAGAGGCGGGTGGGGTGGGCGGGGAGGGCGGCCTGATACGGGGTGCCCGGCGGGAGTTGCGGCACGGGTCACAGCGGCTTTGCCAGGCAGCGGCTCTGGTCGCAGAGGCGGCAGTGGCTGAACTGGGACACCGCGCCGGATCCCGCGCTTCCGTAAAGATGCGCGGGTCTTGCGGTTTGCGCGGGTCTTGCGGGGTGCTGTACGTCTTGTCGACGGCAACGCTGTTCGCTGTTCGTTGTTCCGTGTGCGTCGCGGACGCCCGAGCCCCAGCCGGGGGACACGGATCCTGTCACGGATCTTGCCCATCGGGGAGACAGGCTCAGGGCGTGTACCGAATGCCGGCGGCTGCCCCGGTCACGCTGCGATCGCGTCCTCACCGGCCAGGAACGGATGGAACAGCGTGAGCAGGGCGTTCGGCCGGTGCAGTGGGACGATGTGGCCACAGTCCTCTTGACGTGTCCGGTGAGGTCGTCGGTGACGGGGCGGAGCTGGCGTTCCAGTGCGGCGCCGACAGGGTGGGCGCCCAGCGCCATGGTCGGCACCGTCAGGCGGGCGGTGGTGACGGCCTGCGAGATCTGTCGTGCGCTTTCGGGCAGGGCCCGGTAGTACGAGAACGCGCGGCCCAACGCGCGGCTGCCCGTGTACGCGCGGACGAAGGCGTCCCGGACGGCAGGGGGCACTCCGTCGCCGAGCGTGCCGGCGTGCAGGTGGAAGGCACCTCGCTCCACGGACGTGTGGTGCCGATGAGTCTGCAAGGCGCTGGGTCTCCTGCCGGGGCAGAGTCGGGACGCTCCTGGTGAAACATGCTGGTCGCGGGAACATGCGGCAAACGGGCACCGCAGTCATCCGCAGGTCGCACCACGTCGTCGGCCGTCGGACGGAGCCGAGTCAGCTCTCGGAGTGACGCTCCGGGCCCCCGTGACTGGGATCTTCATTACTGAACGGGCCGAACAACAGTTCACCGAAGCCGAGGACCAGCCGAGCCGAGGACCAGCCGAGGACCGCCCATGCAGCAGCTCCTGCACACCAAAGAACCCACCCCCACCCCCACCCCCATCCGCCCCGGACGACTACGCGCCGCATGGCGGGCGGCCCACGAGCCCGTTGCCGGAGTGTCACAACGGATGCGGCTGGTGGCCTACGCCGTTCCGCTGACCGTCCTTCCTTCCAGCATCTGGCGGCTCCCGGCCGCGTCCGGCGACGGTCTCGGACTCGGCGAACGGGCGTACGTCGTCTCCCTGTCGGTCCTTTCCGAAGCCTTCGCGTTCACCGCGATCGGTCTGGTCGCCCGCTGGGGCGAGGTGTTCCCACGTTGGGTCCCGTTCCTCCGCGGCCGCCGGGTCCCGCGAAGGGCAGCCGTTCTCCCGGCGGCCATCGGGGCCGCAGGCCTCACTCTCCTGTTCACCCTGCTGTTCATCGCCTCCGAGATCAGGGGCACCACCATCCGAGGCAGTGACCTGCCGGCCGACTACCCCAGCCGAGCCGGCGGCTGGGAAGCCGCCTGGTTCTACTTCTGCTACGCGCCGCTGATCCTGTGGGGGCCGCTGCTGGGCGTGCTGACCGTCGCGTACTGGAAACGCCGTTCCGCGGCCGAGAGGGCACCTGCGGCGGCGTGAGACCGCCGTCGGCTTCCGACGCTCTGTCAGCCGTCGGACACCGACTGAGCCGTCGTACCCGTACGACGGCTGTACGACGGCTGTACGACGGCTGTACGACGGCTCAGAAGCCGTACTCCGCTCTGACGCTGACGTGTCGACCGCGTGGAAGGCCGGGCCCGCCCTTGTCAGTGGCCACCTGTTTACTTGGCCTATGACCGACAAGTTGAGTCACGGCGATGTCCACGGAACCACGGCTCGCACTCCCGGCGCCGAGATGGTCGAGCCCTACGGGGGCGGGACGGGATTTCGGTTCAAGATCCGCAACGTGAAGATCGATGGCCAGGCCGACGTGGTACACGTCCGCGAAGGAGGCTCGCACAAGGTCAGTTTCGACGTGCTGCATGATTGCTCGGAGTGTGGCAACGCCGTCAACCAGGTGATCGTCGGTCTGGCCGGCCAGGATCGAGCCCAGACGTCGGTATGGAACGGCAAGCAGCGCAGCGGGGGCGGCTTGAAGGTCGTCAATGCCGGCACGCACGTCGAGGCGCTGGCGGAGGACAACCCAGGTCCGGCGGAGTGGGTGAATGTGACGTGCGACCTCGTTGTTCCCGACGAGCCAGGCGTCTACTCGGTTCGAGCACGTTACGCCCAGGCGTATCAGGGACGCCTGATGACCGCCGAAGGACGTGCGGTCTCACAGCCGGAGTACGAGGACGTGCTGGGCTGGTGGAAGATCGACCGTCCGGAGGGGCCCGGACCGGAATCGACCATAGGCACCATCATCGTCGAGGCGTGAAGCTGCTGGTCAGCCTCTTCGGCAACCCATGACCTCGACCGAGCTCGGCACGGTCTCACCGCCGACGCCGATCGCGGCCCGGCGGGCCCGCCCCACCCGCCAGGGTCGGGTCTCGACCGATCAGCAGTCGTCGACCGCCCGGCAGAACCTCGTCCCCAGCCGACGGCGAGGGCACAGCCGGCCAGGGTCACGGACACGGTGGTGCGGCGACGCATGCGGGAACCTCCGAGGAATCGGACAGCAACGGACAGCACGTGCTCCCCATGCCGCCACGGCCGATAGGGGGGACGTATCACGCGGTTGTCACCGGTCACGCGAACGACGTCGGCCGCCGGACCATTGAACGGGTCAGGCAGCCGACGTCGGGGGTACCGCGGGCCGGTCGGCGGGGGGTGGCCTCCGGCCCGGGGAGCGGTCAGGCGTCGCGGCGGCGCAGCACGGCGTAGCCGCCCACGACCGCGGCGAGCGCCCACAGGATCAGCACCACGAGCGCGGTGCCGCCGCTGTAGGGGTCGGTCTCCTGCGTCATCAGCACGGTGCCCGCCTCGCTGGGCATGTAGTCGCCGGCGGTCTCCAGCCACTTGGCGCCGACGACACCCATGAGCTGAGGCAGCGCCAGCAGCATCATGATGAGCGTGGTGATGGTGCCGGCGGCGCTGCGCAGCACCGTGCCCACGCCGATGCACAGGGTCGCGAGCAGGGCGAGATAGGCGCTCGTGCCGAAGGCGGTGCCGATCAGCTCACCGCCGGTGTACGCGCCGTGCTCCCCCATGAAGGAGGCGGCTGCCAGGCTGGCCAGCACGCTGAGGACGAAGCCCGTCACGGCCACGACCGAGGTGACGACGAGCGTCTTGGACAGCAGCATCCGACTCCGCCGGGGCACGCTCTGGAGCGTGGTGCGGATCGAGCCGCTGGAGTACTCGCTGGTCAGCGCGAGCGTGGCGAGCACCACCACGGTCAGCTGGGAGATCAGGAACGCCTGGGAGGCGTGGTGCGGGGCGGGCATGGTGACGTCCACGCCCTTCTTGGCGCTCGCGTCGGCGGACATGCCGACGATCACTGCGAATCCCACGGTGAGCACCAGCCCGACGAGCAGGTTCCACCACGTCGCGCGCACGCTCCACAGCTTCGTCCACTCGAAGGCGAGGGCGCCTTTGAATCCACCGCCGGAGACGGGTCCGACGAGCCTGTGGGCCGTTGTCGCTGTCATGTCTGCTTACGCTTCCTGGTGATCCGGGGCTTGGTGTACGGGTGCTTCGGCGGCGGGGGAGAGGGAGGGCGAGCCGTACTCCACGCTGTCGGCGGTGAGTTCCATGTACGCCTGCTCAAGGCTGGCCTTGCGCAGGCTCAGTTCGTGGACCGGGACGCGGTGCTGGAAGGCCAGGTCGCCGATCTCCTCCAGGGTGCCGCCGACGACCATGAGTTCCCCGGGGGCGCTGTCGGCGCCGCGCTCCACGCTCATGCCGAGCCGGAGCAGTTCGCGCCGCAGCACGTCCGGCTGGGGGGTGCGCACCCGGACGGCGTTCAGTGAACTGCCCGCGATGACCTCCTCGACCGGGGCGTCGGCGATGACCTTGCCGCGGCCGATGACCACCACGTGGTCGGCGGTCTCCTGCATCTCGCTCATCAGATGGCTGGAGACGAAGACCGTGCGGCCCTCCGCGGCCAGCTCCCGCATCAGCTCCCGCACCCAGCGCACCCCGTCGGGGTCCAGGCCGTTGACGGGCTCGTCGAACAGCAGCACCTTGGGGTCGCCGAGCAGCGCGGCGGCGATGCCGAGCCGCTGGCCCATGCCGAGCGAGAACGAGCCGATCCGCTTCTCGGCGACCTCGGCGAGGCCGACGGTCTCCAGCACCTGCTTCACCCGGGAGGCCGGGATGCCGTTGCTGCGCGCCATGCCGAGCAGATGGTGGTGGGCGGAGCGGCCCGGATGCCCGGCCCGTGCGTCGAGCAGGGCGCCCACCTCCCGCAAGGGGTGCTTCAGCCGCGCATACGGCTTGCCATGGACGAGTGCGCGGCCCGCCGTCGGCTCGTCGAGACCGACGATCATGCGCATGGTCGTCGACTTGCCCGCCCCGTTCGGTCCGAGGAAACCCGTCACCGTTCCCGGATTGATCCCGAACGAGAGGTCGGACACAGCCGTCTTGTCCCCATACCTCTTGGTCAGTCGGTCCACAGTGATCATTTCCTGCCTGCTCCTTCCGCAGTCACAGCACGAAACTAGGAGCGGCGGCCCCCGGGAACATCTGGCGTTCGGCAACGATGTGACTGGACTTTCGGCAGGTCCGTGTCCCGCGCCCGCTCTTGTAGCGTGCGGGAATGCACCTGATACAGGCCCTCCGACGGCGAGCGGACCATGTGATCCACCGGCTCGGCGTCGAGCGGCCGTTCACCCGGCGCGGCGACCTGCTGCTGCTCCTGGTGCTGCCGGCCCCTTCCGCGATCAACCTCGAAGGGCTCGCCGCCTCACCGGTCGGCTGGACGGCCGTCGCCCTGCTGATCACGGCGGCGGTCGCGGTGCGCCGGGCCCTGCCCCTGCTGTCGCTGGCGCTGGCCGGATCGATCGTGCTGTTCTACGTCGTCCTCGGCTCCAACCTGTGGACGGCGGGGGCGACGGTGGTGCTGAGCTTCCTGGCGGGCCGCCGGGTCACCCGGCTCTGGCAGGCGCACGCGGTGTTCCTCGGGGTGGCGGCCGCCGGGTTGCTCCTGGTGAATCTGTTCGCCCAGCCCAAGGACTGGCTGAGCCTCCTCCTCACCGAGTTCTTCACCTGTGTCCTGCCCTGGTGGGCGGGCGACTGGTGGCGCCAGCGCTCCGATCTGACCCGGGCCGGCTGGGAACGCGCCGAACAACTGGAGTGGAAGGGCCGCTTCGTGGCCGAACAGGCCCGGCTCAAGGAGCGGGCCCGGATCGCCCAGGACATCCATGACTCGCTGGGCCATGAGCTGAGCGTGATGGCCCTGCTGTCCGGCGGGCTCGAGCTGGCCCGGGGCCTGACGGACGAGCAGCGGCAGACCATGACGCAGCTGCGGGAGCGGTGCACCATGGCCACCGAGCGGCTGCACGAGGTCATCGGGCTGCTGCGGGAGGACTCCACGCCCTCGCTGCGGCCCGCCCACGAGTCGATCGCCGACCTGGTGCGGCGCTTCGCGCGGCCCGGGATGCCGGTGCGGTTCCGGGAGGACGGCGGGGACCTGTGGCGGCCACCGCTGCTGACCGAACTCGCCGCGTACCGCGTGGTGCAGGAGGCGCTGACCAACGCGACCAAGCATGCGGCGGGCGCGCCGATCACCGTACGGCTGAGCCACCGGGCGGACGACACCGTGGTGTCCGTGTTCAACGAACTGCCGTCCGGCGGGGGCGAGCCCGCGGCGCCCGGCAGCCGGATGGGCCTGATCGGCCTCGACGAACGCGTCCGGCTGGCCGGCGGCACCCTGCGGGCGGGCCCCCGCAGGGGCGGCTTCGAGGTCCGCGCGGAACTCCCGCACGAGCCGTCCGCTCGCGCGCTGCCGGTGGAGGACACCCGCGGCGAGGACCCGGAAGGGCCCGGCCCGAACGCGACAGGGCCCGGCCCGAACGCGACAGGGCCCGGCCCGAACGCGACAGGGCCCGACATGAACGCGACAAGGACTGGCGCGAACGCGACAGGGCCGGGTGCCGACCGCACGCGGGACGACCCGGACGTCCTCGGGCCGGTGGCGGAGGAGCTCCTCGACTCGACCGCCGAGGGTGCGCGGTCGCGGCGCAGTCCCTCCCGGACGGCGCTGGCGCGAGCCAGGGCGCGGGTGCGGCGCAACGCGCGGCGGGCCGCGCTGCTGCCGGTGCTGCTCGGTGCGGCGCTGGTGCTGGCGCTGGCCGGCCTCTACGTCTTCACCTCGGCGATGACCGCGCTCTCCCCCGAGGACTACGGCCGGATGCGGCTGGGCGAGTCACGACAGGAGCTGGCCTCGGTCCTGCCCGAGCGGCGCATCCGCAAGCCGCCACCGGTCGTCGCCGAGCCCCCCGCTCCCCAGGGGGCCGCGTGTGAGTACTACCGGGCGGCCGACAGCGTCCTGAGCTTCACGGACACGCTGTACCGCCTGTGCTTCAAGGATGACGCGCTGGTGGCCAAGGACACCCTGTGACAACGGAGTTGGAATGATTCGCGTACTGCTCGCCGACGACGAGGCCATTATCAGGGCCGGGGTCCGCTCCATCCTGACCACCGAACCGGACATCGAGGTCGTGGCCGAGGCCGGGGACGGCCGTGAGGCGGTGGAGCTGTCCCGCAGGCACCGGCCGGACGTGATCCTGCTCGACATCCGCATGCCGGAGATGGACGGCCTGGCCGCCGCCGGGGAGCTGAGGGCCACCAACCCGGACAGCGCCGTGGTCGTCCTGACCACCTTCGGCGAGGACAAGTACATCGAGCGCGCCCTCGACCAGGGCGTGGCCGGCTTTCTGCTGAAGGCCTCCGACCCGCGTGACCTGATCTCCGGGGTGCGGGCCGTGGCGTCCGGCGGTGCCTGTCTCTCCCCGCTGGTGGCACGGCGGCTGATGACGGAGCTGCGCCGGGCCCCCGCGCCGCGCGCGGAGGCCTCCGGGGACCGCACCGCGCTGCTGACCAAGCGGGAGCAGGAAGTGCTGGGGATGCTCGGCGCCGGTCTGTCCAACGCGCAGATCGCCGAGCGGCTGCATCTGGTCGAGGGCACGATCAAGGCGTACGTCAGCGCCATCCTCAGCCGGCTCGGCGTCCGCAACCGGGTGCAGGCGGCGATCATCGCCTACGAGGCGGGGCTGGTGAACAAGGACGACCTGGGGTAGCCGGTACGGCCGGCCGGCGCACCGTCAACTGCGGTGCACGGGCTCGCAGTTCAGCTCCGGCCCTGTCCCCGCGTCCGCTCCCTCACGAAGCGGGCGAGCCGGGTCGCGCCCTCGGCGGCCTGCTCGACGGTGACGCCACATTGGCGGGATTCACACGAGAGCCCACCTGTACCCACGCCGGCGACCGCACCGGGCCCGCCGTCTCCGCCTCCGTGGTGACGTCCTACGATGCGTCAGTCCTCCGGCGGATCCGGATCATCGTGCGGCAAGGGGAGTCCATGCGCCTGTCCAGCTACCTCAGGAAGGCTGCCATGGGCGCGGTGGCGATATCCCTCCTCGCCGGGTGCGCGGGGGAACAGGGCGCGGGGGAACAGGCCGCGGGCGGGGCCGTGGAGCGAGCCGCGGAGAGGCCTGCCTCCTGGACGGACCTGCCGGTGCGGACCGGCGCACGGGACGTCGTCCACACGGACACCGACCACCGGTCGTACAAGGTCAGGATTGCGGTCAAGAGCCTGGTCCGGGGTTCGAAGGAGGACATGCGGGGGGCGCGCGTGGACGAGGAACTGAAGGGCATGGTTCCCCACTACCTCGCCTTCGAGGTCACCAACACCGGCCGGAAGGAAATCCCCGCCGCCTACATGGTGGACAGCGACTTCGCCCTGAACGGCACCGACTGGGCGCGTGGGGAGAAGGTCTACGTCAGCGGCGGCAGGCCGGGCGGGGGCGACCTGCCCTGCGCGGACACCGCGCCGAAGACGCTGGCGCCCGGCGACTCGTACAACACCTGCGTGACCTACGCGTTGCCCGAAGGCGTCGGCGTGCTGTCGCTGACGTACAACGCCGACGGCTACCTCGACGAGGGCGGGGCGGTCGACACCTGGCCCGTCGAGGGCGGCATCGAGGCGGCGTCCGCAGAGCTGGCGGAGCCGGGCGACATCGTCCGCGTCCGGTGGGACGCCCGCGAGGACGGCGTCCTCGAACTGCCCGCCACGCTGGCTTCCGTACGCCGGGGCAGCGCGGCCGACCTGGCGGGCCTGGACCTCGGCCTCAACGAGAACGAGCGACGCGGCGTCCCGTACTACGTGTCGGTCACCTACACCAACACCGGACCGAAAGACCTCTACGCCGACCAGGCCGACCACGTCCGCCTGCTCACCGAGGGCGGTCGGCAGATACAGGGGAAGACCCCCTTCGTCCTGGACACGAAGATCCCCGGCTGTCCCTCCGACTGGGTCGCCCGGATGATCCCGCCGGGCGACAGCGTGACGGAGTGCAGCATCCACCTGGTGACGGACGACGACGACAAGCCGTTCGCGGTGGGTTTCGCGGAGGCGGGCCGGCCGGGACTGGTGGCTTGGCGGGCTCCCCTCCACTGAGGCGGCCGGGCCGGCCGGCCGACCTGCCGCCCGTCTTCGCGAGCGGCGCCACATCCCCGACCTGCAGGGGCTGCGAGTCGGCCGACAGCGGGGTCAGGCCGTCGGCAGGCGCAGTGAGCGCAGCCGTTCGGCGACGGCGAAGGAGTCGAGGCGCAGGGCGGCGATGTCGGCGATCAGGTCCCGCCAGGCCTCGAACTTGGTGTTCACCCGCTCCCCGTGGATGCCGAGGTAGGCCACGGCCACGCCGAAGCCGTACAGCTCGTTGCGCGCGGGCAGCGGCCGGAGTACGACGCACTCCTCCAGCATCACGGCCGCACGCCAGAAGGCGTCCGGGTGGTGCTGGTCGTGGCGGGGCGGGTCGACCTTGTGCCGGGCGGCCAGGCCGGCGAACACGGAGTAGTCGTTGACCGCGAGATCGTCCAGCAGCTCGGCCTGGCGTTCCAGGAACCACCGGTAGTCGACGTAGTACTCGGCAGGCACAGGTCAGGCCGCCCGCGGGGCGTGCCGGGCCGGCGCCGGGCCACCGTATTCGGCGTCGAACGCGGCGACCGTCTCCGGGTCGCCGGTGACCCGCCGGAAGATCTCCGCGCCCTCGGCCAGCGCCCGCTCGCGCCGCTTCTCCTCGGCCACCTGCGCGAGGTAGGCGTCCAGCGGCAGCCCCGCGGCGTCGGCCAGGGCCCGCAGCGCGTCCGCGGTGGTGTCGTCGATCTCGATGCCAGCCATGCGTCGAGTATGCCGCGCGAGACCATGTCCAGGCCAGCCACCTGGGAATACTGTCCTGACTTGGGCGAGCCGGCAACGGGAGGACCACCATCACCTGCCGGCCGACGTCACGGCAGCCGCGCCGCGGCCGACCCGTCAGGGACCGACGACGTTGATCGTATGGTTGATCGAGGTCACCGGCACGATTACCTTTTTCATGCCGAGCAGCCGGGAGTCGCTGCTCCCCGTGGTCCAGCACCAGTCGAATGCCCGGTCCGGAAGTTGGGTGAGGAAGTCGCCACCCCAGCTCAGAGTTCTGTCCTGATTCTCCGCGAAGAAGAAGTACTTCGCCCCGTTGACCGGGCCGGAACGCACCCTCAGATCCGTGTGCGGAGTGACCATGAACCATCCGGTCTTCGACCACGGGTCGCCCTCCGACGCGCAGTCGCTGTCCGAATAGGCGTAAGCGAACCAGACAGTCTTCGACGTGCTGTTCTGGAAATAGAGTCCCACGGTCATCCCTCCTGCGGCGTGGGGTCGTCACCGCGGCCGTCGTCGCCGGGGCCCGAAGCTGCAACCGTTGCTGCTGTCTGAGGACGAGCGGGCGGTGTTGGAGCGGTGGACACGTCGGGTGACACCCACTCAGGCTCTGGCCCTGCGGACGCGAATCGTGTTGGCTTGCGCGGGGGCCGGAGGTGCCGCCGATCGTCGCGGTCGCCCGGGACCTGCGGGTGACCGCGGACACGGTCCGCAAGTGGCGGCGGCGCTTCCTCGCCGAACGGCTGGCCGGGCCGGCCGACGAGCCCCGGCCGGGCCGGCCACCGAATGTCAGCATCGACCAGGTGGAAGCGGTGGTGGTCACCACGCTGGAACAACTGCCGAAGAATGCCACCCACCGGTCACGCACGTGGATGGCCCAGCACAGCGGCCTCTCGAGTGGACGCGGCCGGGTCTGGCGGCAGTTCCAGCTCAAGCCGCATCTGGCCGACACCTTCAAGCTGTCGACGGACCCGTTGTTCGTGGAGAAGGTCTACGACGTCGTGGGTCTGTACTTCAACCCGCCCGAGGGCGCGGTGGTGCTCTCGGTGGACGAGAAGTCGCAGATCCAGGCCCTGGACCGGTCCCGGGGTGAAGCGGACCAGCGCGGCGGCCAGGCGGGACGGTTCAGACGGCGCCTCGATCCTGTCGAGGTAGACGTCGCGGTGAACCGCTCGGCCGGGGCCTGCATGGTGGGAGTCTCGGTGACATGTTTCATGGCACCTGTCCTTGATCCGTGCTCGGGTAAGGGCCGTCCGGCGCCTCCGCGGTCACACGCTGGTGGGCTGCCGCTCAGGCAGCGTCGTCGTGGCCGAGGTTGCCGCCCAGCTCACGAGAGGCTTCGACCTGTGCGAGAAGCTCCTGGGCCTTGGCGGTGACGCCCTCGATGGCGTCGGCGCCGGCGACGAAGCGCAGCGGCGGCTGGTCCTGGTCGGCGAGGGTCAGCAGGGCGTGGGCGAGCTTGGCGGGGTCTCCGGGCTGCTGCCCGTTGATGCTCTTCCAGGATTCGACCGTGGCGGTGGTGCGCTCGGCGTAGTCGTCGATGGTCGGCTCGGGCCAGGTGGTGGAGGCGTCGACGAGCAGCTCGGTGCGGAAGTAGCCGGGCTCCACGATCGTGGTGCGGATGCCGTACGGCTCGATGTCGTGGTGCAGTGCTTCCATCCAGCCCTCGACGGCGAACTTGGAGGCCGCGTAGGCGGAGGTGAACTCCGTGCCGACCTGACCGGCGAGCGAGGAGGTCGTGATGACGTGGCCGTCGCGCTGAGCGCGCATGACGGGCAGGACGGCGCGGGTGACGTTCATCGGGCCGAAGAGGTTGGTCTCGATCTGCCGGCGCATGTGCTCCGGGGGGACCTCCTCGAAGTAGCCGGCGAAGAAGTTCCCGGCGTTGTTGATCAGGACGTCGATGCGGCCGAAGCGGTCGACCGCGGCCTGGGCGGCCGTGTGCGCGTCGTCCAGTCTGGTGACGTCCAGCTTGGTGACCAGGAGGTTGTCCTGCGAGCCGCCCAGGGTTTTCTCGACCTCCTCGGGGCGGCGGCCGGTGGCGACGACCTGATGCCCGGCTGCGAGGGCCTGGCGGACGATGTCCGTGCCCAGACCGCGTCCGGCACCGGTGACGAAGATGACCTTGCTCATGAGGGATTCCTTTCGGGTTCCGTAGGCGGGGACCCGGTGGGTTGGGGGGAGTCGGTGAGTTGTGCTGGCCAGGCTGTGCGGCAGTGGAGGGGCTCATGCCTGTTCGGTGGGCATGAGCCACAGTTCGCCGATGGCGGCGTGGCGGGGACGGGTGACCATGTAGGCGACGGCGTCGGCGATGTCGTCGGCGGCCAGGACCTCGGTCGCCTCGAAGTAGGGGTCGATCAGTTCGCTGCGGATCTCGGGCTTGTTGTGCGTGCCCAGTTCGCTCTCCACGGCGCCCGGCTCAAGGACACCGACGCGCACATGGCGCTGGGTGACTTCCTGGCGCAGGGACTCGGTGAAGGCGTGCACACCGAACTTGGTGACGTTGTAGACGCCGAAGCCCTTGCTCGCCACGCGGCCGGCGACAGAGCCGATGTTGACGATGTCGGCGACCTGGCGCGGGTCCTGTTCGGCGGCCTTGAGCAGGTGCGGCAGGGCGGCGCGAGTGGTGTAGAGCAGGCCTTGGACGTTGACGGCGATCATGCGGTCCCACTCCTCGGCGTCCGCGCCGACGACGGGGCCCAGGAGCATCAGGCCAGCGTTGTTGACCAGGGTGTCCAGCCGTCCGAACCGCTCGACGACCTGCTGTACCGCGCCCTCGGCCTGGATGCGGTCGGTGATGTCCGTTTCCACCACCGTGGCGGTGCCTCCCGTCTGCTCGATCTCAGCGGCAAGAGCCTCCAGGCGGACCTTGCGGCGGGCCACGAGCGCCACCGAGGCGCCCTGCTCGGCGAGCCGACGGGCGGTGGCGGCGCCGATACCGCTGCTCGCGCCGGTGACGAGCGCGACGGTGCCGGTCAGTATCGAAGCCATCGGGGGTGTCCTCTCTCCAGACGTACGGCGTGAAGGGCAGACGGCGGGCAGCGGCAGCGACGATCTCCTACGTGCCGTCACGGCGCGTACTCTTCGAATGATCAGTGCCGTTCACCGGGCCCGCTGTCCAGACAACCACCCGCGAAGGTCCCGTGGACCGCTCAAGAGGGCACCGCTCTTCCGGGGGTCTGCCAGTACCCCCTTCAGCACGCTGACCTGCCGGGTACCGCCGTACCGTGGGACCCATGGACCGCAGCAGCGAGATCCGCGAGTTCCTGCGCACCCGCCGGGCCCGGATCACCCCCGAACAGGCCGGCCTCGCCCCGTACGGCGGCTCCCGCCGCGTGCCGGGGCTGCGCCGCGAGGAGGTCGCCCAGCTCGCCGGGGTCAGCGTTGACTACTACATCCGCCTGGAGCGGGGCCGCACCCAGGGCGTCTCCGAAACCGTCCTGGAGGCCGTCGCCCGCGCCCTGCACCTGGATGACGCCGAACGCGCCCACCTCTTCGACCTCGCCCAGCCCACCGCCACCACTCGGGCCCGCCGCAAGCGCCCCCTCGCCCCCCAGCGGGTCCACCCGGTCCTCTATCGCACCCTGGACTCACTCGACGTCCCCGCGGTGGTCCAGGGACGACGCACGGACGTCCTGGCCGCCAACCGGCTGGCCCACGCCCTGTACACCGACTTCGAAGCCCGGCCCCGCCGCGAGCGCAACTTCGCCCGCTTCGTCTTCCTCGACCAGGCCGCCCGCGCGTTGTACGCCGACTGGGAGCGGGTCGCCGGCGACTGCCTGGCCATGCTGCGCCTGTACGCCGGACGCCACCCCGACGACCCGCAGCTCACCGAGCTGATCGGAGAGCTGTCCCTGCACAGCGACATCTTCCGCCGCATGTGGGCCGACCACGACGTCCAAGCCCACACCAGCGGCACCAAACGCCTCCACCACCCGCTCGTCGGCGACCTCACCCTCGACTACCTGGTCCTGGCCGTCGAAGGCGACCCCGAACAGACCCTCACCATCTACACCCCCGAACCCGCCTCCCCCTCCGCCGAAGCCCTCAGCCTCCTCGCCAGCTGGACCGGTACTTCGGCCACCGGGCCACACACCCGTGAAGAGAAGACCAAGGGACTGTAAATCGTTCGGTGTAACTCCCGATCAAGGAGGTCTGCGGTTGCGGGACGAAGCCTTTGCCCTGGTCGGCCGGGTTGGGCAGACGACTTCGACGTCGGTGTCCAGCAGGGCTCCGTGGAGGAGGACCTCGTCCGTGAATGCGCTGGTTTCCCGTTTGCCGGGCGTGCCAGATCCGTCGAGGCGGTCTTTCGCAGAGCCGGATGCCGCATCTCCTCCGCTCGACGGTCAGAAATGGTCGAGGGGCTCGGCTGCGTACGTTCCGTCCTCCAGCTGTACGTCTGTCAGTTCGTAGAGGCGCTGGCGGCCGCCGACCCAAGAAGTGATCTTGGTTCCGGATCTTGGTTCCGGTCGGCCGGGTGGTCTCGTACCGTACGGGCGCGCCGTCGGCGCCCTCCGTGCGCAGGAGGGTGAAGTGGCGGACGCGGGGCGGCTCGGGCGCCGTGGCCCGGCTCCGTCGGTACAGCCAGGTACCGCCGGCGGCAGCGACCAGAAGCATGACGGTCAGCCACTGGCCCAGGGCCGTCCCGAGAAGATCCAGGCTCTGGTCGAGGGCGAGGGAGACGAGGGCGGGCATGGCGGCATCACTCCTGCGAGGTGGTGGTCAGGGCCCGCCGGGTGACGGACCGCGCCGACTTTCCCGGAGCGGGTGGTTAGCCGCGCAACCCCGCTTTGACCTGCCTCATCCCTCCTGCTCACGCTCGCTTCTGGGTGTCGGTCCCCGCGTCGACGCCGCCCTCGAACAGCGTCTTCGGAGCGTCGTCGGCGGCGTCCCGGCCGGGCGGCACGGCGAAGGCGGACGGTGCCTCTTCGCTCCAGGGGGCGGGCGGCTCCGGTGATTGGGGGTCCCTTCGCCGGTGGCCAGGGCGGCGATGGCGGCCCGGAAGACGGGCACGTTCTCGCTGGTCATCTCGTAGGCGATGTTCTTGTGCCAGCTGGGGTTGTCCGGGTCCCACACCGGCGTGATGGGCGCGCTGATCCCTTCGGGCCACCAGCCCTCGCGCACGCCGCGCGGGATGGCGCGGGACAGGGCGACGGTCGGGCCGTTGAGTTTCCCGAGGGCGGCGCGCAGTCGGTCCGCGCCGATGTAGCCGTCGCCGTCGACGATGACCATCTCGGCGAACCTGCGGGCGCCGGCGGTCAGCGAGCGCAGGTAGCGCGTGGCGCGCTCGACGGTCCAGTCGGTGTCGACGGTCGTGACGGTCAGCTCCGCGTGGTGCGCTGCGGCAAGCGTGACGAGCTTCTCGGCGAACTCCTTGTCCGCGCCCTCGATCGTGATCCTCACGAGATCCCTTCCGTCAGATTCTTACCCAGTTCTCCGGGTTCTCCATGGAGTATGGCCACCGCACGCCGGAAACCGTATGGAGAAGTTCTGCGGAGCGCAGGAGTTCCCCGAACTGGAGGCCACGCGCGGCGCGTTGGTGGCGTTCGTCGTGTGGCTGCTGGACCGGGGCCGGGTGGACGGGAAGGGCTACGCCGCGTCGTCGGCGAGCACGATCCTCGCCGGGGCCGTCGTGGAGCTGCGCCGCCGTGGTGCGGAGGTGAGCCGGGACGACCAGGGGCAGGCCCGGGCGACGCTGGAGGCGGCAGCCGTGGAACTGCTGAAGGCGGGGGAGCGGCGCGGCCGGGGCCAGGCGGTCGCGGCCGAGGTCCCCGACCTGTACCGGGTGGCGAGGGCCCGCCCCGACACCCTGGCCGGGGCCCGGGACAAGGCGCTCGTCCTGACCGGCTTCCACTACGCCTCGCGTGCCCAGGACCCCGCCGTCCTCCTCGCCGGGGACGTCGCCCACACCCCGCGCGGGCTGGTCGTGTCGGTACTCACCGGCAAGACCAGGCACAGCGTGCGTGACGCGAAGATCAACTACCAGCAGGACCCGGAATCTGCCCGGTGGAGGCGTGGAAGGCGTACCGGACCCGCCTCGCCGCCGAGGCCGCGCCGCGCTGGTCGGAGCCGGAGGCCTCCGCGTTCGTCGGCGTCGACCGGCACGGCAACGTCACGGGCGGCATGGTCCCCGACTCCGTCACCCGGGCCGTGAAGCGGATCAGCGTCCGCGCCGGCATCCCGCTTGCCTGGACCGGCCACTCCCTCCGCATCGGCCTGGCCACGACAGCCCGCAGGCGCGGGAAGGACGCCGTGGCGATCGCCGACCAGGGCGGATGGGCCCGGCACTCCCGCTCCATGAACGGATACTTCCAGCGGGTCGACGGCTGGGAGGACAACGCCACCGCCGGCCTCACCTGACCACCGGACGGCGACCAGGAGACACCCACGGGCAAGACCAGGCCCCTGCCCCGCCGGGCCCGGGCCCGGGCCGCAGAACTCGTTCTCACTCATTCACCGAGATCTCGAGTTGCAAGCTGGTGGAATGGCTCCTCGGCCCTGTTCTCGTATAGCTACGGCGAACGGACATGTAGCGCTGTGTGATTGCCCTGGTGCTCGTTTCTCCTGGCCCGGCGCCTCGTTGAGCTGAACGAGTGATCTCGGTCGTGGGGTGCCTGTTCGCGGACGTGTCGGAGAAGCTGGTGGACGCCTGGCGGGCGCGGGCATCGAAGGAATACCCGGCGAACCTGGAGCGGATGAAGCTGCCGCGGCGCCTGACACTGCTGGCCACGCTGTGCCACGTGCGGCAGACGGAGATCACCGACTCGCTGGTGGACTTGTTCATCCAGCTCGTACTGAAGATCAACACGCGTGCGGAGCGGCGGGTCGAGAAGGAGCTGGGGGCGGAGCTGAAGAAGGTCCGCGGCAAGGAGGCGATGCTGCTGCGGGTCGCGGAGGCGGCCCTGTCGGAGCCGTCCGGCACCGTGCGGCGGGTGATCTTCCCGGTGGTCGGCGGAGAGAAGACCCTCAAGGCGTTGGCAGCGGAGGTCGCGGCGAACGAGGCCCGCTACAAGGCCCGGGTCCGCACCGTGCTGCGGTCGTCGTACTCGGCGTTTCGCTCCAGGCGCGCGCCGTCGGTGGGCGGCGGTGGAGGGGCGCAGGGCGTGGCCCTGTCGAGGCCCGTGCCGTCAGGCGGCGGAGCCGGCCGTGAGCTGGTCCATGATGTCGGCCAAGTTGTAGTGGGCCCGCTTCTCGATGATCTTCCCGTCCTTGAACGTGAACAGGTTGAACATGGAAAAACGTACGTGCGCTCCGCGTGGGGGGATGCCGTAGTAGTCGCCGCCCTGGTCCCCTTCGACCACGACGTAGGCGCCGACCTTGTCGGCTTCGGCGACGGTGTCGAGGACCGTCAGGCGGATGCCGGGGAAGGCGTCGACGTGCTTCTTCTCCGCGTCGACGAACCCTGCAGCGCCGGGCCGGGGGTTGTCGATCTGGGGGTAGAAGACGAAGTCCGGGTGGAACATGCCGGTGAGCGTGTCGTAGTCGCCCTGCTGAAGGGCCTGGTAGAAGCGGTGCACGAGGCCGGCGTTGGTTCCGGTGGACATGTGATCGGGTCCTTCTCTGTCGTTCTGGCACGGCGCAGGGGACGCCGCGAGGATTGCTCCCGGGGTCGGGGCTCGGTGTGTGGGGAGCCCCGACCCCGGCACGAGGTCTCGGTTCCTGAGCTGCGGTCCGGGCTCAGGCGCGCTGCGTCCAGTCCCGGTCCAGGCGGTCGGTCAGGCCCGCGGCGGCGAAGGCTGCCTCCAGCTCGTCGCGGCCCTCGGTGAAGTGGGCCCAGCTGTCGTGGTGGACGGGGACGACGCGGCGGGCGTCCAGAATCCGGGTGGCCTCGGCGGCCTGGGCGCTGTCCAGGACGATCAGGTTGCCGTCGAAGAGCATGGGGAAGCGGGGGGCGCCGGCGAACAGGAGGGCGGTGTCGATCGGGGCGAAGCGGTCGGCGATCTCCCTGACCGCGTCGAGCGAGGCGTTGTCGCCGCTGACGTAGACCGTGGGCAGGCCCTCGCCCGTCAGGACGAAGCCGACGACCTGGCCGGCGAAGGGCTCGATCTCCTCGCGCGCGCCGGGGCCGTGGATGGCCGGGACCCCGGTCACAGTGATGGTGCCGCCGCCCGGGCGCTCCAGCTCGGTCGACTCCCAGTCGGCCAGGCCCTTGGCCTTCGCCCCGAGGCGCTCGCCGCCGCCGGGGGTGGTGAGGGTGAGGGGGACGTCGGCGAGCAGGGCGCGGCCGGAGGTGTCGAGGTTGTCGGCGTGCTCGTCGTGGGAGAGCAGGACCACGTCGATGGGGCCGAGCTCGGCGGGTGTGGTGGTGGAGGGGGCGGTCTTGGTCAGGGTGGGGCCACCGGGCGAGGCGTAGTCGCCGGGGCCGTCGAAGGTCGGGTCGGTCAGGAAGCGCAGGCCGCCGTACTCGAACAGGGCGGTCGGACCGCCGAACGTGCGGACCGGGAACTGGTTGGCGTTGAGCTGGGACATCACGTCTCCATTTCTCACGAAAAAAATCTGTGTTTAACGTGATTCCAGGCTAGGCAGGTATCACGGAAAAATGCAAGCGCTACCATGAGGGGCGTGGATGACACCCTGGCCACCGACGTGGCACCGACCGCTCTGCCCCCGGCACCGGGTGCCGACCGGTACCGCTCCCTGGACTTCGCCGACACCGCCGCCACCCTGCCCGCCAGCCAGAGCTACGACCTGCTCGCCGCCCCGGAATCCGCCATGCGCTGGCTCGCCGCCCACGACCTGACCACCCCGGACGTACAGCTGTACGAGGTGTGCGCACAGCGGATGCGCACGCTGCGCGCCCACATCCGCGCCCTGTTCGCCGCCCGCGTCGACACCACCACCCCGCCCGAGGAATCCCTGCGCGCGGTGAACGAGGCCCTCACGGCCGTGCCCACCGCCCCCCTCCTCGCCTGGGACGGGGCCCGGGGGCTGCGCCGCGTCCAGGCGCACCCCACCGACCAGGCCGTCAACCACGCACTGGCGACCCTCGCCGCCGACGCCGCCGACCTGCTCACCGGTCCCGACGCCGACATCCTCGCCGCCTGCGGATCAGCCCCCTGCGACCGGTTCCTCCTGCGCACCCACGGCCGGCGCCACTGGTGCTCCACACGCTGCGGCGACCGTGCCCGCGCCGCCCGCGCCTACGCCCGGCGCAGCGGCGCCTCGGACTGACGCACCACCCCCGGGCCCTCCGGCGGACCGCCCGGTGGCCACGCGAAACACCTTCAGCAGGCTGCTTCCGGTTGCCAACCGACAGCCGGGCAAGCACGCCTGTCCGAAGTGCGGCGGCATGACGACGGGGCGGCGGCATGGCGGTGAAGCCGACGGACGACAAGCCCAGTCGGCTGTACGCCGTCTCGCTGCCCGAGCAGTGTCCTGCCCTCGCTCGGCATCGCCCTCAGCGGACGCTGCCGGGGCCATTGCCCGCTGTATGACCCGGACGGTCGTAGCGATGACGGCAGCGAACAGGACGTGCTAGAGGCCATTGACACAGCGCTGGACTCTCCCACGGTGGGAGAGTCCACCATGGTGGCGTGCAAGACGAACTTCTCACCATCGGGCGCTTCGCCCGCATGTGCCGCCTCAGCGTCAAGCAGCTACGGCACTACGACGAAATGGGGCTGCTGGCTCCGGTCCGCGTGGACGCCGGCTCGGGCTACCGCTATTACGCACCCGAACAGGCGCGTGATGCCCTGACCATCGCGCTGCTGCGCGAGATGGATCTTCCCCTGGCCGTGATCGCCCAGGCGCTGGCTGCCGAGCCTGAGCGCAGGGCACGGATCCTGCGCGCCGAGCGGGACCGGCTGGCCGAGCGGATCCGCAGGGACCAGGCCCGGCTGGAGATGCTGGAGCGGCTGGCGGAGGGCGGTCTGCCCGGCTATGAGGTGACGATGAGCCGGGAGCCGGAGCGACGGCTGGCGGTGGTGCGAGCGGTCTGCACCCCTGTGGACATCGGAGACGAGGTCGAGGGGTGCGTAGGGCGACTGCTGCCCGTGCTCGGTAGGACGGGAATCGTGTGGGAGCCGCCGCTGTGGGGGCTGTACCCGCTGGATCTGGAAGAGGGGATGGAGATCGCCGTCGGAGCGCAGACCCCGCAGCAGGAAGGCCTGCCCGGCCTGGAATTCGAGGTGCTGCCCGCCGGGCTCGTTGCCGAGACCCTGCACGTCGGGTCCTACGCCCAACTGCCCTTGGCCTACAACGCGCTCTTCGCCACCCTCCACGAGCGCGGCCTGCGCCCGCGAGCACCCGTACGCGAGGCCTATCTCGTCGGACCGGCAGAGGCACCACAAGAAGAACTGATGACCCGACTGACGATCCCCGTCCACATGACCAAGCAGGAGAGCATGGCATGACCAAGGTGATGGACATCGATGCCCGCGGCACGCAGCACTGCGAGACGACAGCCCTGGGGGTGTTACTGCGGCACCAAGGACTCGATCTGTCCGAGCCCATGCTCTTCGGCCTCGGCTCCGGTCTGTCCTTCGTCTACTGGGACAGCAAGAACATGGGCTTCCCCTTCCTCGGGGGACGGAGCAAGCCTTTCGACCTCACCAAGAACCTGGCCGACAGACTCCAGCTGGAGCTCCTGGCCCAGGAGACCACATCCCCGCGCAAGGCATGGCTCAACGTCTTGGCCTCCCTCGACGCCGGCCACCCCGTCGGACTACAGCTCGACAGCTACTACCTGGACTACTTCGGCTCGAAGGTCCACTTCGGCGGTCACATCGTGGCCATGTACGGCTACGACGGCCACAAGGCCTACCTGGTGGACACCGACCAGCAAGGCGGAGCGGTGTCCACCAGCCTGACCAGCCTCGCCCAGGCCAGAGCCGCACGCGGCCCGATGGCCGCCAAACACCGCTCCTTCACACTCACCGCACCGGCGAACCTGCCTTCCCCACAGGGCCAGATCGTCCCCGCCATCACCGCCTGCGCCGACGCCTTCCTCCACCCGCCCATCGCCAACCTCGGCCACCGAGGCATCGAGAAGGCCGGCAAGCTGGTACGCACATGGCTCCAGCGCGCCGATGTCCCGCAGCGAGACCTGCCACAGGCCGCCCTCCTGATGGAGAAGGCCGGCACCGGCGGCGCCCTGTTCCGCAACCTCTACCGTGACTTCCTCGCCGAATGCACCGGCCTGCTCGACAGCAGCCACCTGCGCACCGGCCACACGCTGTACACCGAGGCAGCCGCCCTGTGGCCGGAAGTAGCAGCACTGATCAAGAAGGCCGGCGAATCGGGCGAGACGCAGCTTCTCGTACAGGCCGGTACGATCCTCGGCGATCTTTCGCGCATGGAGCGCGAGGCCATGCAAGCGCTGAGCCGCATCGAGGCGTGAGGCATCAAGCACGCCCCAGCGCCGATGACCTCCAAACGCTTTCTGAAGATCACCGGACGATGGCTCCCGGCGCCCCCGCAGGGCCCTCAAACCAAGCTGCTGGGCGTCTCTCCGGGCACCCTCCACCACCCTCTACCACCACATCCCCGACCTGAGCGAACTGCGTGCCGGCGCCGTCCCGCACCAGCTCGATGCCACGGAGCAGCGGTGACCCGTCAAGCTCGTCGAGTCCGCCCAGCAGCGGTGGCGGGCCGCGAACGCATCCCGTCCCGTCGCCCCCGTCCGCGCCGGGGCCCGCTTCGAACGCGGCCGACGCTCGTTGAACGGCCACGGACGACTGCGGCACGAAAAGGGTGGCGGACCTTCGCCGAAGTCCGAGATCATCCGACCATGTCGGACGACGCACCAGGACAAACCCTTCCGGTCGGCTTCGAGTTCCGGCCGTATCGCGGCGACGAAGACCACGGCCCCATGGCCGCGGTGCGGCTGGGGTGTGCTGAACGGGACCGGATCGACGCCCATTCGGTTGTGGAAGGGCTCCCGACCGCGGCCGAGATCGCCGAAGCCTCCGCCAAGCTGGAGGAGCCGTCCAAGAACCAGATCCTGGTGGTACACGACGGGAGCGTCGTCGGCTACTCGACGATCCGGTGGTGGCAGGAGCGGGACGACACGTGGCTGTACCTGCACCGCGGCCACCTCTTGCCCGAACATCGCCGTCAGGGCATCGGCTCAGCCATGCTGAGCTGGGCCGAAGAGCGGATCCGCCGGCTCGTCGAACAGCATGGAACGGCCCGCACGGCAGTGATCGGCGCGAACGCCGCGGCCTCCGAACAGGACGCCACCGCGCTACTGCTCGCAGCCGACTACCGACGTGTCTTCAGCCTGGTCGAGCTGAAGCTGGGCGATCTTTGGCAGGTGCCCGAACTGCTGGGCAGCGAACTGCCGGCCGGGATACGGACGGGGCCGATCGGGACAAGCCACTACCGCGCAGCCTGGAGGACGGTCGTCGATTCGTATGCGGACACCGGGTTCACCCAGAAATGGACTTTCCAGGACTTCGTCGACACCGCTGACCCGGCATGCTGGAGAGCCGCCTGGAACGGGCAGGACATGGTCGGCGTCGCCCTCTGCTCCCTCCGCCGTCACCACCACACGGTGGGCGAGGTCGAAGAGCTGAGTGTCCGGACGGACCAACGACGCCTGGGAATCGGCCGGGTCCTGCTGCTGGACGGGCTGCGGACTCTTCGCGAGCGGGGTGCAACGACTGCGCGGCTGTTCACGGGCACGGCAAATCCGCACCGGTCCTACGATCTCTACGAGAGCGTGGGGTTCCGGCGGCAGAACGAGTACGTCCGTTACCGCAAGCCGCTTGCTTGACCAACCGGTCATACGCCTGTCCGGCCAGTCCACGTGACTCGATGACCACCGTCCATCCTCACCGGCATGGCCGGCCGTCCCGCCGGTCGTTCCCGCCGGCCGAAGCCGCGCAGGCCCGGAGGCGGCGAGGACCCGTGTCGGGGTGCCGGTAAGAACGCCGTCACCGATCCTGCTGGCTTACTGTCCCTAACAAAGCCGTTGAACGTGGCGGTAGGTGATCACGCAGACCGCCAGCCCGAGGAATGCTTCGTG
>NZ_JBNGGE010000027.1:0-108935 GCF_049975785.1 Streptomyces sp. WG7
TCGACCGCGAACCCGTGGTTGTGCGCGGTCACCTCGACCTTGCCGGTCGTACGGTCCTGCACCGGCTGGTTGATGCCCCGATGCCCGTACTTCAGCTTGAAGGTCCCGAAGCCCAGCGCACGGCCCAGGATCTGGTTCCCGAAGCAGATCCCGAACAACGGGGTGCCACGCTCCAGGACACCCCGCATCACGGAAACCGGGTGATCGGCGGTGGACGGGTCACCGGGGCCGTTGGAGAAGAACACACCGTCCGGCTCGACCGCGTAGACGTCCTCGACGGTCGCCGTCGCCGGCAGCACGTGCACCTCGATGCCACGCTCGGCCATCCGGTGCGGGGTCATGCCCTTGATGCCGAGGTCGACGGCGGCGACGGTGAACCTCTTCTCGCCGACCGCCGGGACGACATACGCCTCGGTGGTGGCGACCTCGGCGGAGAGGTCGGCGCCGGTCATCTCGGGGGCTTCCTGGACGCGGGCCAGCAGCGCGGCGTCGTCCTGGATCGCGTCCCCGCTGAAGATGCCGACGCGCATGGCGCCGCGCTCGCGCAGGTGGCGGGTGAGGGCGCGGGTGTCGATGCCGGAGATGCCGACGACGCCCTGGGCGGCCAGCTCCTCGTCCAGTGAGCGCGTGGAGCGCCAGTTGGAGGGCACGCGCGCGGGGTCGCGCACGACGTAGCCGGAGACCCAGATCTTCTTGGACTCCATGTCCTCGTCGTTGACGCCGGTGTTGCCCACGTGCGGGGCGGTCATCACGACCACCTGGCGGTGGTACGACGGGTCGGTGAGGGTCTCCTGGTAGCCGGTCATGCCGGTGGAGAACACGGCTTCGCCGAAGGTGGCCCCCACGGCCCCGTAGGCACGGCCGCGGAAGATCCGGCCGTCCTCCAGGACGAGTACGGCGGGAGTTTTCACAGCTCCCCGGGTGGAGGTCGTCATCGTGCGCCTTCCGTTTCCGTCTTCTTGATCATGTCGTTCAGTGTCTCGACCCACTCGTTGTGCTCGGCCGCGTGGTCGGAGCGGAAGCCGGAGTCGATCAGCTTGTCGCCGTGCTCCCAGGTGACGACCAGCAGGCCGCCCTCGGTGAGCACCTTGCCGGCGATGCCCTTGTCGAGCCGGGCCTCGCGCAGCGCCGTGACGGGGACGAAGAAGTCGTTCGCGCCGGGGCGTACGACGTCCAGGCCCGCGTCCGTCAGCGTGAGCTCGACCCGGCTGCGGGTGCCCAGGCCGTGCGCCACGATGCGGTCCAGCCACTGCCCGGCGCTGGTGGAGCCGTGGTAGCGGCCGCTCATCGTCAGTCTGGCCGGGCCCGGCTGTTCCGGCGCGGTGGGCAGCTCGGGCAGGTCGCCCTGGAGGGTGCTGCGCCACTTCCAGCCCTCGCGCATCAGCCAGTAGACGAGCGCGACGAACAGGCCGAGGCCGACGACCCAGCCGATGCGGGCGGCCCAGTCGGTCACTTCCGCCGATTCCTTCTCGGCGGCCAGTAGGATTACAGGTGTCACGTGAGCTTCCCGTCGACGAGCGTGGCCTTGCCCCGCAGCCACGTGTGCGTCACACGGCCCGGCAGCTCACGCCCCTCGTAGGGGGTGTTGCGGCTGCGCGAGGCGAAGCCCGCGGGGTCCACCTGGCCACGGTATGCCGTGTCGACGAGGGTGAGGTTGGCGGGCTCACCAGCCGAGACGGGACGGCCGTGTCCGGTGGCCTGTCCGATCTGCGCGGGCTTGACGGACATCCGGTCGGCGACGCCGGCCCAGTCCAGCAGGCCCGTGTCCACCATGGTCTCCTGGACCACCGACAGCGCGGTCTCCAGGCCCACCATGCCCATGGCGGCGGCGGCCCACTCGCAGTCCTTGTCCTCGTGCGGGTGCGGGGCGTGGTCGGTGGCGACGATGTCGATCGTGCCGTCGGCGAGCGCCTCGCGCAGGGCCATCACGTCGCGCTCGGTGCGCAGCGGCGGGTTGACCTTGTAGACCGGGTTGTAGGAGCGGACCAGCTCGTCGGTGAGGAGCAGGTGGTGCGGGGTGACCTCGGCGGTGACGTCGATGCCGCGGGACTTGGCCCAGCGGACGATCTCGACGCTGCCCGCCGTGGACAGGTGGCAGATGTGGACGCGGGAGCCGACGTGCTCGGCGAGCAGCACGTCCCGGGCGATGATCGACTCCTCGGCGACGGCCGGCCAGCCCCCGAGGCCCAGCTCGGCGGAGACGACGCCCTCGTTCATCTGGGCGCCCTCGGTCAGCCGGGGCTCCTGGGCGTGCTGGGCGACGACGCCGCCGAAGGCCTTCACGTACTCCAGGGCGCGGCGCATGATCACGGCGTCGTGGACGCACTTGCCGTCGTCGGAGAAGACGGTGACGCCGGCCGCGGACTCGTGCATGGCGCCCAGCTCGGCGAGCTTGCTGCCCTCCAGGCCGACGGTGACGGCGCCGATGGGCTGCACGTCGCAGTAGCCGGACTCCTTGCCGAGCCGCCAGACCTGCTCGACGACGCCGGCGGTGTCGGCGACCGGGAAGGTGTTGGCCATGGCGAAGACGTTGGTGTAGCCGCCGGTCGCCGCCGCGCGGGTGCCGGTCAGGACGGTCTCGGAGTCCTCGCGGCCGGGCTCGCGCAGGTGGGTGTGCAGGTCGACCAGGCCGGGCAGCAGCACCTTGCCGTCGGCCTCGACGACCTCGGCGCCGTCGGCGGACAGGCCGCGGCCGACCGCCTCGATGACGGAGCCGTCGATCAGCACGTCCTGCGGCTCGCCGCCGAGCACCTTCGCACCGCGGATCAGGGTCTTGCTCATCTGTCTTACTTCTCCTCGGTGGTGCGGGCGTGGGTCGCGGCGGGTTCGTTGCCGCCGAGCAGCAGGTACAGGACGGCCATCCGGATGGACACGCCGTTGGTGACCTGCTCGACGGCGGTGCAGCGGTCGGAGTCGGCGACCTCCGCGGTGATCTCCATGCCGCGGACCATCGGGCCGGGGTGCATCACGATGGCGTGGTCGGGCATCTTGGCCATGCGGTCGCCGTCGAGGCCGTAGCGCCGGGTGTACTCGCGCTCGGTCGGGAAGAACGCGGCGTTCATGCGCTCGCGCTGCACGCGCAGCAGCATCACCGCGTCGGACTTGGTCAGCGTCGAGTCGAGGTCGTACGAGACCTCGCAGGGCCAGGTCTCCACGCCGACCGGCAGCAGGGTGGGCGGCGCGACGAGGGTGACCTCGGCGCCGAGGGTGTGCAGCAGGTCGACGTTGGAACGGGCGACCCGGCTGTGCAGGATGTCGCCGACGAGGGTGATCCGGCGCCCGTCCAGGTCCTTGCCGAGGCCGGCGTCGCGGCCGACCAGGCGGCGGCGCATGGTGAACGCGTCCAGCAGGGCCTGGGTGGGGTGCTGGTGGGTGCCGTCGCCGGCGTTGATGACGTGGGCGTCGATCCAGCCGGAGGTGGCCAGGCGGTACGGCGCGCCGGAGGCGCCGTGCCGGATGACGACCGCGTCGACGCCCATGGCCTCCAGGGTCTGGGCGGTGTCCTTCAGGGACTCGCCCTTGGAGACGCTCGAACCCTTGGCGGTGAAGTTGATGACGTCCGCGGACAGGCGCTTCTCGGCGGCCTCGAAGGAGATCCGGGTCCTCGTCGAGTCCTCGAAGAAGAGGTTGACGACGGTACGGCCGCGCAGGGTGGGCAGTTTCTTGATCGGCCGGTCGGCGACCCGGGCCATCTCCTCGGCGGTGTCGAGGATCAGGACGGCGTCGTCGCGGGTGAGGTCGGCGGCCGAGATGAGATGACGCTGCATCTGTCAGGCTCCGTAAGGCAATTCATGCGGAAGAACGGGATAATTCGGGCGGCCGGGCGCGCGCGTGGGCACACCGGGCGGGCGTACGGCACGGCGGTACGCGTTCGCGAGGTGCTAGTGGTGGGCGCCCGGGGCGGCCGGCTTCGCGCCGAGCAGCACGGTGTCGCGACCGTCCTCCTCGGCGAGCTGGACCTTGACCGTCTCCCGCAGTGACGTGGGGAGGTTCTTGCCGACGTAGTCGGCGCGGATGGGCAGTTCGCGGTGACCGCGGTCGACGAGGACCGCGAGCTGCACCGCGCGCGGGCGGCCGATGTCGTTCAGCGCGTCGAGGGCGGCCCGGATGGTGCGGCCGGAGAAGAGCACGTCGTCGACCAGGACGACCAGCCGGCCGTCGATGCCGTCACCGGGAATCTCGGTGCGGGCCAGCGCACGCGGCGGGTGCATGCGCAGGTCGTCGCGGTACATGGTGATGTCGAGCGAGCCGACCGGCATCTTGCGCTCGGTGATCTGCTCGAGCTTTTCGGCGAGCCGCCGGGCCAGGAAGACACCCCGGGTCGGAATGCCGAGGAGCACCACGTCGTCGGCGCCCTTGGCGCGTTCGACGATCTCGTGGGCGATGCGGGTCAGGACCCGTGCGATGTCGGGCCCTTCGAGAACGGGCCGCGCTTCGGACCGCGTGTCCGGCGGGGTGTTCTCGCGTGCGTTCTGCCGCACGTCCTGCTGATGGTTCTGCCGCTTGTCCATAAGAAACGGACCTCCTTCTCCGCCTCACGGGACGGACGTTAAAGGACGTCGGATATGCGCCACCTACGGTATCAGGCTCACAAGAGCGCCTCCGACGGCACCCCGAACACTCCCCCGTCACCCTTGTGCCGCGTCCGCGTCACCCGCTCGGAGTAACGGATCGCGGATACCACGGAAGAGCCGGTGCGGACCATTCGGCTTGACGCAGGAGAGTAACGCTGCGTAACCTCACAGTGAGTTACCAGCCGAGCGGCACGCAACACAGCAGGCCGCGTCGACACCTTGTCCGGGGAGCCATATGTCCAGCGAATACGCCAAACAGCTCGGGGCCAAGCTCCGGGCCATCCGCACCCAGCAGGGCCTTTCCCTCCACGGTGTCGAGGAGAAGTCCCAGGGCCGCTGGAAGGCCGTCGTGGTCGGTTCGTACGAGCGCGGCGACCGTGCCGTCACCGTGCAGCGCCTCGCCGAGCTGGCGGATTTCTACGGCGTTCCCGTGCAGGAGCTGCTGCCGGGCACCACCCCGGGCGGTGCCGCCGAGCCGCCGCCGAAGCTGGTCCTGGACCTGGAACAGCTGGCCACGGTGCCGGCCGAGAAGGCGGGCCCGCTGCAGCGTTACGCGGCCACGATCCAGTCGCAGCGCGGTGACTACAACGGCAAGGTGCTCTCGATCCGCCAGGACGACCTGCGCACGCTCGCCGTCATCTACGACCAGTCGCCCTCGGTCCTCACCGAGCAGCTGATCAGCTGGGGTGTCCTGGACGCGGACGCGCGGCGCGCCGTGGCGTCCCACGAGGAGGTCTGAGGCACGACCGCCTCAGCAGAAACGTGCCGCCGGGGCTCAGGCCGGGCGGTGCGGCGTGACCGCGCCGGAGGGCCCGCAGCGCGCCTGCTGCGGGCCCTCCGGCGCGGTGGGGGTCTTTCCCTCTGTCGGTCCCGGCGCCTCTCTCAGCTCTCGTCGCGACGCAGCGAGGGCTTGAGGTCCTTCAGCCGGCCGAGCAGTCCGTTGACGAACGCGGGCGAATCGTCCGTGGAGAACTCCTTCGCCAGCTGCACCATCTCGTCCAGGACGACGGCGTCCGGGGTCGCGTCGACCCAGATCAGCTCGTACGCGCCCAGGCGCAGGATGTTGCGGTCGACGACCGGCATGCGGTCGAGCGTCCAGCCGACCGAGTACTGGGCGATGAGCTCGTCGATGCGCTGCGCGCGCTCGGCGTAGCCCTCGACCAGCTCCATCGTGTACTCGCTCACCGGCGGCTGCCGGGTGTCGGACCGGGAGTGCCGGACCCAGTCGGCGAGTACCGTCAGGACGTCGGCGCCGCGCTGATCGCCCTCGAAGAGGATCTGGAAGGCGCGCTTGCGGGCCGTGTTGCGGGCAGCCACGGTTAGCTGTTCACCCGGCCGAGGTAGTCGCTCGAGCGGGTGTCGACCTTGATCTTCTCACCGGTGGTGATGAAGAGCGGGACCTGGATCTGGTAGCCGGTCTCCAGCGTGGCGGGCTTGGTGCCGCCGGTGGAGCGGTCGCCCTGGACGCCGGGCTCGGTCTCCTGGATGGTCAGCTCGACGGCGGCGGGCAGCTCGACGAAGAGCACCTCGCCCTCGTGCTGGGCGACGGTGGCGGTGAAGCCCTCGATCAGGAAGTTGGCGGCGTCGCCGACGGCCTTGCGGTCGACGTGCAGCTGGTCGTAGGTCTCCATGTCCATGAAGACGAAGTACTCGCCGTCCATGTAGGAGAACTGCATGTCACGCTTGTCGACAGTGGCCGTCTCGACCTTGACGCCGGCGTTGAAGGTCTTGTCGACGGTCTTGCCGGAGAGCACGTTCTTGAGCTTGGTGCGCACGAAGGCAGGGCCCTTGCCGGGCTTGACGTGCTGGAACTCGACGACGGACCAGAGCTGGCCGCCTTCGAGCTTGAGCACCATGCCGTTCTTGAGGTCGTTCGTGGAAGCCACGGTTGCGGAATCTCCTGGACTGGACTGACGTGGACGACCTCGGGGCGGGCAGGCGCGCAGCGCGAAGGCTAGAGCGCGAGCAGCTCCTTGGTCGTGATGGTGAGTAGCTCGGGTCCGCCGTCCGCCTCGGGGCGCACGACGAGCGTGTCATCGATCCGGACCCCGCCCCGGCCCGGGAGGTGGACCCCCGGTTCGACGGTGACCGGCACACAAGCGTCCAGTTTACCCATGGCCGCGGGGGCCAACTGCGGGTCCTCGTCGATTTCGAGTCCGACACCGTGGCCGGTGAGGGTCGGAAGGTTCTCCGCGTACCCGGCCGAGTCCAGTGCCTGGCGGGCGGCGCGATCGACATCGCGGCAGGCGGCGCCGGGTGCGAGGGCCTCCCGGCCGGCCCGCTGGGCGGAGAAGACGAGGTCGTACAGTTCGATCTGCCAGTCGGCCGGCGAGGTGCCGATGACGAACGTACGGCCGATCTCGCAGCGGTAGCCGCGGTAGGTCGCGCCCAGGCAGACGGAGAGGAAGTCGCCCTCCTCCACGCGCCGGTCGGTGGGGCGGTGGCCGCGGCGCCCCGAGTTCGGGCCCGTGCCGACGGAGGTGGGGAAGGCGGGGCCGTCGGCGCCGTGGTCGACCAGCCGGCGCTCCAGCTCCAGGGCGAGGTGCCGCTCGGTGCGGCCGACCAGGATGGACTCCAGGAGTTCGCCGAGGGCCTGGTCGGCGATCTCGGCGCCGATGCGCAGGCAGGAGATCTCCTCCTCGTCCTTGACCACCCGGAGCTGCTCGACCGCCTGACCGAGGTCGGTCAGGCGCAGCCGGGGTGCGACCGAGTGCATGGCGCGGTGCCGGACCACGGTGAGGTGGTGGTCCTCGGTGGCGAGGGACTCGGCCCCCTGGGCCGCGGCGAGGCCGGTGGCCGCGACGGCCGGGTCACCGCCGGGTCCGGGCAGCGCCCGCACCGGCAGGGAGTCGTCGGGCCGGACGCCGTCCGTCGGCCGGTCGTCCGGCGGGCCCGAGCAGACCAGCAGATCCTCGGTCTTGCCGAGCAGCAGCACGGCGCCGTGCGGGGCCGCGCCCGCGAGATAGCGCACGTTGGCGGGCCGGGAGACGAGCGCCGCCGCGCTGCCGCCCGCGTTGCAGCGTTCTCGTAGGCGCGTCCGGCGGGCCGCGTACACCTCTGACATGGGCCGAGCGTAAGAGCTCCGCTCGGGGGGCGCCGCTCGGGAGAGGCCGAGTGGGGAAGCGAGGGCGGTCGGTCTGCGGGGGGCGACTGGAGGTTGTGCGCCGTCCGGCCGCCGGTGGGGCTGGTCGCGCAGTTCCCCGCGCCCCTTCGGGCGCTCCCCGGTCTCCCTCTCGCTACCAGTTCGGCGGGCTTGCTATGGAACGGGTCAGGACCTCGTTCAGGACCTGGGCGGTTTCCGGTATGTCCAGCGTGGAGTTGTCGATGATCGGGAGACCCGAGCCGTACCAGCCGGCCATACGGCCGTGGATGCGGGCGACCTCCTCGTCGGTGAGCCGCCGGTTGCCGCTGCGTTCGGCGTTGCGCTCCAGGACGATGTCCAGGCCCGGCAGGAGGACGACCGGGAGCAGGCCGGGGCCGACGTGCCGCTTCCAGCCGCCGAGGCCGACGACGGGGCGGTCCGGGAAGACCGCGTCGTCGAGGATGCAGGAGATGCCGTTGGCGAGGAAGTTGCGGGCGGAGAAGCCGCAGGTGCGGCGGGCGAGGCGGTACTGGGCCTCGGAGTTCTCGTTCCACCCGGTCTGGGGGTCGGCGAAGCCGGAGCGGACCCATTCGCGGACGTCGTCGAGGCTGATGTGGGCGGTGGGGACCCGGCGGTGGTCCGCCCAGTACTTGGCGACGCTGGTCTTGCCGGCTCCCGCGGGTCCGATGAGCAGCACCGCCAGGGTGGTCGTGGCCGGGTCGGGCGCGGTGGACGCGGCAGGCGGCACGCTGGGCACGGCCACGGGGCCGCCGGGCGGCAGCGGTACGTGGCCGGTGGTGTCCGGCGGGGGCGGCACGGGAGCCGCCTGGTGCGGACCCGGAGCCTGGTGCGGACCCTGGGCCTGGTGAGGTCCCGGGGCCGGGTGAGGTCCCGGAGCCTGGTGCAGACCTTGGGCCTGGTGAGGTCCCGGAGCCTGGTGCGGGGCCTGCTGGGGAGCCGCGGGGTGCGGGGCCCGCATGGGGTAGCCCGGCGCCGCGGGCGGCGGTACGGGGCTGGAACCCTGGTGCGGGCCCGGGTGGTGCGCGGCCGGTGACCAGCCGACGGCCGGTCCGTGCCCCGGCTGATGGGGCGGCGGCAGCGGAGAACCCACTGCGTGCTGCATCCGGTGCCACTCCGTCTCGTACAGGCGATGGGCGCTGGCGGCGGGAAGGGGGGCCCGCCCGCTTCCCCACAGCCTAAAGGGCGTGAGGGGATCCCCGTCCGAACGGTACCGCCCCCGGCCGTCGTTCGGTGAACGGCCGGGGGCGGTACGAAGTGCCCGTCGCGCAAGGCGAATCGGGCGGAAGGTGCGGCGGGGTACTACTCGCCCACCTCGCCGTAGGCGGCGAGGAGGACGGCCGGGTCGGGTCCCTCCAGCACGGTGGGCTTGGCGAGGCCGTCCAGGACGATGAAGCGCAGCAGGTCTCCGCGGGACTTCTTGTCGACCTTCATGTTCTCGACGAGCTTGGGCCACTGGTCGTAGCGGTAGTGCAGGGGCAGGCCGACCGCTTCGAGGATGCTGCGGTGCCGGTCGGCGGTGGCGTCGTCCAGACGGCCCGCGAGGCGGCCCAGTTCGGCGGCGAAGTGCATGCCGACGGAGACGGCGGCGCCGTGACGCCACTTGTAGCGCTCGTTCTTCTCGATGGCGTGGCCGAGGGTGTGGCCGTAGTTGAGGATCTCCCGCAGGCCCGCTTCCTTCAGGTCGGAGGAGACGACCTCCGCCTTGACCTTGATGGAGCGCACGATCAGCTCCGCGGTGTGCGGTCCGGCCGGGGTGCGCGCGGCCTGGGGGTCGGACTCGATCAGGTCGAGGATCGCCGGGTCGGCGATGAAGCCGGCCTTGATGACCTCGGCGAGTCCGGAGACGTAGTCGTTGACCGGGAGCGAGTCCAGGGCGGCCAGGTCGCACAGGACGCCGGCGGGCGGGTGGAAGGAGCCGACGAGGTTCTTGCCCTCGGCGGTGTTGATGCCGGTCTTGCCGCCGACGGCCGCGTCCACCATGGCCAGCACGGTGGTGGGGACGGCGATCCAGCGGACGCCGCGCAGCCAGGTCGCGGCCACGAACCCGGCCAGGTCGGTGCTGGCGCCGCCGCCGACGCCGACGATCACGTCGGTGCGGGTGAAGCCGGACTGGCCCAGCGCCTTCCAGCAGTAGGCGGCGACCTCGGCGGTCTTCGCCTCCTCGGCGTTGGGCACCTGGATGGCGATCGCCTCGTAGCCCTGCCCCGCGAGGTCGGCGCGCAGCGCGTCGCCGGTCTCGGCGAGGGCCTCCGGGTGGATCACCGCGACCCGCTTGGCCCTCGGGCCGATCAGCCCGGCCAGCTCGCCCAGGAGCTGTCGGCCCACCAGAACCTCGTAGGCATCGCTGCCCGCGGTGCCGCCGACCTGGATCCGGGTGACTGCCTCGCTCATGCTTCCTTCAACTCCACTGCGTCCAGGACGGCTTGGGTGACTTCTTCGGGCGTGCGGCCGTCCGTGGCGACGACGACCGTGGCGACCTCTTCGTAGAGGCCGCGGCGGGCCTCCATCAGCTCGCGCCACTGCTTGCGCGGGTTGACCGCGAGGAGCGGGCGCGCGGCGTTCAGGCCGGTGCGCCGGACGGCCTCCTCGACGTCCATCGAGAGGTAGACGACGCGCTGTCCGGCGAGCAGCGCGCGGGTGTCGGCGTCCAGGATCGCGCCGCCGCCGAGGGCGAGAACGCCCTCGTGCCCGGCGAGCGCGGTCCGTACGGACTCCTTCTCCAGGGCCCGGAAGGCCGCCTCGCCCTCGTCGACGAAGATCTCGGCGATGGCCCGTCCCTGCGCGGAGACGATGTCCTCGTCCGTGTCCCGGTAGCCGGTGCCGAGGCGCTCGGCCAGCAGCTGCCCCACCGTGGACTTGCCGACGCCCATCGGTCCGACCAGGACGATCAGCGGTGCGCTCATCGGATGGCCAGGTTGTCGAGGTAGGACCGCACGTTGCGGCGGGTCTCCGGCACGCTGTCGCCGCCGAACTTCTCCGCGACCGCGTCCGCCAGGACCAGGGCGACCATCGCCTCCGCGACGATGCCGGCCGCCGGCACCGCGCACACGTCGGAGCGCTGGTGGTGGGCCTGGGTGGCCTCGCCGGTGGCGACGTCCACGGTCTTGAGCGCCCGCGGCACGGTCGCGATCGGCTTCATGGCCGCCTTCACGCGCAGCAGCTCGCCGGTGGTCAGACCACCCTCGGTGCCGCCGGAGCGGCCGGACGCCCGCCTGATGCCGTCGGGACCGGCCAGGATCTCGTCGTGCGCCTTCGAGCCCGGCACCCGGGCCAGGTCGAAGCCGTCGCCGACCTCGACGCCCTTGATGGCCTGGATGCCCATGAGGGCGGCGGCCAGCCGGGCGTCCAGCCGGCGGTCCCAGTGCACGTGCGAGCCGAGACCGACCGGGACGTCGTACGCCAGCACCTCGACCACGCCACCGAGGGTGTCGCCGTCCTTGTGGGCCTGGTCGATCTCCGCGACCATCGCCTTCGAGGCGTCCGCGTCCAGGCAGCGCACCGGGTCGGCGTCCAGCTTCTCGACGTCCGCCGGGGTCGGGTACACCCCGTAGGGGGCCTTCGCCGCAGCCAGTTCGACGACGTGACTGACGATCTCGATGCCGGCCGTCTCCTTCAGGTACGACCGTGCCACGGCGCCCAGGGCCACCCGGGCGGCCGTCTCCCGCGCGGAGGCGCGCTCCAGGATCGGCCGGGCCTCGTCGAAGCCGTACTTCTGCATGCCCGCGAGGTCGGCGTGGCCGGGGCGGGGGCGGGTCAGCGGCGCGTTGCGGGCCAGGCCGGCCAGCACCTCCGGGTCGACCGGGTCGGCCGCCATGACCTGCTCCCACTTCGGCCACTCGGTGTTGCCGACCATGACCGCGACCGGGGAACCGAGGGTGAGCCCGTGCCGGACGCCGCCGAGGAAGGTGACCTCGTCCCGCTCGAACTTCATGCGTGCGCCGCGACCGTAGCCGAGCCGTCGCCTCGCCAGATGGTCCGCCACCATGTCCGTGGTGATCGGTACGCCGGCGGGCAGACCCTCCAGCGTCGCGACGAGTGCGGGACCGTGGGACTCCCCCGCGGTCAGCCAGCGCAACCTGCTCAACGGTGCTCCTCAGTGCTCGCGCCCCGGTTATGCCCTGCGTACGCGTCTTCTCTGCGTACGGCGACGGCGTGTCCGGGTGCGCGGCCCCGGTCCGCCACCTCCGATCCTCCCACGTCCGGGCCCCGGACCCGGCCGCCGGTCCATCTGGCGGACGGTGGCGCGGACGCCGGACGACGCCGTGGGCGCGCCCGCGGGACCACGGAGGCTAGCGGTCCGCCAGGGCCCGCTCCCCCGCCGTGCGCATGGCGGCGAGGGGGGCCGGAGCGCGGCCCGTCATCTGCTCCACCTGGAGCACCGCCTGGTGCAGCAGCAGGTCGAGGCCGCTGACGACCGCACCGCCGTGGGCCGACCAGCGGGCGGCGAGGGCGGTCGGCCACGGGTCGTAGAGCACGTCGAAGAGGGTCGCGGGCATCTCCGGGACGGCGGCGGCGAGGGCGTCGGTGGCGCCGGCCGGGGTGGTGGCCACCACCAGAGGGGCGTGCAGCGCCTCCTCGGCGTCCGCCCAGTCCGCGATGCGCACGTCGACGTCCAGCCGCTCGGCCCAGCCCCGCATCTCGGCGGCGCGCGCCCGGCTGCGTACGTAGACGGCGATCTCGCCGGTGCAGATCCGGGCCAGCGCGGCCAACGCGGAGGACGCGGTGGCGCCGGCGCCGAGGACGGCCGCGGTCTCGGCCTTCTCGATGCCGTGCTCGCGCAGGGCGGCGACCATGCCGGGGATGTCCGTGTTGTCGCCGGTCCTGCGGCCGTCCTCGGTGAGGACCACGGTGTTCACCGCGTCCACGGAGGCCGCCGTCTCACTGATCCCGTCGAGCAGCGGGATGACCGCCCGCTTGAGCGGCATGGTCAGCGACAGCCCCGCCCACTCGGGACCCAGCCCCTCGAAGAAGCCGGGCAGCGCCTCCTCGTCGACGTCGAAGCGGTCGTACGTCCAGCCCTCCAGGCCCAGCTCGGCGTAGGCGGTGCGGTGCAGGGCCGGGGAGAGGGAGTGGGCGATCGGCGAGCCGAGGACGGCGGCCCGCCGACGGTCAGTTGCCCGAGCTGGCATCGAACTTGTCCTTCAGCTTCAGGAAGTCGTCGTGCGTCTTGGCGAACTCGGTCTTGCTCAGGCCGTCGGTGGCCACGAAGTACATCCAGCCGTCGTCCGTGGGATCGAGCGCCGCCTTCAGGGCCTCTTCGCCGGGGTTGCTGATGGGTCCGGGCGGCAGGCCCTTGTTGGTGTAGGTGTTGTACGGGTCCGGGTTGCTGTTGATCTCGGACTCGCTGATGTGGATCTCGCTCTGGCCGAGCAGGTAGTTGAAGGACGAGTCGAACTGCAGTTCCTGGTTGGTCTCGGTGTTGGTGGGCTTGAGCCGGTTGTAGATGACCTCGGACATCATGCGGAAGTCCTCGTGCGTCTTGCCCTCCGCCTGCACCAGGCTCGCCACGGTGAGCAGCTGCCACGGATCTTCGAGGCCGAGGCCCTCCGCCTTCTCCTCGAGCCCGATCTTCTCGTACTGCTCGCTGGCCCGCGCCACCATCTGCCTCAGCACGTCCTCGGGCTTCTGGCCCTTGGCCGCCGAGTAGCTCGACGGGTAGAGGAAGCCCTCCAGCGGGTCCTTGACGTTCTCGTGGTTCATCGCCCAGTCGGGCAGGCCGAGGTTCTTCCACTCGGCCTTGGCGACCTTGGCGGTGGTGCCCTCGTCCAGTTCGAGGCGCTTGTCGATATCCTTGTAGATGCTGGCGTTGCGTTTGCCCTCGGCGATGATCAGGTTGCTGCGGCTCTTGGGATTGAGCAGCAGCTCGATCGCGGCCTCGGCCGACATCTCCTTCTGCAGCGTGTACACGCCGTCCTGGATGCTCTTGCCCTGCGGGTTGCTCTGCTGGGCGGCGATGAAGGCGTCGACGCTCTTCACCACGCCCTTCCGCTTGAGCTCCTGGCCGATGGTGGAGCCGCCCGCGCCCTTGGGGATCGTGACGGTCACCTGCTCGCCGTTGCCGTCACCCGCGTAGTCCGGGGCCGCGCCGAAACGTTCCTGGTAGAACTGGAAGCCGAAGTATCCGACTCCCGCCACTGCGCCGCCCAGCACCAGGCAGACCACGAGGCACGCGACTCCGTTGCGGCCCTTCTTGGGCTTGCCGCCCCGGCCCCTGCGGTCGCCCCGCGCTGCGCCGTCGTCGCCGCCGTCCTCTTTCTCGTCGGCGTCCCCGTCCGCGAAGAAGGCGTGCTCTCCCTCGTCGGGACCGGGGTCCCGGTCGGTGTCCTGCGGTTCGGGCTCGGCGCGCCGGCGGCCCGGTGGCTCGGGGGGCGGGTACGCCTCCGGGGTGCCGTAGAAGTCGGGCTGTTCGGCGCCGTAGGCGGCGGCCTGCTGCCCGTAGGGGTCCGACGGGTCGGCGGGGTACTGCGCGGGAGGCTGCGCGCCGGTGCCCCAGCCGCCGTCGTCGTGGCCCTGCTGGGACTGTCCCTGGGGCGCGTACTGCTGGTCGTACTGCTGCTGACCGTACTGCTCGTACTGGTCGTACTGCGGATTCTGCTGGTACTGGTCGTACTGCGGCTCGGGGTGCTGCTGACCGTACTGGCCGTACTGCGACTGCTGACCGTAGGCGGACTGGCCGCCGTCGCCCCACTCGCCGTACTGCTGCTGGGACTGCTGCTCCGGATACTGCTGCGGCTGGCCGCCGTAGGGGGACTGCTGACCCGCGTGGGCCTGCTGTCCGCCCCATCCGCCGTCCCCGTACAACGGGTCCTCCGGATGCCACGGTTCGGAGCCTGGGCCCCGGCCATACTCAGTCATCGATCCCCTAGAGCCGCGAGGCGACGGCGCGCTCGGCCTGTCATGGAGGGCCGTCTTCCGTTCCGCCTCTTGCTGTGCGGTGGCTGTTCGAATGCCTCCGCATCGCGCGGAACGTTACCGTATCGCGATCAGATGACCACTTCGACGCCCTCACCGGGTGGCCTGCCTGACACCCGTTCGGATTCCAGTGCCTGCTGAAGGATGATCACAGCGGCGGCCTGGTCGATGACGGACCGGCCCTTCTTGGACTTCACTCCCGAGGCGCGCAGCCCCTGACTGGCGGTCACCGTCGTCATCCGCTCGTCGACGAGCCTGACCGGCACCGGCGCGATGCCGCGGGCCAGCTCCTGCGCGAAGCCCCTGACCTTGACCGCGGCCGGTCCCTCACCCCCCTTGAGGGAGCGAGGGAGACCGACGACGACCTCGATCGGCTCGTACTCCTCGACCAGCTGCCGCAGGCGGCGGTGTGCTGCCGGGATGTCCCGTCCGGGAACGGTCTCCACCGGCGTGGCGAGGATCCCGTCGGGGTCGCAGGACGCGACCCCGATACGGGCGTCCCCGACGTCGATCGCCAGGCGGCGGCCACGGCGCATGACCGGGCCGTCCGGCCGGTCGTCCGTCCGGCCCTCCGCCTGACCTTCCGTCCGGCCGTCCATCCGGCCGTTCCTCGCGTCGCTCACTTGGCGGTGTCCGCCACGAGCCGCTCGACGGCGTCGACGGCGTCACCGATGGCGGCCGGGTTCTGGCCACCGCCCTGGGCGACGTCCGGCTTGCCGCCACCGCCGCCACCGAGGGTCTTGGCGGCGGCACGCACCAGGTCACCGGCCTTGAGACCGCGCTCGCGGGCGGCATCGTTGGTGGCGATGACGGTGAGGGGCTTGCCGTTCACCGTGGTGAACAGGGCGACGACGGCGGCCCGGCCGCCCTGGATGCGGCCGCGCACGTCGAGGACCAGCTTGCGCAGGTCGTCGGCGGTGGTGCCGTCCGGGACCTGACCGGTCACCAGGGCGACACCGCGCACGTCCTTGGCGGAGTCGGCGAGCGAGCCGGCGGCCTGGAGGACCTTCTCGGCGCGGAACTTCTCGATCTCCTTCTCGGCGTCCTTCAGCTTGCCGAGCATGGCGGAGACCTTCTCCGGGAGCTCCTCCGGACGGCCCTTGATCAGCTCCTGGAGCTGGGCGACGACCGTGTGCTCACGGGCGAGGAAGTTGTAGGCGTCGACGCCGACCAGGGCCTCGATGCGGCGCACCCCGGAGCCGATGGACGACTCGCCGAGCAGCTTGACCAGGCCCAGCTGGGCGGTGTTGTGCACGTGGGTGCCGCCGCACAGCTCCTTGGAGAAGTCACCGATGGTCACGACGCGTACGCGCTCGCCGTACTTCTCGCCGAACTCGGCGATGGCGCCCTGCTTCTTGGCCTCGTCGATGCCCATGACGTCGGCGCGCACGTCGAGGTCGCGGGCGAGTACCTCGTTGATCTTCTGCTCGACGTCGGTCATCACGGCCGTCGGCACGGCGGACGGCGAGCCGAAGTCGAAGCGGAAGCGGCCGGGCTGGTTCTCGGAACCGGCCTGGGCGGCCGTCGGGCCGAGGGCGTCGCGCAGCGCCTGGTGGGTGAGGTGGGTGGCCGAGTGGGCGCGGGCGATGGCCTTGCGGCGCCGGTCGTCGATCGAGGCGTGGGCCTTGGCGCCGACGGTGATCTCGCCGACCTGGACGACGCCCTTGTGGACGTACACGCCCGGCACCGGCTTCTGGCAGTCCCGGACCTCGATGACGGCACCGGAATCGACCTTGATCCGGCCGGTGTCGCCGATCTGGCCGCCGCCCTCGGCGTAGAACGGGGTGCGGTCGAGGACGATCTCGACCTCGTCGCCCTCGGTGGCGGCCGGGGAGGAAGCACCGTCGACGAGGATGCCGACGATTCGAGACTCGCTCTCGGTGTCGCTGTAGCCGACGAAGTCGGTGGCACCGGCCTGGTCGGCGATCTCGCGGTAGGCGCCGGCGCCGGCGTGGCCGGTCTTCTTGGCCTGGGCGTCGGCCTTGGCGCGCTCCCGCTGCTCCTTCATCAGGCGCCGGAAGCCGGCCTCGTCCACGGAGAGCCCCTGCTCGGCGGCCATCTCCAGGGTGAGGTCGATCGGGAAGCCCCAGGTGTCGTGGAGCAGGAAGGCCTTGTCGCCGGCGAGGACGCTGCCACCGGCGGCCTTGGTGTCGCTGACGGCGGTGTCGAGGATGTTGGTACCGGCCTTCAGCGTCTTCAGGAAGGCGTTCTCCTCGGCGAGGGCGACCTTCTCGATCCGCTCGCGGTCGGTGATCAGCTCGGGGTACTGCTGCCCCATCATCCCGATCACGACGTCGGTCAGGTCCTTGACGACCGGACCGGTGGCGCCGAGCAGGCGCATGTTGCGGATGGCACGGCGCATGATGCGGCGCAGCACGTAGCCGCGGCCCTCGTTGCCGGGGGTGACACCGTCGCCGATGAGCATCACGGAGGTGCGCATGTGGTCGGTGACCACGCGCAGGGAGACGTCCGAGGCGTGGGCGTCGCCGTAGGCCACGCCGGTCAGCTCGGTGGCCTTCTTGATGACGGCCATGGAGGTGTCGATCTCGTACATGTTCTGCACGCCCTGCAGAATCATGGCGAGCCGCTCCAGGCCGAGCCCGGTGTCGATGTTCTGGCTCGGCAGGTCCCCGAGGATCTCGAAGTCCTCCTTGCCGATGCCCTCGCCCCGCTCGTACTGCATGAAGACGAGGTTCCAGATCTCCACGTACCGCTCGTCGTTGACGGCGGGGCCGCCCTCGGCTCCGAACTCGGGGCCGCGGTCGTAGTTGATCTCGGAGCAGGGGCCGCAGGGGCCGGGGACGCCCATGGACCAGTAGTTGTCCTTCTTGCCGAGCCGCTGGATGCGCTCGGACGGGACGCCCACGACGTCGTGCCAGATGCGCTCGGCCTCGTCGTCGTCCTTGTAGACGGTGATCCACAGGCGCTCGGGGTCGAGGCCGTAACCGCCCTTGTCCTGGGGGCTGGTGAGCAGCTCCCAGGCGAGCTTGATGGCGCCTTCCTTGAAGTAGTCGCCGAAGGAGAAGTTGCCGCACATCTGGAAGAACGTGCCGTGGCGCGTGGTCTTGCCGACCTCTTCGATGTCCGGCGTGCGCACGCACTTCTGCACGCTCGTGGCGCGGTCGAAGGGCGGCTTGACCTCACCCAGGAAGTAGGGCTTGAACGGCACCATGCCGGCCGGGACCAGCAGCAGAGTCGGGTCGTCCGCGATGAGCGACGCCGAAGGGACGACGGTGTGCCCGCGCTCCTCGAAGAAGCTCAACCAGCGGCGACGAATCTCGGCCGACTCCATCAGTGGTCCTCATTCCGGTTGTACGAGTACGTCGTCCTGTCGACGTACGTCGGGGTGTTGCCGTTCTCGGTGTTGCGGTTCTCGGTCTTGCGGTTCTCGATGGCGCGGGAACGCCGGGGTGCGGGGAGTTCGTGGTCGACGGGGGCGTTCAGCCCGAGCGCGTCGTCCAGTTCGGCCTCCCGCTGGGCCATGTTGTCGCGGACGTCGAGCGCGAAGCCCACCGCGCGGTCCTTGATCCGGGTGCCCGCGTCGAGCGCCTTGTTCGCCGCGGTGGCGGCGAGGCTCTCGGGGGTCAGCTGCCTGAGCTTCCGGTTGACCTTGGTGGTGGCCCACACACCGGCGGCGACGCCGGTGCCGAACCAGAACGTACGGCGGAACATCGCTGGATCAGCCCTTCTTCCGCTTCGTCCGCCGCGCGTCCGGGATCGTACGGCCCACGATCACGGTACGCCGCGGCTGCTTGGCCGGGCCCGCGGGCTCGCCCTCCTTGCGACCGCCGAGTGCCCGCCGTACGCCGTACCCGAACGCGGCGACCTTGACCAGGGGGCCGCCGAAGGTGGAGGCCACGGTGGTGGACAGCGCGGAGGCGTTCGACGTGACCTCCTGGACGTCCGAGGCGATCGCGTCGACCCGGTCGATCTGGGTCTGCGCGGAGCGCACCGCCGACGAGGCGTCGGACAGCAGCGGGACGGCCTGGTCGGTCACGTCCGCCACCAGCTTGGTGGTCGCCCTGAGCGTCTGGGCCAGCCTCGCCAGCGCGACGGCGAGGAAGGAGACCAGGATCGCCCAGAAGACGGCCACCAGGATCCCGGCCACCTCGCCACCGGACACTGTGCACCCGCTCCCTGAAAGACGTGCCTGAACATCGGGAAAAGTCGTGCACCGAGCCTATCGCGCCGGGCGCGGGGCTCCGTACCGGATTACCGACCGCGCGCGGCGGAGTGCGGTGAAGTCACGAGGAGGGATTGTACGGAGTGAATACGGTTCAGTACGCTCCGTGTTCCATGCGAGACCTTCGGCGCGACGGCATCCCGCACGGCAACCTCTCCCTGGAACTCGACACCTTCGTGGGGAGAGCGGCGGAGCTCGCGGAGCTGGCCCGGGCGCTGGACTCCGGGCGGCTGGTGACCGTGACCGGGACCGGCGGGGTCGGGAAGTCGCGGCTGGCGGCGCGGGCGGCCGCGCGGTGCGCGCCCCGGGACGGGGTGTGGCGGGTGGAACTGGCGCCGGTGCGCGACGCGGAGTTCGTCGACTACGCGGTCGTGGAGGCGCTCGGCCTGACCGACCACACGACCCGGCTGCCGCGCGAGACGCTGCTCGCGCACCTCGCCGAGCGAGAGCTGCTCCTGGTCCTCGACGGGGTCGAGCATCTGGTGGACGCCTGTGCCGCGCTCGTGACCGACCTGCTGGGCCGGGCCTCGGGGCTGCGCGTCCTGGCGGTGGGGCGCAGACCGCTGGCCGTGACCGGGGAACGGCTGCTTCCGCTGGCACCGCTGAGGCCGGAGGAGGCGGTGGAACTGCTGACCGTCCGGGCGCGGCAGCGGCACCTGACCTACGGGTACGACGCCGACCTGGACGACGGCCACGGGGAGATGCGCGAGCTGTGCCGGCGTCTGGACGGGATCCCGTTGGCGATCGAGCTGGCCGCGGGGCGGCTCGGCGCGCTGTCGCCGGGACAGGTGCTGCAACGGCTGGACGACCGCTTCCGTCTGCTGACCGGCGGGGACCGCACCGCGCTGCCCCGGCACCGGACCCTGCGCACGGCGATCGGCTGGAGCCATGAGCTGTGCACGCCCGCGGAGCGGCTGCTGTGGGCGCGGCTGTCGGTGTTCGCGGGGCCGTTCGACCTGGAGGCCGCCGAGTACGTGTGCGGCGGCGAGGGCCTGCCCGCCGACGACGTGCTCGACGTGCTCTCCGCGCTGCTCGCGCAGTCCGTGCTGGCCCGCGAGGAGACCCCGGCCGGGGTGCGCTACCGGATGCTCGACACGGTGCGGGCGTACGGCGCCGACTGGCTGGAGGCGACGGGCGACGCGCCGCGGATACGGCGGCGGCACCGGGACTGGTACGTGGGCCTGGCGACCTGGTGCGAGCTGGAGTGGTTCTCGCCGCGCCAGCACGAGGTCACCGCGCGGGTGGACGCGGAGCTGCCGAACCTGCGCAGCGCCCTGGAGCACTGTCTGACGGAGCCGGACGAGGCGCACCTGGGCCAGTATCTGGCGGGTGCCCTGTGGTTCCACTGGGTGGGGTGCGGGCGGCTGTCGGAGGGGCGGCGCTGGCTGGAGCAGGCGGTGCGGCTGGACCCGGAGCGGACGGCGGGCGAGCCGGCCCGGCTGAAGGCGCTGTGGGTACTCGCCCACGTGGCGATCCTGCAGGGCGACACGGTGCCCGCGCTGGCGGCGCTCCAGGAGTGCCGGGAGGAGGCCGAGCAGTCCGCGAACCCCACGGCGGTGGCGTACGCGGAGCACCGCACCGGTTGTCTGGCCCTGGTCACGGACGACATGCCGCGCGCCGAGACGCTGCTGCGTTCCGCGCTGCGGCGCTACCGGGAGATCGGCGAGCTCAACAGCAACGTCCTGATGGGCCAGGTGGAACTGGCGATGGCGCGGGCGTTCCAGGGCGACGTGCCGGACGCGGTGCGCCTGTGCGAGGACGTCCGCCAGGTGTGCGAGGACCACGGCGAGCGCTGGACCCGGGGCTACGCCCTGTATGTGCTGGCCTACGCGGCCTGGAGCGACGGCGAGCCGGGGCGCGCCCGCGAGTTGCTGGCCGACTGCCTGGCCGGCGCCCACCGCTTCCGGGACCAGCTCGGCTCGGTGCTGGCGGTGGAGCTGCTGGCCCTGGTCACGGTGGCGGACGGGAACGCGGCGGAGGCCGCGGTGCTGCAGGGCGCGGCGGGGCGGATGTGGCCGTCGGTGGGGCTGCCGTTGTTCGGCTCGGCGCACTACAACGCGCCGCACGAGCTGTGCGAGGCGGCGGCCCGGGAGCAGTTGGGCGACGAGCGGTACCAGGAGTGCGTACGGCACGGGGCTCGGCTCGGCCGGCGGGAGGCGGTGTCGCGGGCGCTGCGGCGGCCCGGGGCGCCGGCCTCGCTGCCGGCGCCGCGCGGGGGCGGGCGGCGTGCCACGGCGGGTGCGAGAACGGCGAAGCCCGCCGCCTCGCCCACCCGGAAGGGCGGGGAGACGGCGGGCTGAGGTACCGCGGAGGTACTGCGCCTTGCTGAGATGCAGCGTTCTGCTGGGATCAGCGGGCGTAGTACTCGACGACGAGCTGCTCGTCGCAGATCACCGGGATCTCCTTGCGGTTCGGCTCACGGTCCAGGCGGAACGCCAGGGCCTTGAGGTTCACCTGGAGGTAGCGCGGGGTCTCGCCGTCGGGGGCGAAGCCACCCTCACGGGCGATCGTGAAGAGCGTCTTCTCCTTGGAGCGCTCGCGCACCTGCACGACGTCGTCCGGGCGGACGCGGAAGGACGGCTTGTCGACCTTCTGGCCGTTGACCTGGATGTGGCCGTGCACGACCATCTGGCGGGCCTGGTAGATCGTGCGGGCGATGCCCGAACGCAGGACCAGCGCGTCGAGACGGCGCTCGAGCTCGATGACCAGGGCCTCGCCGGTCTTCATGTTGGTCTTGGAGGCACGCTCGTAGGCGCGGACGAGCTGGCGCTCGCTGAGGTCGTACTGCGCGCGCAGACGCTGCTTCTCGAGCAGACGGACCTTGTAGTCCGAGTTCTGCTTGCGGCCGCGGCCGTGCTCGCCCGGCGGGTAGGGGCGGGCCTCGAAGTACTTGACGGCCTTCGGGGTCAGCGCGATGCCGAGGGCACGCGACTTCTTGACCTTGGGGCGGGACTGGTTCGCCACTGTCTGTGTCTCTTTCCTGGTTTCCGGCTTGTCAGGGTTGAGGGAGGTCGCAATCCGCAGCCGGGGAAACCCGTCTGGTCCGCGAGGGACCTGCCGGGCAGCCGCTCCCTGGTCTGGGCACATACGTGCAGCACGCGAGTGGCCCACCGACCGCTCCCGGAGCTCCGGGTGGTGGTGGGCTGCCCGCGACACCTATCGACGGTGCGCGACGCTCCTGGGACCCGCTGGGGGTTCCGGCCGGTTGTCCCGTTCTGACTGCGCGGGACTCGGCACTCCGGGCGATTCTACAGGCTGCTCAGGACCGCTTGCGACCGAGGTGCCCGCGGGTCCACTCCACCGCGTCCGCGTATCTGGCCTCGGCGCCGTGCCGGGTCGGAGCGTAGTACGTGCGGTCCTTCAGCTCGTCCGGGGCGTACTGCTGAGCGGCGATGCCCTCCGGCAGGTCGTGCGGGTACACGTATCCCTGTCCGTGTCCGAGCTTGCCCGCGCCCTTGTAGTGGCTGTCGCGCAGGTGCGCGGGGACCGGCCCGGCGTGCCCCTTGCGTACGTCGTCCAGGGCGGCGCCGATGGCGGTGGTGGCGGCGTTGGACTTGGGGGCGAGGGCCAGGGCGATGGTGGCGTGGCTGAGGGTGAGGGCGGCCTCGGGGAAGCCGATCATGGCGACGGCCTGGGCGGCGGCGACGGCGATCGGCAGGGCGTTCGGGTCGGCGAGGCCGATGTCCTCGCTGGCGGAGATCATCAGGCGGCGGGCGATGAACCGGGGGTCCTCGCCGGCCTCGATCATCCGGGCCAGGTAGTGCAGGGCGGCGTCCACGTCGGAGCCGCGGATGGACTTGATCAGGGCGCTGGCGACGTCGTAGTGCTGGTCGCCGTCGCGGTCGTACTTCACGGCGGCCCGGTCGACGGTCTCCTCCAGCGTCGCCAGGGTGACCTCGGCCTCGCCCTTGTCGAGCGCGGCCCCGGCGGCGGCCTCCAGCGCGGTCAGCGCGCGGCGGGCGTCGCCGCCGGCGATGCGCAGCAGGTGCTCCTCGGTGTCCTCGGGGAGGCCGACGGCGTTCTTCAGACCGCGTTCGTCACTGAGCGCGCGCTTCAGCAGGCCGCGGATGTCGTCGTCCGTCAGGGACTCGAGGGTGAGGAGGAGGGAGCGGGACAGGAGCGGGGAGATCACCGAGAAGTACGGGTTCTCGGTGGTGGCGGCGATCAGGGTGACCCAGCGGTTCTCGACGGCCGGGAGCAGGGAGTCCTGCTGGGCCTTGCTGAAGCGGTGGATCTCGTCGAGGAAGAGGACCGTCTCCTTGCCGTACCCGCCGACCGCGCGGCGGGCGCCGTCGATGACCGCGCGGACCTCCTTGACGCCCGCGGTGATCGCCGACAGCTCCACGAAGCGCTTGTTGGTGGCCTTGGAGACGACGTACGCCAGGGTCGTCTTGCCGGTGCCCGGCGGGCCCCAGAGGATCACGGACGACGGTCCGGCGGGACCGGAGGCGCCCTCGCCGACCAGCCGGCGCAGGGGGGAACCGGGCTTGAGCAGGTGCTGCTGGCCGACGACCTCGTCGAGGGTGCGCGGACGCATCCGCACGGCGAGGGGACTGCCGGTCGGGTCCTTCTCCTGGCGTTCTTCGGCTGCGGCGGTGAACAGGTCGGGCTCCACGCTCTGAACCCTAAATCACCGCACTGACAACCCGGCGGGCGCAGTCGGACGGACCGGCGGCCCGCCCCGTCAGCTGGTCCAGAAGTCCCACCAGCGGGTGAGGATCATCATGCCGATGATGCCGATGTGCAGGACCGGCAGGACCCAGGTGAACTCGCCGAAGAAGCCCTTGAGCCAGTTCGGCGCGGGCAGGAAGCCCTTGCGGACGTTGAAGGACGTCACGTACCAGAACATGATGATCGTGGCGACCCAGGCCAGGCAGCACCACAGGCACAGGGCGTTGATCCGGTACAGGGACTGGAACTGCAGCCAGGTGCAGAAGCCCACGCCGAACAGCGTGCCGGCGTTGAAGGTGAGCCAGTACCAGCGCGGGAAGCGGGCCCCGGCGAGCAGGCTCATGCCGACGCAGACGACGATGCCGTAGGTGACCAGGCCGAGCATCGGGTTGGGGAAGCCGAAGACGGCCGCCTGGTCGCTCTCCATGACGCTGCCGCAGGAGACGACGGGGTTGAGGCTGCACCCGGGGGTGAACGTCGTGCCCGCGACCTTGGCCTCGAGCAGCTTGAACTTGTCGAGCGTGATGACCCACGCGGCGAGCACCCCGGCCGCGCCCGTGAGCACCAGCAGCAGGGCGAGGGCACGACTGCCTCCCTCGGCCCCCGGTGTTCCGGCGGTGGCTTCCGGCGCGGGCTCCGCCACGGTGGAGACGTCCTTCACTGTCGTCTTGCTCATCACGCCGATTCCGTCACTTGAGTCGGGCCTGCTTCGGGCAGGGCCATTGTGCCGCACGGACCTGTATGGCCACCGTTCGATGAACATAAGAACGCACCGGTGATCGCCCTGGAGCGGTGTGTTCCGGCCGATGTCCGTTCCCCGGGGGCACGCGCGAGCGAACGCGGGCGCCCCCGGGGGTGACGGGACGCACGGACCCGTCAGCCGAGCCTGGACTCCAGCTCGGCGACGATCTCGTTCACACCGATCGCCGTCTGCTCGCCGGACTCCATGTCCTTGAGCTGGACGATGCCCTCGGCCAGGTCGCGCTCGCCCAGGACCAGGGCGTAGCGGGCGCCCGAGCGGTTGGCCGCCTTCATCGCGGCCTTGAGGCCCTTGCCGCCGTAGGAGAAATCGGCGGCGACGCCGTTCTTGCGCAACTCGGTGACCTTGGCGAACAGGATCCGGCGGGCCTCCTCGCCGAGCGGGACGGCGAAGACGGAGGTGGCGGACGGGATGTCCAGTTCGATGCCCTCCGCCTCCAGGGCGAGGACGGTGCGGTCGACGCCGAGGGCCCAGCCCACGGACGGCAGGGAGGGACCGCCGATCATCTCGGACAGTCCGTCGTAGCGGCCGCCGCCGCCGACCGCGGACTGGGAGCCCAGTCCGTCGTGGACGAACTCGAAGGTCGTGCGCGTGTAGTAGTCCAGGCCGCGCACCAGCTTCGGGTCGTCCTCGAAGACCACGCCCGCCGCCGTGATCAGCTCGCGCACCTCCTCGTGGTACGCCTTGCAGGCGTCGCACAGGTAGTCGCGCAGCAGCGGGGCGTCGGTGAGCTGCTTCTGCACGTCCGGGCGCTTGTCGTCCAGGACGCGCAGCGGGTTGATCTCCGCGCGGCGCAGCGTCTCCTCGTCCAGGTCGAGTCCGCGCAGGAAGTCCTGGAGCGCGGCCCGGTAGACGGGGCGGCATTCCTTGTCGCCCAGGGAGTTGAGCAGGATGCGGAAGTTCCGCAGGCCGAGCGCGCGGTACGACTGGTCGGCGAGGATGATCAGTTCGGCGTCCAGCGCCGGGTCCTCGGCGCCGATCGCCTCGGCGCCGACCTGGGAGAAGTGGCGGTAACGGCCCTTCTGGGGGCGCTCGTAGCGGTACTGCGAGCCCGAGTACCAGACCTTCACCGGCAGGTTGCCCGCCTTGTGCAGGTTGGCCTCCAGGACCGCGCGCAGCACGGGGGCGGTGGTCTCCGGGCGCAGGGCGAGGCGGTCGCCACCCTTGGTCTCGAAGACGTACATCTCCTTGGTCACGATGTCGGTCGACTCACCGACACCGCGCGCGAAGAGCTCGACGTTCTCGAAGCCGGGCGTCTCGATGTAGCCGTAGCCGGAGTTGCGCAGCGGGGCGGCGATCGCCTCGCGGACCGCCAGGAACTTGGCGGAGTCGGGCGGCAGCAGGTCGTACGTGCCCTTGGGGGCCTTGAAGGTGCTCACGGAAGGTCTCTCGTCACATTCCTCGTCGGGGAGCCTCGGTGGCTCCCTGGCCGGCGGCCACCTGCCGCAGATACGGGTTGGTGGCGCGCTCCTGGCCGATGGTCGTCTGGGGGCCGTGGCCGGACAGCACCACGGTCGAGTCGTCGAGCGGCAGGCACACGCGGGCCAGCGAGGCGAGCATGTCGTCCATGTCGCCGCCGGGCAGGTCGGTGCGTCCGATGGAGCCGGCGAACAGCAGGTCGCCCGAGAAGAGGACCGGCGGGATGTCCGCCGCCTCGGGCAGGCCGAAGGTCACCGACCCCTTGGTATGGCCCGGCGCGTGCGCGACCGTCAGCTCCATGCCCGCCAGCTCCAGCTTCGCGCCGTCGGTCAGTTCCCTGACGTCGTCCGGCTCCCCCACGGTCAGCTCGCCCATGAGCGGCATGCCGATGGAGCGGCCGATCCCCTTCTCGGGGTCGCCCATCATGTAGCGGTCGTCGGGGTGGATCCAGGCCGGCACGTCGTGCGCGCCGCAGACCGGGACGACCGAGGCCACGTGGTCGATGTGGCCGTGGGTGAGGACGACGGCGACGGGCTTGAGCCGATGCTTCCTGATCGCTTCCTCGACTCCGGGGGCCGCCTGATGGCCCGGGTCGATGATCACGCACTGCTCACCGGCGGCGGGGGCGACGAGATAGCAGTTCGTCCCCCAGGCCCCGGCGGGGAACCCGGCAATGAGCACGATCGTCCTTCGTTTGTGTCGGTACGGGTGGGCTTGCGAACGGGCCGCGCCCAGGGTGAGAGCCTACCGGCGGTGCCGATTCCTCAGCGAACCCATATACGGTACGGGGCTACACGCCCACGGTCGGCTCATCGCACCCACGCGTACCGGTCGGCACACGAAGACGCATGAGGAGAGAACCCGGTGGTCACCCAGGAGCAGCGGCGGCGTCAGCTCGCCCGGGAGAAGTTCTTGCGGCAGCAGCAGCGACGTACCTCCGCGCGGCGCAAGGCGCGCATGCGCAACGCAGTGATCGCGTCGGTGCTCGGCGTGATCGTGATCGGCAGTGTCGCGCTGTACACGACCGGGGTGGTCCTGGACGACGGCGACAGCAAGGCGAACGCGAGCGCGGAGGTCACGCCGAGCGCCTCGGCGAGCAGCAAGGCGCCGGACCCGTGCGACAAGCCGGCCGAGGGCGAGGTCAAGACGCAGACCTGGGAGAAGGAACCTGCGATGACCATCGACAAGTCGGCGAAGTACACGATGAAGCTGGCGACGACCTGCGGCGACATAGACATCGCGCTGAAGACGTCGGCGGCACCGCACACCGTCAACTCGTTCAACTTCCTGGCCGGCAAGGGCTACTTCGACCACACGCCGTGCCACCGGCTCACCACCAACGGGATCTACGTGCTCCAGTGCGGCGACCCGACGGGCCAGGGCAACGGCGGTCCGGGCTACAACATTCCGGACGAGAACCTGAAGGACGAGAGCCTGAAGGAGAACACGTACCCGGCGGGCACGGTGGCGATGGCGAACACCGGCCAGCCGGGCTCCGGCGGCAGCCAGTTCTTCCTCGTGTACCAGAACAGCCCGCTGCCGCCCAGCTACACGCCGTTCGGCACCATCTCGGACGAGGGCATGACGGTGCTGAAGAAGATCGCCGCGGCGGGCGAGAGCACCGGCGCGGGCGACGGAGCACCCAACGCGACGGTCGTGATCGACAAGGCCACCGTCACGAAATCCTGACCCTCATCAGCGAAAGTTCGGTCGCGCGGGATGCGGACAGGCCGCCCGCCGGTCGCCTATGTTGGCCGTGACGAAACTGTGGACGATGCCCGGGGGTAGCGAAGCCCTCCGGGGCATCATGTGGAGGAGGCGCTGTGAGCAGCGACCCGTGGGGCCGCGTCGATGAGACGGGGACCGTGTACGTGCGTACGGCCGACGGCGAGAAGGTCGTCGGCTCCTGGCAGGCAGGCTCCCCCGAGGAGGCGCTGGCCTATTTCGAACGCAAGTACGAAGGCCTGGTTGTCGAGATCGGCCTCCTCGAAAAGCGAGTGAAGACCACCGACCTGTCCGCGAAGGACGCCCAGGCCGCCGTCGACCACCTGCGGGAACAGGTCGACGCGCACCACGCGGTGGGCGACCTGGAAGCGCTGCGGGTCCGGCTGGACAAGCTCGTCGCACTGGTGGAGACGCGCCGCGAGGAGCGCAAGGCCCAGCGGGCGAAGCAGTCCGACGAGGCGCGCGGCGCCAAGGAGGCGCTGGTCGCCGAGGCCGAGGAGCTGGCCAAGTCCGACCAGTGGCGGTCGGCCGGGGAACGGCTGCGGTCCCTGGTGGACACGTGGAAGGGCCTGCCGCGACTGGACCGCAAGTCCGACGACGAACTGTGGCACCGCTTCTCACACGCGCGTTCGGCGTTCTCCAAGCGCCGCAAGCAGCACTTCGCGCAGCTGGACGCGCAGCGGGAAGAGGCCCGTCGGACCAAGGAACGGCTGGTCGCCGAGGCCGAGGCGCTGTCGAACTCGACGGACTGGGGACCGACGGCCGCGCGCTACCGCGACCTGATGTCCGAGTGGAAGGCCGCGGGCCGCGCCCAGCGCGAGCACGAGGACGACCTGTGGAACCGCTTCCGCGGCGCCCAGGACGTGTTCTTCGCCGCCCGCAGCTCGGTCTTCGCCGAGCGGGACGCCGAGCAGGCGGAGAACCTCAAGCTCAAGGAGGAGCTGGCCGAGGAGGCCGAGAAGCTCCTGCCGGTCACCGACCTGAAGGCGGCCCGCGCCGCGTTCCGCGCGGTCAACGAGCGCTGGGAGGCCATCGGCCACGTGCCGCGCGACGCCCGGCCGAAGGTCGAGGGCCGGATGCACGCGGTCGAGCGGGCGCTCCAGGAGGCCGAGGAGACCGAGTGGCGCCGGACGAACCCGGAGGCACGCGCGCGTGCCGCGGGCCTGACCGGGCAGCTCCAGGCCGCCGTGGACAAACTGCGCTCCCAGATCGAGCAGGCGCGCGCCCAGGGCAACAACGCCAAGGCCGACAAGCTCCAGCGTGAGCTGGAGGGCCGGCAGGCGCTGCTGGACCAGGCGCTGAAGGGTCTGCACGAGTTCGGCGGCTGACCCCGCCCCCGCACGAAAGGGGCTCCCGTACGGTGCGTACGGGAGCCCCTTTCGTATGCGCCTGTGCGGGCCGCTACGACGGCCTGCGCGCCGACGTCACCCGGTACACGTCGTACACGCCCTCGACGCCCCGTACGGCCTTCAGGACGTGCCCGAGGTGCTTCGGGTCGCCCATCTCGAAGGTGAAGCGGGAGGTGGCGACGCGGTCGCGGGAGGTCTGCACGGCCGCGGAGAGGATGTTGACGTGCTGGTCGGACAGCACGCGGGTGACGTCCGAGAGGAGCCGAGAGCGGTCCAGGGCCTCCACCTGGATGGCGACCAGGAAGACGGAGGACTGGGTGGGCGCCCACTCGACCTCGAGGATGCGCTCGGGCTCCCGGGACAGCGAGTCCACGTTCACGCAGTCGCTGCGGTGAACGGAGACGCCGCTGCCGCGGGTGACGAAGCCGATGATCGGGTCGCCGGGGACGGGCGTGCAGCAGCGGGCCAGCTTGACCCACACGTCCTCGACGCCCTTGACGACGACGCCCGGGTCGGCGTTGGTGCGGCGTTTGCGGCCGCGACCGCGGGCCGGCGGTACCGACTCGTCGATCTCCTCGGTGGCGGCCTCCTCGCCGCCGAGCGCCTGCACCAGCTTCTGCACGATGTTCTGCGCGGAGACGTGGCCCTCGCCGATCGCCGCGTACAGCGCGGAGATGTCCGAGTAGCGCATCTCGTGGGCCAGCGTGACCAGGGAGTCGCCGGTCAGGATCCGCTGGATCGGCAGGTTCTGCTTGCGCATGGCGCGGACGATGGCGTCCTTGCCCTGCTCGATCGCCTCGTCGCGGCGCTCCTTGGAGAACCAGGCGCGGATCTTGTTGCGGGCGCGCGGCGACTTCACGAAGCCGAGCCAGTCGCGGGAGGGGCCCGCGCCGGCCGCCTTGGACGTGAAGACCTCCACCAGGTCGCCGTTGTCCAGGGTGGACTCCAGCGGGACGAGGCGGCCGTTGACCCGGGCCCCTATGGTGCGGTGGCCGACCTCGGTGTGCACCGCGTACGCGAAGTCGACGGGGGTGGCACTCGCGGGGAGCGCTATGACGTCGCCCTTGGGAGTGAAGACGAAGACCTCGTTGCGGGAGAGGTCGAAGCGCAGGGACTCCAGGAACTCGCCGGGGTCCTCGGTCTCCTTCTGCCAGTCCAGCAGCTGCCGCAGCCACGCCATGTCGTTGAGGTGGTCGTCCTTGCCCTTGCCGGACGACCTGGGCGCGTCGGAGCGGACCTTGGAGGCGCCGGCGACGGCCTCCTGCTTGTACTTCCAGTGCGCGGCGATGCCGTACTCGGCGCGGCGGTGCATGTCGAAGGTGCGGATCTGCAGCTCGACCGGCTTGCCGTTGGGCCCGATGACCGTCGTGTGCAGCGACTGGTACATGTTGAACTTGGGCATCGCGATGTAGTCCTTGAACCGCCCCGGAACCGGGTTCCAGCGGGCGTGGACCGTACCGAGGGCCGCGTAGCAGTCGCGGACGGTGTCCACCAGGACGCGGATGCCCACCAGGTCGTAGATCTCCGCGAAGTCACGGCCGCGGACGATCATCTTCTGGTAGACGCTGTAGTAGTGCTTGGGCCGGCCGGTGACGGTCGCCTTGATGCGGGCCGCGCGCAGGTCCTGCTGGACCTCGTCGGTGACGATGGCGAGGTACTCGTCGCGCTTGGGGGCGCGCTCGGCGACCAGGCGGACGATCTCGTCGTACATCTTGGGGTAGAGGATCGCGAAGGCGAGGTCCTCCAGCTCCCACTTGATGGTGTTCATGCCCAGCCGGTGGGCGAGCGGCGCGTAGATCTCCAGGGTCTCGCGCGCCTTCTTCTCCTGCTTCTCACGCTTGAGGTAGCGCATGGTGCGCATGTTGTGCAGGCGGTCGGCGAGCTTGATGACCAGGACGCGCGGGTCCTTCGCCATCGCGACGACCATCTTGCGCACGGTCTCGGCCTGCGCCGCCTCGCCGAACTTGACCTTGTCCAGCTTGGTGACGCCGTCGACGAGGAGGGTGACCACGTCGCCGAAGTCGCGGCGCAGGTCCTCCAGGCCGTACTCGGTGTCCTCGACGGTGTCGTGCAGCAGGCCGGCCATCAGCGTGGCCGGGTCCATGCCCAGCTCGGCGAGGATGGTGGTGACGGCGAGCGGATGCGTGATGTACGGGTCGCCGCTCTTGCGCTTCTGGCCGCGGTGCCAGCGTTCGGCGACCTGGTAGGCGCGCTCGATCTGGCGCAGGGTCGCCGTCTCGATCTTGGGGTCGTTGCTGCGCACTATCCGCAGCAACGGCTCCAGGACCGGGTTGTACGGGTTGGCGCGCTGCACACCGAGGCGGGCCAGACGGGCGCGGACGCGGTTGGAGGAGCCGGACCGGGCGGGCTGTCCGGGCGCGCGGACCACGGGCGCGTTCCGGTCGCGCTCGGGCGGGATCGGCTTGGGACGCGGCTGCTGCTCGGCGGGCTTGTCGACGGGCCCGGCCGGGGCATGCTGTATCGGCCCGCGGGTGTCGTTCTTCGCCTGCGGCGCGCTCGGGGCGGGCTTCGCCGCGGGCGCCGAGGCCGACTCGGGCTTTGCGGCGGTCAGTGGCTGGGCCTCGTCTGGCAAGAGGGCTCCTCGTGCGCGATCCGGGTCCCCCGGTCAGGCTCCGGAAATCCCATGGTAGCGATCCCGCGCTCCAGGATCGCCTTCAGGCCACTGTGAGGGCCGTCAACCCGAGAAACGCGTGAGGCGGGCGCCGGAATTCCTTCCGGGCCCGCCTCCGCCGTGCGACGAGAGCTGTCAGACCGTGAGCAGCGCCTTCAGCGGCGCCCCGGCCAGGGCGGGCTCCAGACGGGCCCGCCCGCCGAGAAAGCCCAGCTCCATCAGGACGGCGACGCCGGCGACCTGCGCGCCGGCCCGGCGGATGAGCTCCAGGGAGGCCTCCGCCGTTCCGCCGGTGGCCAGGACGTCGTCGACGACCAGCACCCGGTCCCCGGCGGTGAGGTCCTCTGCGTGCACCTCGATCTCGGCCGAGCCGTACTCCAGGTCGTACGCCTGGCTGAGGGTGGCTCCGGGGAGCTTGCCCGCCTTGCGTACGGGGATGAAGCCGAGGCCCGCCCTCAGCGCCACCGGGGCGCCGAGGATGAAGCCGCGGGCCTCCAGACCGACGACCTTGGTGGCGCCGGTGTGCCCGGCGACCTCGGCGAGCGCGTCGGTCAGGGCGGTGAACGCGGCCGGGTCGGCCAGGAGCGGGGTGATGTCCTTGAACACCACGCCCGGCTCGGGGTGGTCGGCCACGTCCCGGATACGGCTGAGCAGCAGTTCCGTGATGTCGGTCGTTCCGGTCATCGGCGCTTCCCCGAGGGTCGGCCGCGGCCCCTGGTACGGGACGCGGGCTGGTTGCGGGGGCCCACGACCGCGGCGGCCGCGTCGTCGGCCTCGTCGGCCTCGTCGTCGGCGTACCGCTCGTCGTCGAAGGCGTTCTCCGCCGGCTCGCCCTTGGCCGCCGCCTGGGCCCGCTTGGCGAGCACCCGCTTCTTGAGTGCCTTCATCTGCGGCTCGGCCTCCTTGAGGTCGGCGACGAGCGGCGTGGCGATGAAGATCGACGAGTACGCGCCCGCGGCCAGGCCGACGAACAGCGACAGCGAGATGTCGTTGAGCATGCCCGCGCCGAGGACACCGCCGCCGATGAACAGCAGACCGCCGACCGGCAGCAGGGCGACCACCGTGGTGTTGACGGAACGGACCAGGGTGCTGTTGATCGAACGGTTGGCGATCTCGCCGTAGGTCCAGCGGGTCTGTTTGGTGATGTCCTTCGTCTGCTCCTTGAGACTGTCGAAGACGACGACCGTGTCGTAGAGCGAGTAACCGAGGATGGTCAGCAGACCGATCACCGTGCCCGGCGTGACCTCGAAGCCGACGAGGGCGTAGATGCCGACCGTGATGGTGATGTCGTGGACCAGCGCGACGAACGCGGCGAGCGCCATGCGCCACTCGAACGCGATCGCCAGGTAGATCACCACCAGGACCATGAAGATCCCGAGGCCTTGCCAGGCCTTGTTCGCGATCTGGTCACCCCAGCTGGGGCCGACCAGGTCGGCGTTGATCTTCTCCGCCGGGACGTCCAGGTCCTTGGAGAGCTCCTCCTTGATCTGGTCCGAGGCCTCGGTGTCGGTGCCCGAGATCTGGATGCGGAGGCTGCCGTCGCCGAGCTTCTGGACGATCGCGTCGTGGCCGGAGGCCTCTTCCGCGTAGGTCTCGGCCTGGGAGACCGAGGCGCTCATGTTCTTCGGGGTGGTGAAGACCGCGCCGCCCTGGAACTCGATGCCCATGTGGAGGCCGCGCACCGCCAGGCCGACGATGGCCGTGATGGTGATGAGGATGGAGATGCCGTACCAGAGCTTGCGGTTCTTGACGAAGTCGTAGCCGACCTCGCCGTGGTGCAGTCGGGCGCCGAGGTTGCCGAGCTTTCCCATCTCACGCCTCCTTCGGGTCGACAGGGCCGGCGGCGGGACGGACGGGGCGGCGGGTGCGGCGCAGCGGGGGCTTGGCTCCCAGGCTCTTCGGGTCGAGGCCGGACCACTTGTGCCCGCTCGCGAAGAACCTGCGCCGGGCCATCAGCGTCAGCAGCGGCTTGGTGAAGAGGAACACCACCACCACGTCGAGCAGCGTGGTCAGACCCAGGGTGAACGCGAAGCCCTGCACCTTGCCGACGGTGACGGCGAAGAGCACCGCCGCGGCGAGGAAGGACACGAAGTCGGAGACCAGGATGGTGCGCCGGGCGCGCGGCCAGGCCCGCTCGACGGCGGGACGCAGCGAGCGGCCCTCCCGGATCTCGTCGCGGACGCGTTCGAAGTAGACGATGAACGAGTCCGCTGTGATGCCGATGGCGACGATGGCGCCGCACACGGCCGGCAGGTTCAGCGCGAAGCCGATGGCCGGGCCGAGCAGCGACATGATCACGTACGTGAGACCCGCGGAGACGAACAGCGAGGCGATGGCGATGAACGACAGACCGCGGTAGTAGACCAGCAGGTAGAGGATGACCAGCGCGAGGCCGATCGCACCGGCGATCAGGCCTGCCTCGAGCTGCTCACCGCCGAGCGCGGCGGTGACGGTGGTGACGCTGTCCTCCTTGAAGGTCAGCGGCAGCGCGCCGTAGGACAGCATGTTGGCGAGGCCCTGGGCCTCTTCCTGGTCGAAGCTGCCGGAGATCTCCGCGCTGCCGCCGGTGAGCGCCTGGCTGACGTACGGGTCGGAGACGACCTCGTTGTCCAGGACGATGGCGAACTGGTTCTGCGGGGACTGGTTCTGCGCGAGCTTGCCGGTGATGCCGGCGAACTTCTTGGCGCCCTCGTCCGTGAACTTCATCGTCACGGTCCAGCCGGCGGCGGTCTGCGTGTTGTAGACGGCCTCGGCCTCGTCGACGTCGGTGCCGTCGACCTCGGCGGGGCCGAGGATGTACTTCTGCCACTGGCCCTGGGAGTTCTGGCCGCAGGCGACCATCGAGTCGCCGGGCTTGGAACCGTCGCCGGCCTCGGCGCGGGCGCCCTCGTCGGTGCACTCCAGCTTCGCGTACTCGGCCTGGAGCTTGGCGGTGGCGTCGTCACCGGAGGCGCTGTCGCTCGGGGCCGGGGAGGCGCCGTCGGAGGCGGTGGCGGACGGGCTGGGGTCCGCCTTCAGCGCGTCGCTGGCGGCACGGCCCTGGGTCGTGGCGCTCGCCGAGGCGGAGCCGGACGGGGAGGAGGTCGCCTCTTCCTTGTCGGTGGCCGTCTCGCCCGCGTTGTCCGTGGCCTTGTCGGTCGCCTTGTCCGAGGCTCCGCCGGTGGCGCTCGGCGAAGGGGTTCCGGGCGCTGCGGCGCCGGAGAGTTCGGTGGCGACGACCGGACGGAAGTAGAGCTTGGCGGTCGTGCCGACCTGGGCCCGGGCTTCCTTCGAGTTCGTCCCCTTGGGGACGTTGACGATGATGTTCCGGTCGCCCTGGGTCTGGACCTCGGCCTCGGAGACACCCAGACCATTGACACGGCGTTCCATGATCTGGACCGCGGTGTCCATGTTGGTCTTGTTGATCGCGGACTCCTGGCCCGCTTCCGGCACTGCCCGGAGCGTGATGCTCGTGCCGCCTGCGAGGTCGATACCGAGACGCGGAGTCGTGTTTCCGGAGGCGAACATGCCTCCGGTGAGCGCCACAATGGCGATCAGAATCAGGGCCAGCGAGCGCCCAGGCTTACTTTGAGCGCTCGCGTTCTTTCCCTTTTTAAGTGCTGCCACCTTTGTGTACTCCCTCTCATGCCGCTTCGCGCCGGGTAGGCGTCACCGGCGGCCATCACCTGGTGTCGGCATCCGTGTGAGCCGCGCGTCGCACGGGGGCGCGAGCAGAGCCCGCGCCCCCGGAGCACGGCTACTTCGCCTCGGAACCGCCGTCGGACTTCTTCGGCTGCTCGTCCGTCTTCGCCTCGGCGGACGCGGCGTCGACCGCCGGCTCGCCGGCCGGCTCGTCGTCCGCGTCCTTCTTGCCGAGGTCGACGGGCCGGTCGTCCGAGGAGGCGGCGGCGTCGGCGTCGGAGGCGTCGGTCTCGGTGAGGGAGGAGGCATCGTCCGGAACGACGTCGGTGTCGGACTTCAGGTCGTGCTCGATGCCGTGGACGATGCGGTTGTACTCGTCGTCGGTGAGGACGGCACCGATGGAGTTCTTGGCGAAGAGCAGCTCGACGCCCGGACCGGCGTCGAGGAGGACCGTGTCCTCGCTGACCTCCTTGACCGTGGCGTACATGCCCCCGATGGTGCGGACTCCGGAACCGGGCTGCATCTGGTTCCGCATGTCGGCGGCCTGCTGCTGCTTCTTCTTCGCCGACCGGGTCATCAGGAACATGGCCCCGATGAGCACGATGAACGGGAGGAGGGTCACGAGACTCACGGGTCGGTACTTCCTTCACACGACCGCGATGGTGAGCGGCCTGATGGTTGGGGGTGTGTGCGCCGCCGACAAGGGCGGCATCGGCGGAGTCTAAGCGGTTCCGCGCGCATGGAACAACGCTCAGCATGGCACCGGGGTTCCTGCTCCGGCGAATGTCCTCCTCGTGACGGGATGGTCACGCCCCGAACAAGTCCTGTTGTCCCTTTCCGGAACTCCGGGAACCCGGCGGGGTGAGGCCGAGATGCGCCCACGCGGCGGGGGTCGCGACCCGTCCCCGTGGGGTGCGGGCGAGCAGGCCCTCCCGTACGAGGAAGGGTTCGGCGACCTCTTCCACTGTCTCACGCTCCTCCCCCACGGCTACGGCGAGCGTGGACAGGCCGACCGGTCCGCCGCCGAACAGCTTGAGGAGCGCTTCCAGAACACCCCGGTCCAGCCGGTCCAGGCCCCGGGCGTCGACCTCGTAGACCGCGAGGGCGGCCGCCGCGATCTCCCGGGTGATCAGACCGTCGGCCTTCACCTGGGCGTAGTCGCGGACCCGGCGCAGCAGGCGGTTGGCGATGCGGGGGGTGCCGCGGGAGCGGCCGGCGATCTCGGCGGCTCCCGCGGTGTCGATCCCGACGTCGAGCAGGCCCGCGGAGCGGTGGACGACGCGTTCCAGTTCGGCCGGTCCGTAGAACTCCATGTGCGCGGTGAAACCGAAGCGGTCGCGCAGCGGCGGCGGCAGCAGCCCCGCGCGCGTGGTGGCGCCGACCAGGGTGAAGGGCGGCAGCTCCAGGGGGATGGCGGTGGCGCCCGGGCCCTTGCCGACGATGACGTCGACGCGGAAGTCCTCCATCGCCATGTAGAGCATCTCCTCCGCGGGCCGCGACATGCGGTGGATCTCGTCGAGGAAGAGGACCTCGCCCTCCTGGAGGGAGGAGAGGATGGCCGCGAGGTCGCCGGCGTGCTGGATGGCGGGGCCGGAGGTGATGCGGATGGGGGCTTCCATCTCGGCCGCGATGATCATCGAGAGGGTGGTCTTGCCCAGGCCGGGGGCGCCGGAGAGCAGCACGTGGTCCGCGGTCGCCCCGCGCGCGCGTGCGGCGCGCAGCACGAGGTCGAGCTGTTCGCGGACCTTCTCCTGGCCGATGAACTCGCCCAGGTCCTTGGGGCGCAGGGCGGCCTCCACGGCCTGGTCCTCGCCGTCGGCGGACGCACCCACCAGCCGTTCGCCCGCGGCGTCCGTGTCGGTCGTGTCGTCCCAGTTCATCAGGTGTGCCTCGGCTCTCGGTACGGACTATCGGGCGCGGTTCAGTGTCTGCAGGGCCGCCTTCAGGAGCTGCCCCACCTGGGGGGTGCCCCCGGCGGCCTCCGCCTGGGGCGCCACGGCGGTGACGGCCTCGTCGGCCTCGCGGGTCGCGTACCCGAGGCCGATCAGGGCCGCGTGCAGCTGGTCGCGCCAGCCGGCGCTGACCGGCGCTCCGACGGCGGGGGCCCCGACGGGTTCGCCGAGGCGGTCCTTCAGCTCCAGGAGCAGCTTCTGAGCGCCCTTCTTCCCGATGCCCGGGACCGCGGTGAGCGCCTTCTCGTCGCCGGTAGAGACGGCTCTGCGCAGGGCGTCGGGGTTGTGCACGGCGAGCATCGCCTGGGCCAGCCGGGGGCCGACGCCGCTCGCGGTCTGGAGCAGCTGGAAGACCTGGCGCTCGTCGTCGTCCGCGAAGCCGTACAGAGTGAGCGAGTCCTCGCGGACGACGAGCGAGGTGGCGAGTTTGGCGGGCTTGCCGATCCGGAGGGTGGAGAGCGTGTTCGGCGTGCACTGGACGGACATGCCGACGCCGCCGACCTCGACCACCGCGGCGTCGGGGGCGAGGGCGGCGACCGTGCCGCTGACGAAGGCGATCATGACGTACGGCCTTTCGGTGCGGTCGGGACCTGCGGAGTCCGCGGGGCTTTCGATGCGTGCAGGGCCATGGCCTGCTGCAGCCGGTTCTGCGCGGGGGCGCGCCAGATGTGGCAGATGGCGAGCGCGAGGGCGTCGGCGGCGTCGGCGGGCTTGGGGGGCGCGGCGAGCCGCAGCAGACGGGTGACCATGGCACCGACCTGCGCCTTGTCGGCGCGTCCGCTGCCGGTGACGGCGGCCTTGACCTCGCTGGGGGTGTGCAGGGCGACCGGGATGCCGCGGCGGGACGCGCACAGGATGGCGACGGCGCTGGCCTGTGCGGTGCCCATTACCGTACGGACGTTGTGCTGGCTGAAGACGCGCTCCACGGCGACGTACTGAGGCCGGTGCTCGTCCAGCCACCGCTCGATGCCCTGCTCGACGGCGACGAGGCGGCGGCCGAGGTCGGCGTCCGCGGGCGTGCGGACGACGCCGACGCCGATCATGGTGAGCGGCCGGCCCGCGACGCCCTCCACGACACCGACCCCGCAGCGGGTCAGCCCCGGGTCCACCCCCAGTACGCGCACGTGCACCCCTTCGCGGCCGGACCGCCGCCGCTCTCGCGGATCTGGCTGATCGCCGTCGGGGTCCTCAATCGAAGGTTGCGGTCCGTGGACGGTGATCTTTGACGTACGCCAGGCTATCGGCTGCCACTGACAGGAGCGGCGGGCCGGTGGGGACGCGTCCCCCCACCGGCCCGCCGGACCGTCGTGTGCGCGGCGGCGCTACGCGTCGACCTTCTCCATGATCTCGTCGCTGACGTCGAAGTTGGCGAAGACGTTCTGCACGTCGTCGCTGTCCTCCAGGGCGTCGATCAGCTTGAAGATCTTCCGGGCGCCGTCCTCGTCCAGCTCGATCTGCATGGTCGGGACGAAGTTCGCGTCGGCGGACTCGTAGTCGATGCCGGCGTCCTGGAGTGCGGTGCGGACCGCGACCAGGTCGGTGGCCTCGCTGAGGACCTCGAAGGTCTCACCGAGGTCGTTGACCTCCTCGGCGCCCGCGTCCAGGACGGCGCCGAGGACGTCGTCCTCGCTCAGCTCGCCCTTGGGGACGATCACGACGCCCTTGCGGTTGAACAGGTACGACACCGAGCCCGGGTCGGCCATGGAGCCGCCGTTGCGGGTCATGGCGACGCGGACGTCGGAGGCGGCGCGGTTGCGGTTGTCGGTGAGGCACTCGATGAGCACCGCGACACCGTTCGGGCCGTAGCCCTCGTACATGATCGTCTCGTAGTCGGCGCCGCCGGCCTCGAGGCCGCCGCCGCGCTTGACCGCGGAGTCGATGTTCTTGTTCGGCACCGACTGCTTCTTCGCCTTCTGGATGGCGTCGTAGAGCGTCGGGTTGCCGTCGATGTCGACACCACCCATGCGGGCCGCGACCTCGATGTTCTTGATCAGCTTCGCGAAGAGCTTGCCGCGCTTGGCGTCGATCACGGCCTTCTTGTGCTTCGTCGTGGCCCATTTAGAGTGGCCGGACATCTGCCTGTCTCCTTCGCGTAACCCGTCTTTGAACGAACGCAGGAATCCTACAAGGACTCCGCCGCCCGGTTCGCGCGCACCATGTCGGCGAAGAGGCGGTGCACGCGGTGGTCGCCGGTCAGTTCCGGGTGGAACGACGTGGCCAGGGCGTTGCCCTGGCGGACGGCGACGATGTGACCGTCGTGCTCGGCGAGCACCTCGGCCGCGGCGCCCACGGACTCGACCCAGGGGGCGCGGATGAAGACGCCCTCCACGGGACGGCCCTCGACGCCCCTGATGCCGACGGCCGCCTCGAAGGACTCGTTCTGCCGTCCGAAGGCGTTGCGGCGCACGATCATGTCGATGCCGCCGACCGTCTCCTGTCCGGAGCGCGGGTCGAGGATCTTGTCGGCCAGCAGGATCATGCCGGCGCAGGTGCCGTAGACGGGCAGGCCGTCCCGCACGCGCGCGCGGAGGGGCTCCATCACCCCGAAGAGGACGGCCAGTTTGGAGATGGTGGTGGACTCGCCGCCGGGGAGGACCAGGCCGTCCACCTCGGCGAGCTCTTCCGGTCGCCTGACCGGCCTGGCCACGGCATCGGCCGCGGCCAGGGCGACGAGGTGCTCGCGTACGTCGCCCTGGAGGGCCAGGACACCGATGACGGGGGTGTCGCTCGTGTCTCGCACGTCTTCGGGGCCCCTCGTCCTACCAGCCGCGGTTGGCGTAGCGCTCGGTCTCGGGCAGGGTGTCGCAGTTGATGCCGACCATGGCCTCGCCGAGGTTGCGGGACGCGTCCGCGATGACCTTCGGGTCGTCGTAGAAGGTGGTCGCCTTCACGATGGCCGCGGCGCGCTTGGCCGGGTCCCCGGACTTGAAGATGCCGGAGCCCACGAAGACGCCCTCGGCGCCGAGCTGGCGCATGAGCGCGGCGTCGGCCGGGGTGGCCACGCCGCCGGCGGAGAAGAGGACCACCGGGAGCTTGCCGAGCTCGGCGACTTCCCGGACCAGCTCGTACGGGGCGCGCAGCTCCTTGGCGGCGGCGTACAGCTCGTTGTTGTCGTAGCCGCGCAGCCGGGCGATCTCGTTCTTGATCTGGCGCAGGTGACGGACGGCCTCGACGACGTTGCCCGTGCCGGCCTCGCCCTTGGAGCGGATCATCGCTGCGCCCTCGGCGATCCGGCGCAGGGCCTCGCCCAGGTTGGTGGCGCCGCAGACGAAGGGGGTGGTGAAGGCGAACTTGTCGCTGTGGTTGACCTCGTCGGCCGGGGCGAGGACCTCGGACTCGTCGATGTAGTCGACGCCGAGGGACTGCAGCACCTGGGCCTCGACGAAGTGGCCGATGCGGGACTTGGCCATCACGGGGATGGAGACCGCGCCGATGATGCCCTCGATCATGTCCGGGTCGGACATCCGGGCCACGCCGCCGTCCTTGCGGATGTCGGCCGGGACCCGCTCCAGGGCCATGACGGCGACGGCGCCCGCGTCCTCGGCGATCTTCGCCTGCTCCGGCGTGACGACGTCCATGATCACGCCGCCCTTGAGCTGCTCGGCCATGCCGCGCTTCACACGGGCGGTGCCGGTCTCGGGGGCCTGGTTTTCGGAGAGCGTGCTGGCCACGGGTACCTCGCTGAAGGAAAGGGGGGTTTCTGCAGCTCCGAGGAAACGCGAATGGACCAGGCCACAGCAAGGGCCAATGGGCAGCCGGTGGATCCTTTTGGGACGCGGGGCCTGGCCGGGGAACGCGGGGCCCGGCCGGGGCCGCTAAGCCGCCCTGTCGACCAGGGCCGCCGGCGACTCGTCGTCCATCTCGAAGGCCAACGGGAAGGGCGCGTGTCCGGCGAGACGGAACCAGCGGACCTTCCGGTGCTCGCGCAGCCTGCGGGCGGCTCCCACCGCGTCGTTGTGGAAACGCCGGGCCATCGGGACGCGCCGTACGGCCTCGGCCAGCTCGTGGGCCGCTTCCTCGCCACCGGGCGCCGCGCGCAGGGCGTCCACCTGCGGCGGATCGGCGAACACGGCCCGCAAGGCCTGGCTCAGCTCGCTCTCGGCGACCTCGCGCTGCTCCTCCTCGGCCTGCCGGGCGGCGTGCGCGGCCTCGTACAGGACGATGGAGGCCGCCGGGTCGAGCACGCCCGAGGTGGCCAGTTCCTGGGCCACGGACGCCCTGCGCAGCAACTGCGCGTCGAGTGCGGCACGGGCGGCGTCGATCCGGGCGTGCAGGCGGTCGAGCCGCCCCGCCGTCCAGCTCAGGTACAGGCCGATCGCGACGAGGGCGACCAGGATCCAGATCAGGGTTGCGGTCACGGACCGCAACCCTACGGGAGCGCTCCGCCGGGCCGGCCGGGTACCTCGGTGCGGGCGTCGCCGGGTGTTGGGGAGACCGGACGGGCTTCAGAGGCGGGGCGGGCCGGAGAGGCAGGACGGGCCGGAGAAGCGGACCGGGTTCTCAGTCCCTCGCCAGGCCGAATCGTGCCCTGAACCCCGTCGCCCGGTCGTCCGTCGCCACCGCCGCCGCGCCCGCCGTGACCGTCTCGTAGACCGACAGGATGTCCGCGCCGACCGTGGACCAGTCGAAGCGCCGTACGTGCGCGCTGCCCCGTTCCCGCAGTGCCGCCCGGCGCTCCGGGTCCGCCAGCAGCCGCACCGCCGCGTCGGCCAGTGCGTCGGCGTTCTCGTTGGGGAACAGCTCGCCGGCCGCTCCCCGGTCCAGGACCTGGGCGAACGCGTCCAGGTCGGCGGCGAGCACGGGGGCGCCCGCCGACATGGCCTCGACGAGGATGATCCCGAAGCTCTCGCCGCCGGTGTTGGGCGCCACGTACAGGTCGACGCTGCGCAGGAAGCGGGCCTTGTCCTCGTCGCTGATCATGCCGAGGAACTCCACCCGGGAGCGCAGTTCGGCGGGCAGGGAGGCCACCGCCTCCTTCTCGTCGCCGCGCCCGGCGACCAGCAGCCGGGTCTGGGGGCGGGCGGCGAGGATCCTCGGCAGGGCCCGCATCAGTACCGGCAGGCCCTTGCGGGGCTCGTCGATGCGCCCTATGAAGCCGATCGTGTCCCCCTGCCACTCGGGCTTCGGCTCGGCGTCGGCGAAGAAGTCGACGTCGACGCCGTTGGGGATGACGACCGCGTCCCCGCCGAGGTGCTCGACGAGGGTGCGGCGGGCGTACTCGCTCACCGCGATCCGGGCGCTGATCTTCTCCAGGGCGGCCTGGAGGATCGAGTACGCGGCGATCATCGCGCGGGAGCGCGGGTTGGACGTGTGGAAGGTCGCCACGATCGGGCCCTGCGCCGCCCAGCAGGTGAGCAGGCCGAGCGAGGGCGAGGTCGGCTCGTGGATGTGGATGACGTCGAAGGCGCCGTCGTGCAGCCAGCGCCGTACCCGGGCCGCCGACAGGAAGCCGAAGTTCAGCCGGGCCACCGAGCCGTTGTACGGCACCGGCACCGCTCGGCCGGCCGAGACGACGTACGGGGGCAGCGGGGTGTCGTCGTCGGCGGGGGCGAGCACGGAGACCTCGTGGCCGAGACGGATGAAGTACTCGGCCAGGTCCCGGATGTGGAACTGGACGCCGCCCGGTACGTCCCAGGAGTACGGGCAGACGATGCCGATCCTCACGACGTGCCCTGCCCGTCGGCCGGCGCCGGGGCCTTGGCGGGGTCGAGGTCCTTCAGCCACAAACGCTGGAGCATGTGCCAGTCCTCCGGGTGGTCGGCGATCCCCGTGGCGAAGGCATCGGCCAGCGCCTGTGTCATGACAGACGTCTTCTCGGCCCGCGTACCTGACCGCGGGACCTCGACCGGCGGATGCACCCGGCCCTGCATGACGGGCGAGTCGTCGTACCAGAGCGTCACCGGCAGCAGCAGTGCGCCCGTCTGCTGGGCGAGCAGGGCGGGACCGGCCGGCATGCGGGCCGTCTCACCGAAGAACTCGACCTCCACCCCGGAGGCGGACAGGTCGCGGTCGGCGACCAGGCAGACCAGGCCGCCGTCGCGCAGCCGCCGGGCCAGCGTCCCGAAGGCGGTGCCGCCGCTGTGCGGCAGGACCTCCATGCCGAGACCCTCGCGATAGGCGACGAAGCGGTCGTAGAGGGTCTCCGGCTTGAGACGCTCGGCGACCGTCGTGAAGGGGATGCCGAGCCCGGTGGTGACCCAGGCCCCGGCGAGGTCCCAGTTGGCCAGGTGCGGGAGGGCGAGGATCACGCCCTTGCCCGCGTCCATGCCGTCGGTGAGGTGGTGCAGGTCCCTGGCGGCGAAGCCGGCCTTGATCCGCTCGGCGCTCCAGGCGGGGAGCCGGAAGGACTCCATCCAGTAGCGCAGGTACGAGCGCATGCCCGCGCGCGAGAGGGCGGCCAGGCGTTCCGGGCCCGCGTCCGGCAGCACGCGCGCGTAGTTGCTCTCCAGACGCCGTACGCCCGTGCCGCGCTGCTTCCAGGCGATGTCCGCGACGAGGCGGCCGAGCCGTACGGCGGCCGGCTCGGGGAGCTTCTTCACGGTGCTCCACCCGGCTCCGTACAGGGCGTCGGTCAACCGGTCCCGAACGCTCACTTCGCCGCCTCGGTGCCCTGGTTCTCCTGCGCGGCGGCGTCCGCCTCGGCAGCCTCCCGGCGGACCGTGACGACGCGCTGGATCAGCGTGACGAGGCTGCCGACGGCGACGATCCACAGGGCGACCGGCAGCAGGTACTGGATGCCCGGCACACCGAACGCGTGCAGTCCCGCGAGACCGGCCGCGACCAGCGAGACGACGAGCCGCTCGGCACGCTCGACCAGTCCGTTGACGGCGACCGGCAGGCCGATCGACTCGCCGCGCGCCTTGGTGTACGACACCACCTGGCCGCTGGCCAGGCAGAAGATCGACACCGCGCACAGCACGATGTCGTCACCGCCGGCCGCGTACCAGAGGGCGAAGCCGCCGAAGATCGCGCCGTCGGCGACCCGGTCCAGCGTGGAGTCCAGGAAGGCGCCCCAGCGGCTGGAGCGGCCGAGCTGGCGCGCCATGTTGCCGTCGACGAGGTCGGAGAAGACGAAGAGCGTGATCACGACCGTGCCCCAGAAGAACTCCCCCATGGGGTAGAAGACCAGCGCGCCCGCGACCACACCGGCGGTGCCGATCAGTGTGACCGCGTCGGGGCTGACGCCCCGGCGGATGAGAAACGCGGCGAACGGTGTGAGGACACGCGTAAAAAATGCACGCGCGTACTTGTTCAGCATGGCCTTCCCGACGGTCGGTGTGGCCGCGGCCCCTGCTGGCCACCGGCTGGCCCATCGTAGCCACGCGCGCGCGTGGGCGACGGACGGGCACCCTGCCCCCCTTGCCGGGCGGCCGGTGGGCGGCGTGATCGGGGCCGTCGTATGGACGCGGCGTGACGGGAGTGGAAAGCTCGAAGGACCGCGGGCGTCGCCGGAGCCGCCAGTGCACGCGGTCCCGCGTGTCCGCGCTCCCAGTGACCTCACCGTGTACGGGAGGCAAGGAACATGGGCGACAAGGCACACACCCACCCCGGAGCCGCCGGAAGGGCAACGGCGGCCGACCGTCCCACGTCCGTACGGAATGTGGTGCTGGTCGGCCACTCCGGATCGGGCAAGACGACTCTGGTGGAAGCTCTCGCGCTGACGGCGGGAGCGGTGAACCGGGCGGGCCGCGTCGAGGACGGCGGCTGCGTCTCGGACTACGACGAGATGGAGCACCGGCAGCAGCGCTCCGTACAGCTCTCCCTGGTGCCGGTCGAATGGGACGGCATCAAGATCAACCTCCTGGACACCCCCGGGTACGCCGACTTCGTCGGTGAACTCAGGGCCGGTCTGCGGGCGGCGGACGCGGCCCTCTTCGTCGTCTCGGCCTCCGACGGGGTGGACGGTTCGACCCGCATGGTGTGGGACGAGTGCGCCGCCGTCGGTATGCCGCGCGCCATCGTGATCACGCACCTGGAGTCCGCCCGCGCCGACTTCGAGGAGATGACGCGGATCTGCGCGGAGGCCTTCGGCGGGGACGATCCCGACGCCGTCCTGCCGCTGTACCTGCCGCTGCACGGACCGCAGGCGCCGGACGGGCACGCCCCCGTGACAGGCCTGATCGGGCTGCTCTCGCAGAAGCTGTTCGACTACGCGTCCGGCGAGCGCGAGGAGTCCGAGCCGGGCGAGGAGCAACTGCCGCTGATCGACGAGGCCCGCTCCATGCTGATCGAGGGGATCATCTCGGAGAGCGAGGACGAGACCCTCATGGAGCGCTATCTCGGCGGCGAGCAGGTGGACGTCAAGACGCTCATCGAGGACCTGGAGCGGGCCGTGGCGCGCGGGGTGTTCTTCCCCGTACTGGCCGCCGCCCCCGCGGCCGAGGGCGCCCGGCAGGGGCTCGGCACGGTCGAGCTGCTGGAGCTGGTCACGCGCGGCTTCCCGACCCCCCTGGAGCGCGCGGCGCCGCAGGTGACGACGCCTGACGGCCGCCCGCGCGAGCTGCGGATGTGCGATCCCGACGAGTCGCTGGTCGCGGAGGTCGTCAAGACGTCCTCCGACCCGTACGTCGGACGGATCTCGCTGGTCCGCGTCTTCTCCGGCACCCTGCGCGCCGACCAGACGGTGCACGTCTCCGGGCACGGGCTGGCCGACCGCGGCCACGAGGACCACGATGTCGACGAGCGGATCGGTGCCCTGTCGACCCCCTTCGGCAAGCAGCAGCGGCCGGTCTCGCACGTGATCGCGGGTGACCTGGCGTGCGTGGCCAAACTGAGCCGCGCGGAGACCGGGGACACGCTCTCCGCCAAGGACGACCCGCTGCTGATGGCCCCGTGGGAGATGCCCGACCCGCTGCTGCCGCTCGCCATCCAGGCGCACAGCAAACCCGACGAGGACAAGCTCTCCCAGGGGCTGGCGCGGCTGGTGGCCGAGGATCCGACGATGCGCCTGGAGCAGAACCAGGACACGCACCAGGTGGTCCTGTGGTGCCTGGGCGAGGCCCACGCCGACGTGGCGCTCGAACGGCTGCGCGGCCGCTACGGCGTCCAGGTCGACGTCGTACCCCACCGGGTGTCCCTGCGGGAGACGTTCGGGGACAGGGCGGCCGGGCGTGGGCGGCACGTGAAGCAGTCCGGCGGGCACGGGCAGTACGCCATCTGCGAGATCGAGGTGGAGCCGCTGCCGGGCGGCTCGGGCATCGAGTTCGTCGACAAGGTGGTCGGAGGCGCGGTGCCCCGGCAGTTCATCCCGTCCGTCGAGAAGGGCGTACGCGCGCAGGCCGCCAAGGGCGTCGCCGCGGGCCATCCGCTGATCGACGTGCGGGTGACGCTGCTCGACGGCAAGGCGCACTCGGTGGACTCCTCCGACGCCGCCTTCCAGACGGCCGGCGCGCTGGCGCTGCGGGAGGCCGCGGCCGAGGCGAGGATCCACCTGCTGGAGCCCGTGGCAGAGGTGAACGTGCTGGTCGGTGACGCCTATGTGGGCGCCGTGATGAGCGACCTGTCCGGCCGGCGCGGGAAGGTGCTCGGCACCGAGCAGACGAGCGGCGGGCGGACCCTGGTCCGGGCCGAGGTTCCGGAGATCGAGATCGGCCGGTACGCGGTGGACCTGCGCTCCCTCTCGCACGGCACCGCGCGCTTCGACCGCCGTTACGCGCGGCACGAACCGATGCCGCCGCAGATCGCGGAACGTCTCCGGGAGGAGCCGCGGGCGGCGTCGTAGCACTGCGGAGACCGGTGCGGGCCCCCGCGCCGGAACCGCGCTCCCCCGGCGCGCGACGGCGCACCTGCGGGTCAACCCGCGCGCGCAGGGGGCGTCTTCGAAGGTCCGGTGACGCATGTCGGTGGTGGCGGATACGCTGATGACCTGATCAACAGGTGTGCGGGGCAGGGAAGTCGGGAAGGCCGCAGGACGACAGTGGTGGCGATCGGGGGCGGGAATGACCGGTGACGGCGGTTACGCGGACTTCTTCGGGCCGCAGGTGCCGCGTACGGACGACGGGGGGCAGACGGCCACCTTCGCGCTGGCCTCGGCCGCCTACCGGGACAACCCGATGGAGGAGATCAAGAAGGCCGACAACGAGTGGCACCAGACGGCCGTCAACGGGGGACGGTCCTGGGCCACGATCTTCCGTCCCAACCTCGGCGAGGCCTTCTCCCGCGCGGTGGCCGACCGGATGCTGGGCAGCGGCCGCAAGCCGCTCATCCAGTCGTTCGGCGCCGAACCGCAGGTGGTCGTCGAGCACTGCCTGGCGGCCAACGGCATCCGCAAGGCGCGCGACGCCCGGCTGTCCATGGTGATCGTGGTGTGCGGCCTGCTGTTCCTGCCCGGCATGCTGGTCTGGCTGATCGGCTTCCAGATCCGTACCACCGTCGCCAAGACGGAGAACAAGCAGGCCGGTGCCCTGGGCACCGCGGTGCTCGTGGCGATAGCCGCGCTGGCCGTGCTGTTCCTCGTCAAGATGCCCTTCGGCGGTTTCTGGGCCTGGTACGCACGTGCCGCGGTCGTGATGCCCGTCATCGGCTGGTTCTGGGCCAAGCGGATCTGCGAGGGCACGGCGAAGGACCTGCGGGAGCGCTGGGCGGGCCTCCTGTCGGGCGCCGGCGTCGGTGCCAAGGTGCCGGAGGCGGTACCCAGCAATCCGGGCGAGACGGCGGCCGAGCAGCTGCGCCAGTCCCTGGCCAAGCTCGGCGCCGAGCAGCAGTCCAACTCCGTCTTCTACGCCGGCCCCAAGGGCATACTCGGCATGGGCACGCGCTGGGGCAGCTGGCAGCTCGCCGAGGACCTGGTGCCGGCCGACCCGACCCGGGAGATCCACCCCTTCCGCAGCTGGGACGTCGTCCGGTCCATCCACGACCAGCTGCGCATGCTGGAGCGCGGCCCGCTGAACACCGGCGGTTTCCCGAAGCCGTCCATCCGGCACTGGGTGGTGACCCCGATCGGTGAGAACGCCAAGGCGGTGTCCCGCCCGGAGGGCACGGACGTCGAGGCCTACCAGGTCAAGCCGCACGCGATACAGGACATCTGCAACAAGCAGCAGTTCAGCGCGGGCGACCGGCACTACCTGGGCGTCCAGTGGACGCTGTGGGACGGTCAGCTGGTCATCACCATGCTGATCACCGTGACCGTGCTGTACGAGACGCTGCGCATCGAGGTCACCGGCCACGCGCTGGGCCCGGTGAACCCGCTCTTCACCACCGGGCCGGAGGCCCCCTCGAAGGAGGTCGCCAAGTCGTTCAAGCCGTGGGAGACGCGGAAGGTCATGCTCCCCCTGGTCACCGCGAACGAGGTGGTCCGGCTCGCCGTCCGGGCTCCGCTCACCTGGTATCCGCCGCTGCTGAACTGGCTCGGCGGCACGATCGGGCTGCCGGAGCCGTTCGGGCTGCGGCACGCGTGGGCGGACCAGCCGTGGCGGCACCGCTTCATGGCCGACGACGCGTTGCGGGCGGCCACGCCGGTGCTGCGGGTGGTGCACTCGGCGGCGATCAAGGTGCTGGAGGAGAACGGCGTGGACACGGAGAAGTTCGGATCGCGGTCGGCGTTCCTGAGCACGGCCGTGCAGGATCCCACGCCGGGTAAAGCGGACCTGTACAACGCGTAGGCCCCGCTGCAGGGGCCCTGCGGGATGCTAGGCGGAGGGCCACGCCTCCGCCAGCATCTTGCGGGTGTCCCCCAGCAGCTGTGGCAAGACCCGCGTCTGGCCGACGACGGGCATGAAATTGGAGTCACCGCCCCACCGGGGCACGATGTGCTGGTGAAGGTGGGCAGCGATGCCCGCGCCGGCCACCGTGCCCTGGTTCATTCCCACATTGAAACCGTGAGCCCCGGAGGCTCTGCGCAACACCGTCATGGTCTGCTTGGTGAGTTCCGCGAGCTCCGCGGTCTCCCCTTCCGTCAGATCCGTGTAGTCGGCGACATGACGGTAGGGCACGACCATGGTGTGGCCGCCGGTGTAGGGGTACAGATTGAGCACCGCGTAGACCAGCTCGCCGCGCCGGACGATCAGTCCGTCCTCGTCGGACTTCGCCGGGATCGAGCAGAAGGGGCAGCCGTCGTCGGCACCGGGGCCGCTCGGCTTGTTCTCGCCCTGGATGTAGGCCATCCGGTGGGGCGTCCACAGACGCTGGAACGCGTCCGGCGTCCCCACTCCCAGCTGCTGCTCCGGCTCACTCGTCATGCGTGCAGCATATGGCGTCGGGGCCCGGGAACCGAAAGGGCCCCCGGGAGCGCCTCCCGGGGGCCGATCCCGCGATCACGGGGAGCACGTCACACCTGGATACGGCGCTCCACCACGTCGGCGAGCTTCGCCAGCGCCTGGTCCCGCGGAATGCCGTTCTCCTGCGAACCGTCGCGGTAGCGGAAGGAGACCGTGCCCGCGTTCATGTCGTCGTCACCCACGATGATCATGAACGGGACCTTCTGCTTCTGGGCCGTCCTGATCTTCTTCTGCATACGGTCCGAGGAGGAGTCGACCTCCACCCGCAGGCCCTTCGTCCTGGCCTCCGCGGCGAACTTCTCCAGGTACTCGACGTGAGCGTCACCCACCGGGATGCCGACCGCCTGGACGGGGGCCAGCCACGCCGGGAAGGCGCCCGCGTAGTGCTCCAGGAGCACCGCGAAGAAGCGCTCGATGGAGCCGAACAGCGCGCGGTGGATCATGACCGGGCGGGTCTTGCTGCCGTCCGCGGCCGTGTACTCCAGGTCGAAGCGCTCCGGCAGGTTGAAGTCGAGCTGGATGGTCGACATCTGCCAGGTGCGGCCGATGGCGTCCTTGGTCTGGACGGAGATCTTCGGGCCGTAGAAGGCGGCGCCGCCCGGGTCCGGGACCAGGGGCAGGCCCTGCTTCTCGGCGACCTGGCGCAGCGTCTCCGTCGCCTCTTCCCAGGCCTCGTCGCTGCCGACGAACTTCTCCGGGTCCTTGGTGGACAGCTCCAGGTAGAAGTCGGTCAGTCCGTAGTCGCGCAGCAGGTTCAGCACGAAGGTGAGCGTCTTGTCGAGCTCCTCCGACATCTGCTCACGGGTGCAGTAGATGTGCGCGTCGTCCTGGGTGAAGCCGCGGGCCCGGGTCAGGCCGTGCACGACGCCCGACTTCTCGTAACGGTAGACCGTGCCGAACTCGAAGAGCCGCAAGGGCAGTTCACGGTACGAGCGGCCGCGCGCGTCGAAGATCAGGTTGTGCATCGGGCAGTTCATGGGCTTGAGGTAGTAGTCCACGCCCTCGTCGAGCTGCATGGGCGGGTACATGCCGTCGGCGTACCAGTCCAGGTGGCCCGAGGTCTCGAAGAGCTTCCCCTTCGTCGCGTGCGGGGTGTAGACGAACTCGTAGCCCTCCTCCTCGTGGCGGCGCCGCGAGTAGTCCTCCATGACCCGGCGGATGACGCCGCCCTTGGGGTGGAAGACGGCGAGGCCTGAGCCGATCTGCTCCGGGATCGAGAACAGGTCCAGCTCGCTGCCGAGCCTGCGGTGGTCGCGCTTCTCGGCCTCGGCGAGGAACTCCAGGTGCGCCTTCAGCTCGTCCTTGGTCGGCCAGGCGGTGCCGTAGATGCGCTGGAGCATCGGGTTCTTCTCGCTGCCGCGCCAGTAGGCGGCGGCGTTGCGCATCAGCTTGAACGCCGGGATGTTGCGGGTGGTGGGCAGGTGGGGACCGCGGCAGAGGTCCTTCCAGCACAGCTCGCCGGTCTTGGCGTCCAGGTTGTCGTAGATCGTCAGCTCGCCGGCGCCGACCTCGACGTCCGCGCCGTCGTCGTGCGACGCGGAGCCCTTGAGGCCGATCAGCTCCAGCTTGTACGGCTCGTCGGCGAGCTCCTCGCGGGCCTCGTCGTCGGTGACGACGCGGCGCGAGAAGCGCTGGCCGCGCTTCTGGATCTCCTGCATCTTCTTCTCGATGGCCTTGAGGTCATCGGGGTGGAAGGGCTTCTCGACGTCGAAGTCGTAGTAGAAGCCGTCCTTGACGGGCGGGCCGATGCCCAGCTTGGCCTCGGGGAACAGCTCCTGCACGGCCTGCGCCATGACGTGCGCGGTGGAGTGGCGCAGGATGTTCAGGCCGTCCTCGGACGAGATCTCGACGCCCTCGACGGTCTCGCCGTCCTCGACCTCGTGGGAAAGGTCCCTGAGCTCACCGGACACGCGGGCGGCGACGATCGAGCGCTCGCCGGCGAAGAGCTCGGCGGCCGTCGTGCCCGTAGTCACCACGCGTTCTTCCCGCTCGGAATCGCGTTGGATGATCACACGGACGTCTGACACCGGTCTCTCCTGACTGAAGGTGGGGCCGCGGCGCCATACCAAAGCGCACGCATGAGGGCGATCGTACCGACCCGGGCCCGTGCATCGCGAAATCATTCCCGCCGTCGGCCCGGGCGGTCAGTCCTCGCAGTCCCCTGCGCAGGCCTCCTCGAAGAAGGCCGCCACCTCGACGTGCTCCTGCACCGCCTTCAGCAGCCGGTCCCGCTCCGCGTCGTCGACCTGTACGGGAGCGATCTCGCAGGCGCCGGTGAGCCGGCGGAATCCGCCCCGGCTCTCCAGCCGGCCGAGCACCCGCACCGGCAACCCGACGAGGTGGGCGTGCCCGGCGATCCGGTAGGCCTCCTCGTCCAGCGTGATCCGCACGTGCGGGACGTCGGCGCCGGCCAGCACCCGCAGCCGTACGGTGCCCGCGCCGCGCGGTCCGGGCCGGCGCATACGGACGACGGTGCCGGTGATCCGCACCGGTACGGACGGCTCCACGCTCAGGTAGCGGGCGGCGGCCTCGCGCAGCGCGGGCAGGTCGCCGGGCGAGAACCCGACGGGCTCGGTGACGGCGGCGCAGCCCTCGGGGACGCCTGCGGCCGGCGCCCAGCCGACGGCGATCCACGCTCCCTCCGTGCCGCGGACCAGGGTGACGAGCGCCTCGGTGAGTTCGTGGCTGACGCCGGCCGCGACGGCCGTGTCGAAGGCCTCCATGCCGCCGGTGGCCCGCCGGTAGTCGACGGCCTCACGGGCGGCGTGCAGCGCCTGGTGGAGGCGTACGGCGAGCGGGCGGCCGGTGGTGACCGGCACGAACGCCGTGAGCCGGCGGCCGCCGGAGGCGGGTCCGACCAGGACGTTCTCCAGGGCCTCGGCGGCGGCCCGCCGGTGCCGGGCGCCGTAGTAGCCGGCCCGCGCGCGCGTGGCGAGCGCTCCGGCGAGCAGCATCCGGCGGGCGGCGGAGCGCAGCTGCTCCTCCACGGTCCAGGGCGGGGTGTCGCCGGGACCGGTCGGCACGTCGCGCCCCCAGCGGATCTCGTCGCTGGGTACGGCGAGGGAGACGAGGATCTCGCGGGCGGCGGGCGTGCCACTGCGGGACAGGGCGAGCAGCGCCTCGCCGAGCAGGTCGTCGCTGTCGGGGAAGGCTCGGCTGACCGGCACCAGCAGGCTGGTGGCGCCGGCGCCCGGGCCGGGCGGGGTCCAGCGGCCGTAGCGGCCGGGGGCGCCACCGCGCCGCCGCCAGCCGTGCCGGTGGAGCAGGGCGGTGAGGACGGCGGGGTCGACGGTGCCGGACTCGGGCGGGTGGTCCTCGCTCCAGGCGGCGCCGTCGACGGGGTGGGGCAGCGGCTCCCCGGTCGGGCGGTGCGTCATGGTTTCCCTCCCGTCCCGACCCGCGTCATGATCTCGCACAGCGCCCGGTCGTCGAAGATCCGCGCGGTCGGTATCCGCACGGTGGTGCGCCGCCGGCCGGTGACCGGATGTCCGGCGAGGTTGGTCCAGTAGCAGCAGTGCCTGAGGTCGAGCCGGTCGTGACCGGCCCGCAGCCACTGGTCCCGGGACCGGGGGACGATCATCACGACCAGGATCTTGTGCACCGAGACCGGGGTGCGGGCGAGCTTCACCAGGTGCTCGTTGTCGAGCGTGAAGGAGAAGGAGCGGCCGGGTGGGCCCGGCGGGATCTGGTACGTCGCCTTGAGCTGCACCTTGATGGTGACCTCGTCGTCGACCGTGTGCCCGGGGGCGCTGTGGCTGACGTGCCAGTCGATGCCGTTGTCGGGGAAGGGCTGGGAGAGCGAGCAGCCCGCCGCCGCGGCGACCGCGTGGAGGTAGCCGACCTGCAAGGTCTCCATGCAGGCGGTGGTGGCGAGGGAGCCGCGAGTGGGCGCGGTGCGCTCGGGCAGCAGCCCGCCCCGTTCGGGCTGCGCTATGGCCATGGCCAACAGCCTTCCAGAACTGGTGAATCCCCGCTGCGGGCCTGTGAACTGGCAAGACCCTCACTCCTGTTGTGTCCTTCCGGCGTACGCCGCAAACAGTGCGGGTATCACCGAACCGGGACAGAGGACGGCGCGTCAGCGGCCGTGTCCGGACGAGGAGTTGAGTGCCCTATGACGAGCTGGTTCGAGGGGCCGCTGGCCGCCTTCGACACGGAGACGACGGGTGTGGACGTCGAGACCGACCGGATCGTGTCGGCCGCCCTCGTCGTCCAGGACGCGCCGGGCCTGCGGCCGCGCGTGACCCGCTGGCTGGTGAACCCGGGGGTGCCGGTGCCGCGGGCGGCGACGGCCGTGCACGGGCTGACGGACGAGCATGTGCAGCGCCACGGTCGCTGGCCGGCGCCGGTGATGTGGGAGATGGCCGAGGCGCTGGCCGAGCAGGCCCGCGCCGGGCGTCCGCTCGTGGTGATGAACGCGCCGTTCGACCTCACGCTGCTGGACCGGGAGTTGCGCCGGCACCGCGACTGCTCCCTCGGCCGCTGGCTGGAACGGACGTCCCTGCACGTGCTGGATCCGCGGGTGCTCGACAAGCACCTGGACCGCTACCGCAAGGGCCGCCGCACCCTGACCGACCTGTGCGCGCACTACGGCGTCGAACTGGAGGGCGCGCACGACGCGGCGGCCGACGCGCGGGCCGCGCTGGAGGTCGTGCGGGCGGTGGGGCGCCGATTCCCGGCGCGGCTGGAGCGTCTGTCCGCCGCCGAGCTGCACTCGCTCCAGGCGGTGTGGCACGCGGGGCAGGCACGGGGGCTCCAGGCGTGGTTCGCGCTGAACGGGACCGAGGAGGCGGTGGACCCGGCCTGGCCGCTGCGGCCGGACCTGCCGACGGCGGCGTGATCACACGAAGAAGCCGGCCCGCCATGCGGCGGACCGGCTTTTCCCGGTGGGCGATACTGGGTTCGAACCAGTGACCTCTTCGGTGTGAACGAAGCGCTCTCCCACTGAGCTAATCGCCCGGGAACGCACTGAACAATACAGGGCCCGGCGCTCTCTCTTCAAACCGCTTGCAGGTGGGCCGCCAGTCCGCGCCGCCCCGCCCGCATCATCAGCCGGTGGTTGGCCCGGAACAGGGGGCGCCCGGGCACGGCGAGGCGACGCAGCAGTGGCTTGCGTACGTCGACCTCCTGGTCGTACCGGACGAGGGCGCCGGAGCCGCGCGGGGCGACCGTCCAGCGCGCCCAGCCCTCCATGTCTCCGTCGATCGCGACCTCCAGCACGCCCGCCGCCGGGTCGCGCCGCCGCTCGCGCAGGGTGGTGGTCAGGTCGTACGGGAGGAGCGAACGGATGCGGACGACCCCGCCGGTGTCGCCGAGCCGGGTGACCTCGCGCACCTGGGGCCACCAGCGGGGGTAGTCCTCGATCCGTTCCAGCGAGCGGTAGACGGCCGGGGCGGGCGCGGGCAGGGCCCACAGGCTGAGGAATCGGTAATGGTTCCAGTCCACCTGTGGAGTGTGCCCGAGCCCGCGCCCGTCACGTGCCGGTCACGGCATCCTGTCGCCGAGGAGTGCCAGGTTCTCGATGGCGGCGAGGCCGTAGAGCGCGGTGTCGTTGGTGGACACCCAGGTCGCCTCGCTGCCCGGCACCAGCGCGACGGGGCCGCTCAGCTTCTCCGTCTTCCAGGGCGCCGACTCCTTGTAGCCGTCGGAGGCGTAGAACTTCTGCCACGCGCGCGCGGCGAGCTTCTCGTCCCCGGTCCGTACGGCCGCGTAGGCGTCGAGGCGCGAGTGACCCTGGAAGAGGATGAGGCTGCCGAAGTTGCTGCCGTAGCGGGCCGCCTGTTCGGTCTTGGAGGCGTTGAAGTAGCGGCAGTAGTCGTAGTACGCCTCGTTGAACTCCGGCATGTCGACGAGGTCGATCAGCTCGGCGCACAGTTCGTTCAGGCCGAAGACGGCCGACAGGTGGGAGACCTCGACCTTCGGGGTCTCGGCGACCGCGAACCGGCCGGTGTCCAGGTCGTACAGGCCGCTGCCCTGGACGAAGCCGTTGGGCTGGGCGGCGATGGTCTCCATCGTGGACAGGACGCGCGCCTTGGCCTTCTCCCACTTGGGGCCCTTGCGTTCCCACTCGGTCAGCCACGCCGAGACCAGGCCGCTCCAGTCGGTGCCGAAGCCGACCGACAGGGCGTTGCGGTCGGGGGTGTAGGGCTCGGTGCGGATCTTGCGGAGCGGGTCGAGGGCGAGGAACGTCTCGTCGGAGTCGACGTTGGCGTGCATGAGGTCGCCGACGCGTTCGTCGGCGGTGAGGAAGTAGTAGTAGCGCCGGTAGGTGGTGTTGGCGATGCGCTGCTGCTTGGCGCTGTCGGCGTAGTGCTGGACGCCGTGCCGGGTGCCGAGGCCGGCCCATTCGCCGAGGTGGTAGACGTCGACCTCGCCGGTGTGCCGGGTCATGGCCTCGGCGAAGCGGAAGATGTCGGCGCGGCCGGAGCGCAGGTAGGCGTACCAGAGCCACAGGTCGGGCGAGAGCTCGGAGTTGTCCCAGGCGTAGCCGCCGACGTCGTAGCGCCACTGGTGCCGGACGGTGTCGTAGGTGTGCATGATGTCGCCGTAGTCCCAGAAGCCGTACCAGCGGCGCTGCTCCACCTGGTCCTTGTAGTAGGTGAAGAGGAAGTCGAGGTGGTCCTCGATCTTCGCCTTGGCGGGTGTGGAGCGGTCGGGCTCGGAGTAGAGGCCGGGGCCGAAGACGCCGGCCTTGATGAGCTGCTTCGGCGGGGCGGCGAGCTGCGGCAGCACGCGCACCGCCTCGACCTGCTCGGCGAGGGTCTCGGCGCTGGGTGTCGAGGCGTTGGCCCAGAACATCAGCTCCGAGGTGCGGGCGATGCCGTAGGGGGTGCCGAACCCGGGCTCGTAGTCCTCGTAGGTGATGTTGAGTCCCTCGATCTGCTCGGGGAAGGTGTCCTGGCCCATGCCGTCGTGGTAGAAGCGCAGGTCCATGGGCTGGGCCTCGGGCGACCAGAGCCAGAGGGTGACCTCGGCCTCGTCGGTCTGGGCGTCGCGGATGTCGAGCTGGGCGGGGTGCTTCTCCCAGAAGTCGCGCAGGCCGAAGGAGAGTCCGCCGCTCGCCCCGCCGACGTAGCCGAAGCCGGAGGCGCGCCGGCCGCCGCCGGCGCCGATCCAGCCGTGGCCCTTCTTGGTGCGCTTGCGCAGGGTGAAGCCGTCGGCGGAGAGCTGGGAGAGGGTGTAGTCGCCCCACTCCGGGATGTACTTCAGGCGGGTGGTGACGCGCTGGTCCCAGGTGGCGGGGTCGGGCAGCTTCTCCCCCGCGAACTGTGCCGCCTGTACGGCCGCTCCGGGGTCGCGGCGCAGGCCGGTGATGCCCTTGACGGCCTCGCGCAGCAGGCCGGTGCCCTCGCCGCCGATGCGGATGTGCCGGTCGTAGGACTCGTCGCGCATCGGCACGGTGAAGCGGACACCGAGGCCGCGGATGAAGTCACCGCTCGCCTTGCCCGGCTCCTGCTTCCCGTCGAACGTGATCGTGTGCACCATGCGGAAGGAGTCGGCGCCCGCGTAGAAGTAGAGGCGGATGGAGAAGGGCAGCCAGCTCCGGCCGCCCTTGCGGTGCCTGCCGTCGATGCGGACGACGGCGCGGACCGGGCCCTCCTGCTCGACCTTCACCTCGTCGATGGCGCCGTCGAAGCGCTCGTACTTCACCGTGCCCTGGTCGCCGTCCTCGATCTCGGGCTGGCGCAGCAGGACGAGGCGTCCGTTCCTGGCGATCTCGGTGGAGCCTCTGGTGACCGACTTGATCAGTGTCGACCCCGACTTGCCGATTCTGGCGGTGATGGCGCCGGTCGATATGTCGATGGTGCCGCCGCGCTGGTCGACGGTGATCTTCTTCGCGGGTGCGGCGGGGGTGCCGGCGGTCAGGGTGAGCTCGCCGTTGCCCGAGCCGACGGCGTGCGCGGTCCACTTCAGGGAGCCGTCCGGCCAGTAGGCGAGGGGCCAGGACTGCGAGGGCACGGCCTTGCCGTCCGCGTCCGTGACGGCGAACGTCTGGTCCTCCCGGTACGTGCCCTTGGGCCACGGGACGCCGACGGTGGAGCCGGGTGCGGCGCCGAGGCCGCCGTCCTCCAGCCAGGTCAGGGTGACCGGGTCGGCGTCGCCGTCCTTGGCGGCGGGTGCGGCCTGGGCGGACTTCGCGCCCAGTGCCCAGCTGAACTGGGCGGCGGCGCCGGCGACGGCCGCCGCCTTGAGGAGGGACCTGCGGGGGATGGGGGACATGGCCTTTCCTTTCCGTTCCGTGCGGATGCGGGGGGTGTCAAGGGCATGGCTCTGACGCGTGGCGGACTGTCACGGGCACGGCGCTGACGTGCGGCGCGCCGTCACGGGCACGGCGCTGACGTACGACGGGCTGCCATGGGCATGGCTCCGAATGCGTGGGCGGGCTCTCACGGACATGACTCAGAACTCGTCAGGTGCTCGTAAGGGCGCTGTCACGGGCATGACAGCCGAGCCCCCGACGCCGGCGTGCCGGCTCGGGCGGGTGGGCGGGCGGGCGCCGCCGTCAGCGGCGCCGGTAGCGCTCCTCCACGGCGACGGCCGCCGCCGCGACGGCGCCGAGGACGGCGACCGCCAGCGGCGCGCTGAACCAGGCGGAGCAGACCACGACGGCCAGCCCGCCGACGATGAGGAAGGAGCCGGCGGGGTCGAGCACGGTGCGGCGTCCTGCCTGCGCGAGCAGCGACCGCCAGGAGGCGCCGGGCCGCCAGGCCGCCGTCGCGCGCAGTCCGGCCACGGCCGCGCCGATCAGGGCGGACACTCCGACGGCGCCCACGAACGGGCCGCCCGGCAGACCGCTGCGTACGGCCTGTACGTCCACCCAGACCGCGGCCAGGGCGGCCCACCCGGCGAGCCCGACGAGCCACCCGCGGCGCACCGCCACCCGGAAGTCGGCGGTGAACTCCCGCCAGCCGCCGCGCTCATGGGCGAGCCGGCGCCCGAGGTGCCGCGCGCCGGCCGCGAACGCGGCGGGGTAGGTGACCAGCGGCAGCGAGGCCACCGCGATCCATACTCCGGTGAGCAGGCACTCGGCGAACAGGGCGAACCCCTCGGCGAACCGTGACTCCCCCCGCTCGGCGCGGGCCTCGGCGCGTGCCTCGGTCATGATCGGTTCACCTCAGCCCTTCAGACCGGACGTCGCCATGCCGTCGATCAGGTAGCGCTGGAAGGCGAGGAAGAAGGCGAGTACGGGCAGCAGGGCGACGAGCGACATGGCGATCATGCCGCCGTAGTTCGCCAGGCCTTCCTGGTCCACGAACATCTTCAGGCCCAGGGAGACCGTGTACTTACTGGGCTCGTTGAGGTAGATCAGCGGCCCCATGAAGTCGTTCCAGGAGTTGATGAAGGTGAAGATCGCGCTGGTGATCAGCGCCGGCCGGCACAGCGGAAGCACGATCGACCAGTAGATGCGGAAGTGCCCGCAGCCGTCGAGACGGGCCGCCTCGTCGAGTTCCTTGGGCAGGTTGCGCATGAACTGCACCATCAGGAAGACGAAGAACGCCTCCGTGGCCAGGTACTTCCCCAGCAGCAGCGGGGTGTACGTGTTGATCATGTCCAGGTTGCGGAACAGCACGTACTGCGGGATCAGCAGTACGTGGTACGGCAGCAGCAGCGTGCCGATCATCAGCGTGAACAGCAGATTGCGGCCCGTGAACCTGATCTTCGCGAAGGCGTAGGCGGTCAGGGAGCAGGACACCACGATCCCGACCACCGAACCGACGGCGAGGAAGAGCGAGTTGAAGAAGAACGTGGAGATCGAGATGTCCGCGATGCCGTCGGCGAGGCTCGTGTAGTTGGAGACGATCGGATCGGCCGGGAAGAGATCCAGGCTGCCGACGATGTCGCCGCTCTCCTTGAAGGAGCCGCCGATCACCCAGAGCACCGGGTAGAGGATCACCGCGAGGATCGCCAGCGACCCGAGATGCCAGGCGAGCGACCCGGGCAGCTTGCGCCGGAACGCGGCCGCCCTGGTGGACGGGGCCGGTGTGACATCGGTGGCCTGCGCGCTCATCGGCCGCCCTCCTCGTAGTGCACCCAGCGCTTCTGGGACCAGAACAGCACGGCGGTGACCAGGGCGACCGCGACCAGCAGCATCCACGCCATGGCGGAGGCGAGGCCCATCCGGCTGTTCTCGAAGCCCTGGACGTACAGGTAACAGGTGTAGACCATCGTGCCGTCCGCGGGACCGCAGGCGTTGCCTCCGGCGCCGCCGCCGACGATGTAGGCCGAGCTGAAGATCTGGAAGGAGTGGATGGTCTCCAGCAGGACGTTGAAGAAGAGGACCGGGGAGATCATCGGCAGCGTGATGTTCCAGAACTGCCGCAGCCTGCCCGCCCCGTCCACGTCGGCCGCCTCGTACAGCTCGCGCGGCACCTGCTTCAGACCGGCCAGGAAGATGACCATGGGGGCGCCGAACTGCCAGACGGTCAGGGCCACCAGGCTGTAGATGATCAGGTCGGGGTCACCGGTCCAGCCGCCGGCGTCGATCCCGAAGAGTTGCTGCGTACGGTCGACGACCGCGTCGTCCGAGAAGATCGCCTTCCACACGATGGCGATGGACACGCTCGCGCCGATCAGTGACGGCGCGTAGAAGGCGGCCCGGTAGAAGGCCTGTCCGCGCCGCTTCTGCGCCAGCAGCAGCGCGACTCCGAGCGCCGCGATCAGCTTGATCGGCGTGCCGACGGCGACGTACCACAGGGTCACCTCGACCGAGTGGCGCCAGCGCGGGTCGCCGAACATCTCGGAGAAGTTGTCCAGGCCGATCCACGTGGGGGCGTCGAAGAGGTTGTAGTCGGTGAACGCGAAGTAGAGCGAGGCGACCATCGGTCCTGCCGTCAGCAGCAGGAAACCGGCGATCCAGGGGGACATGAAGAGGTAGCCGGCCAGGTTCTCCCGGCGGCCCCGCCGCTTCAGCTCGGCGGGGCGCGGGGACTTCACCGGACCGTGCCGCGGCTCGGAGTCCTTGACCAGGTCCTCCGTCGCAGGGGCGTGTGTCACGGCGCTTCCCATCAGCCGGCGAGAGCCGTCTTCGACTCGGTGAAGAACTGCTTGACTGCGTCGTCGACGGACCGCTCTCCGAGCGCCATCTCCTCGGCGACGCGTAGGAACGCGGCCTCACAGATGTCGGCACCGTTCGGGTGCGGGGTGATGGTCTCCAGGACGCCCGCCTCGACGAGGGACTCCTCGTAGGCGGCGATCGCCTTGTTGACCGGGTCGGTCGGCTGGTACGCGTCGTACTGGGCCTGCGTCGTCGGGACGCCGCGGTCATAGCCCATGATCTTGGCGACCTCGGGGTCGTGGACCATGAAGTCGATGAACTGGGCGACCTCCTTGGGGTGCTGAGTGCGCTTGGAGGCGCTGAGCATCAGGGAGCCCAGGTACTGGCCGGTCTTCTTGCCGTCCGTGGTGGGGATGGGCGCGAGACCGTACTCGCTCTTGCCCTCGGAGGTGTAGCGGACGGTGAAGTTGTCCCAGGTGAATTCGCTGCCCGCGAGCTCCGCGGCGACCGCCGACTTGGGCTTGACCTGGACGACCTTCTTCGGGTCGGCGAACAGCCCGGACTTCAGCCCCTTCTCCGCCTTGGTCCACCACTGGGTCAGGTCCGCCTCGGTGAAGCCGAGTCCGTCCTCGGTGAAGAAGGCCTTGCCGTTCTGGCGCAGGTACAGGTCGTAGAGGTACATGACGCCGTACATGCCGCTGTCCCCGGCCCGGCCGGTCCTGTCACGGATCGCCTTCATCGCCTGGTCGAAGTCGTCCCAGGTCCAGCCCTGTTCGGGCTTGACGCCGGCCCGGGTGTAGACGGGCTTGTCGATGACGATGGCCATCGAGTTCGAACCCACCGGCACCCCGAGGAGCTTGCCGTCGATCTCACCGAACTTCTCCAGGCCCGCCCGGAATCCGTCCATGGACAGGTTTCCGGCCTCGACCTGCTCGCTCAGGTCGAGCAGGACATTCTTCGCGTCGTATTTGCGGAGGAATCCGATGGCATTCTGGAAGACGTCCGGCGGATTCCCCCCGGAGGCCTGAGTGTTGAACTTCTTCCAGAAGTCGGTGTACTGCTGGAAGTCGGTCTTGACCTTGATCTTCGGGTACTTCTTCTCGAAGAGCGCGATGGTCTTGTTGATGCGTTCGGCCCGGTCCTCGGCACCCCACCAGGAGTAACGGATCGTCACCGTTCCGTCCCCCGAGCCGCTGCCGCCGCCGCACGCGGTGGCCGTCGCCCCCAGCCCCGCGACGGCCAGCGAGGCCCCCGCCGCTTTGAGGATCGTCCGCCTCTCCACATTCCCGCCCTGCTGCATATGAGCCTCCCCGCGACGTCGCGTCCGCCTCATGAATCGTTTCAAGTAAGCGCTTGCTGGCACAAGTTACGGAGGGCCCCGGGGCGCGTCAATGATTCGGACAGGAATTCATGGGCGCCGGGCTCGCACGGCGGAGTCCGCGACTCCGGCCTCACCGCCGACAGCGAGGGGAAACGACCAGGTCGGCGGGGCGTGACCGACGGGCCGAACACCGGCCGTGCCGCCGGGGCGGGCGGGACGGAAGGTCACGGTTGGGTGAAGACGGGCGGAAGCGGAACAGCGGCACGCCCGGCCGGGGCGGGCGGCAGAGCCGGCCCGGAACGCCCCGCGCGGACACTCAGGAGCCACCGCGCGGGCACCGCAGGGCTCACCGCGCGGGCACCGCAGAGCTCACCGCGCGGGCATCCAGGACCTGCCGCGCGGGCACCCGGGAGGCGGCCGCCCGGACACGCGTCGCGGCCGCCCGGACACACCCGCACGACAAAGCGGCCCGGCTCACGATGGTGAGCCGGGCCGCCTGATGATCCGGTGGGCGATACTGGGTTCGAACCAGTGACCTCTTCGGTGTGAACGAAGCGCTCTCCCACTGAGCTAATCGCCCGGACGCAGGAAGAACATTACCCCATGTCAGGGGGTGCCCGTGACCAGCGGGGGCCGGGGCGCCGGACCCCCGCCCGGGATCACTGGTCCTCGATCTTCCAGGGCATCTGAAGGCCGAACTTCCACAGGTAGATCCCCGCCAACGCGGCCACGATCACCAGCCCGATCGAGGTCAGGATGATGTTCCGACGCCGCACCTTGGGATCGAGGGCGCGCTGCGCCGCCTCGGTGACCTTGCGCTTGGTCCAGCGCAGGACCAGCTGGGCCCAGACGAACTCGGTCGCCCAGATCGCCATGCCACCGAAGATCACGACCCAGCCCGGTCCGGGCAGCACCAGCATGGCCGCGCCGGCGATGACCACCGCCAGACCGACGATGAAGACGCCGACCTGCCAGCTCAGATGGAGGGCGCGGCGCGCCCTGATGAATTCCGGCGCCCGCGAGCCGAGCACGCGGTCGACCGTGGCCTCGTCCGTCCCCGTACGGTCCTCCGCCACGACTGCTTCGCCGTGTTTGTCACTCCCCGTGTTCATACGGCCAAACACTACCGGAGCGAAACCTGTCACCGGAATGGGCGCACGACCCGAACGACCTCTCGGCCGGAAGAGTTACGTAAACACACGCAAAACACTCAGAGGGGTTTACAACGGCACCGTAGGTGGCATGTCGATTTCGCCGACGTGCGAATCCCCGAGCGCACACTGAGCGAAAGGCCCTGGCGCTTATGAACACCACGGTCAGCTGCGAGCTGCACCTGCGCCTCGTTGTGTCGAGCGAGTCCTCCCTGCCTGTCCCCGCAGGCCTGCGGTACGACACGGCCGACCCCTACGCCGTGCACGCCACCTTCCACACCGGAGCCGAGGAGACCGTCGAGTGGGTGTTCGCCCGCGACCTCCTCGCCGAAGGCCTCCACCGCCCCACCGGTACCGGCGACGTCCGCGTCTGGCCGTCCCGCAGCCACGGCCAGGGCGTCGTGTGCATCGCCCTGAGCTCTCCGGAGGGCGAGGCGCTGCTCGAGGCCCCGGCACGGGCCCTGGAGTCCTTCCTGAAGCGCACAGACGCCGCCGTGCCGCCCGGCACGGAGCACCGGCACTTCGATCTCGATCAGGAGCTCTCGCACATCCTGGCGGAAAGCTAGGGCGAGGCCCCGTGAAGCCGCCCGTCGCCGTCGACTCGGGGTGACGGCACGGGCCCGGACAACCGCATACGGCACGCACCGGCGTCGTCGCCGCGATCCCCGCGGCGGCGGCGCCGGTGCGCGTGCGGGCGGGCGGGCTGAGCCCCGACCGGCCTCCCCACCGCCCCCACGGCCTCCCACGGCCCCTGCCGCCTCCCCGCCGGCTCCCGCCAGCTCCCGCCAGCTCCCGCCAGCTCCCGCCAGCTCCCGCCAGCTCCCGCCAGCTCCCGCCGGGGAACGAAGGCCGGCCAGCCACCGTTGTTACGTGCAGCCGACGGCGGGGACCGGCGTGCGAGCCGGGTTCGCCCGCCGCGGAAGCCACTACCATCGGCCAGCATCGGCGGGCGCCCGCCCGACCCCAGCCAGGGAGCGAAATGTGCTGATCACCCACGATGCCCGGTGCGCCCTCGACACCGTGGTGGATCTGGTGAACACCGTGCCGGAGGACGAATCGGCGCCGGACGGACTGCCGGATGTCGCGGCCCTCCAGGAATTTGTGGGAAAGCACGAAATCAGCGACGTCGGCGTGCTCTCGGAACTCGACCTCTCGGCGGTGCGCAAGATCCGCGGCCGGTTCGCGGCGGTCTTCGCGGCACCCGAGGCGCGGACCGCGGCGGGACTGATCAACGACTTGGTCGCCGCAGCCGGAACCACGCCCCGGCTCACCGACCACGACGGCTACGACTGGCACATCCACTACTTCGCGCCCGGCGCCTCCATCGCCGACCACCTGGCCGCCGACTGCGGAATGGCCCTGGCGTTCTTCGTCGTCGCCGGGGAGCAGGAGCGGCTCCGGCGGTGCGAGGCCCCCGACTGCCGCCGCGCCTTCGTCGACCTCTCCCGGAACCGCTCCCGGCGGTACTGCGACAGCCGCACATGCGGAAACCGCTTGCACGTGGCCGCCTACCGCGCCCGGCGCAAGGAAGCGGCCGGCTGACTCGCCGTTCCCGGTCCGGCACGGACATCCGGTGCTCGATGGCGACGCGTTCCCCGGCGGGTGGCGCCGGGGAACGCGGGTACGGCTCACAGCAACAGCAGGTCGTGCAACGCGGCCATGAGCAGCAGACACCCGATCACCGCAAGGAAGATCATGAGCGGTGGCTGGGAAAGGGCGAAGAGGCAGCCGCGCGGTTCGCTCTGCGTTGGCGCGGTTTCGCTCTGTCTCGTGTCCAGCTGGGCATCCAGCTGAGTGGTGTCCTGCATCTCGCCGCGATCATGACGCAGCGTCCAGGGCCCAAGCGATCAACACGCCCGTTTCGACCGGGGGTTCCCTGAATTCCGTGATGTCCGGTTCATGTTGTGACCGTTCCGGAGCGCGCGATGACGCGCTCGGACCACTATGCCGTGGAGAAGGGCAGCCGACGGCGCGGGGTCAAATACCGTGCTTCTTCAGAATCGCCTCGATGTCGCTGAAGTCGTCCTCGCCGCGGGACGTGTTCGCCGGACGGGACGCGGGCCGGGGCGTCGGCCGGGTCCCGGGGCCGAGGGAGGGTTCCGAGGCCGCCGGGGCGACGGCGTCGCGCCGTGCCGCGGCGCGGGCCTCCTTGCGTTCCTTGCGGGTGCCGCCGCGACGGCGTTCCACGGTGCGCGTGGTCGTGAAGAGGAGCCAGGACACACCCAGCACCGCGAAGCCGGCCCAGGCCACCGGGCTGAAGGCCGTGTCGGCCAGCCACTCGACGACCCCGGTCATCACCAGACCGATCGGCACGAGTGAGTAGGCGGCGATACGGGCCGCGGTGAGGAAACGCCTGCGGTACGCGGTGATCGCCGCGATGCCCAGGCCGGCCGCGGACACCGCGGAGCAGACGGTCTCGGCAATCATCCGGTCCTCCAGGCTGGGCTCGGGTCGGCATGAGTACTTCTGTCCCTTCCATCCTGCACCGTCCGAGCGCCGTGAGGCCATGCTCCGGCCCGAGATCAGGGAGATCTAGGGGTCGGCTCCTCCCCAGGTGCCGGTGACCGCCGCACGCCGGTGGTCGGGGCGCCCTCCCGTGGGCTGGGAGAATGGGGGCCATGAGCGACTCCTCCCCCGCCCGTCCCGCCCCGCCCGTCCTCGACGTCTGGTGCGAGCTGCAGTGCCCGGACTGCCACACCGCCCTGGACGACCTCCGCGCGCTGCGCGCCCGCTACGGCGACCGTCTGGAGCTGCGCCTGCGGCACTTCCCGCTGGAGAAGCACAGGCACTCCTTCGCCGCCGCCCAGGCCGCCGAGGAGGCCGTGGCCCAGGGGCTGGGATGGCCGTACGCGGAGGCCGTGCTGGAGCGGGTCGCGGAGCTGGACCGCAAGGGCGAAGCCCTCCTGGTCGAGGTGGCCCGGGAACTGGGACTGGACGCCGAGGAGTTCGACACGGCGCTGATCGACGGCCGGCACATCCTGATCGTCGACGCCGACCAGGCCGAGGGCAAGGCGATCGGCGTGACCGGCACCCCCACGTACGTGATCGGCGGCGAGCGCCTCGACGGCGGCAAGAGCCAGGAGGGGCTGCGCGAGCGCGTCGAGGAGATCGCGGACCGGCTGCTGGCCGGGCAGCCGGACTGACGGCGGCCGCCTCCGCCCGCCGCCGCTACAACGGTTTGTAGAAGCTGTACCGCGTGGTCCCGTAACCGAGCGACTCGTAGAGCCGTTCGGCCGCGGTGTTGCCCGCGAAGACGTTGAGGCCGATCAGTGGCCGGCCCGCGGCGATCGCCTGGGTCTCGGCCAGCAGCATCAGCGTACGGCCGTGCCCCCGGCCCCGGTGGGCGGCCTCGGCCTCGACGTCGAAGACGTAGGCCCGGTCCTCGCTCAGCGCCAGCCACAGGACGCCGACCCGCGTCCCCTCGTGCTCCAACACGCTGAACAGCATGTTCTCGGTGTCCAGCCCCTGTGGCAGCAGCGTCTCGTGATCGCTGCGTGCCTTGGCGTACGCCTCGGCCTCGGGCACTCCCCGCTCGATCCAGGTCCGGGCGTACTGCTCCGACTCGTAGACACGCCAGGCCTCGAACTCGTCCGGTCGCATGGGCCGTGCGCGGCTGCCCTCGGGCAGGGCGGGCGGGGTGTCGCCGAGCGGCTTGGTCATGCCGCGGGTGCGCAGGACGTAGCCGAGCGCCGAGGCGAGTCGCCGGCCCGCCTCGGCGTCGGGGGCGACGCTCGCCTCGATCTGCCGGCAGCCCCAGCCGCGCGCGATCTCCTCGGCCGCGAGGGCGGCCACCGTGCCCCGGCCGCGCCGGCGGTCCGGTTCGTCGATGCGCAGCTTGTGGATGACGGCCACCGAGCCGCCGAAGGCGCGCGAGGTGCCGAGGTGTATCGCGCCGGCGGGACGGCCGTTCACGCACACCTGGTAGCGGCGTGAACGCGTCCCGTCGGCGGCGCGCTGAAGCGGCTCGGTCGGCCGCAGGGTCGTGGTCATCACGGGTGTTCTACCCGCCGGGGATGCGAAGTGCAGCCGAATATCCGCGGTTACGGATCCAGGTCGTCCCCGGACCGCTCCTCGAAGATCCGCATGGCCTTGGCGGTCACCGGGCCCGGGGCGCCCGGGAGTTCGCGGTCGTCGACGCGGTGCACGGCCTGGACGTCGCGGAGTGTGGAGGTCAGGAAGACCTCGTCGGCGCGGTCCAGGACGTCCAGCGGGAGGTCGGTCTCCCGGGCGCCGGTCCACTCGACGGCCAGGGCGCGGGTGATTCCGGCGAGGCAGCCGGAGGCGACCGGCGGGGTGTGGATCTCGCCGTCGAGGACGACGAAGACGTTCGACCCGGTGCCCTCGCACAGCTGCCCCACCGTGTTGCCGAACAGTGCCTCGGTGGCGCCCCGTTCGCGGGCACGGGCGAGGGCGACGACGTTCTCGGCGTAGGAGGTGGTCTTCAGGCCGGTGAGGGCGCCGCGCTCGTTGCGGGTCCAGGGCACCGTGACGACGGCCGTGGAGTCGGGGCGGCGGCCGCTCTCACCGAGGGCGACGACGAGGGTCGGGCCGTGCTCGCCGCGGTCGGAGCCCAGCGGGCCGTGGCCGCCGGTGTAGGTGATGCGCAGCCTGCCCAGGGGCATGGGGTTGGCCTCGAGGACGGCGGCGCAGGCGCGGCGCACCTCGTCGAGGTCGGGGTCGGGCAGACCCAGGCCACGGGCCGAGCGGGTCAGCCGGTCGAGGTGCCGGGTCAGCGCGAACGGCCTGCCGTCCACCGCCTTCACCGTCTCGAAGATGCCGTCGCCCACGGTCAGCCCGTGGTCGAGGACGGAGACGCGGGCGGACTCGAGGTCCTGCAGCCCGCCGTCGAGCCAGATCTTCACGTCAGTAGCGCCTCTCCGCTTCCGTTCGCCTCGTACGCGCCCGACGCTACCGCGAGCAGCCGGGACGCCTTGAGTTCGGTCTCCCGCCACTCCCCCTCGGGGTCGGACCCCCAGGTGATGCCGGCGCCGGTGCCGAAGCGCAGCAGCCCCGCGGCGCGGTCGATCCAGAAGGTGCGGATGCCGACGGCCAGCTCCCCGGTTCCCCGGTCGGCGTCGACCCAGCCGATTCCCCCGCAGTACGGGCCCCGGGGCGCGGTCTCCAGCGCGTCGATGATCCGCAGGGCGCTCGACTTGGGTGCGCCGGTGACGGATCCCGGTGGGAAGGCCGCGTCGAGCAGCTCCGGCCAGCCGACGTCCGCGCGCAGCTCGCCGCGCACGGCCGACACCAGGTGCACGAGACCCGGGTGCTTCTCGACGGCGCACAGGTCGGGCACGGTCACGGTCCCCGTGGCGCAGACCCGCCCGATGTCGTTGCGGACCAGGTCCACGATCATCACGTTCTCGGCGTAGTCCTTCTCCAGCAGGTCCGCCTCGGTCCGCCCGGTGCCCTTGATCGGCCCGGACTCGACGGTCCGGCCGTCCCGGCGCAGGAACAGCTCGGGCGACGCGGTGGCGATCTCGACGCCGTGCCCGGGCAGCCGGATCGTTCCGGCGTACGGCGCCGGGTTGCCGCGGGCCAGCAGGGCGGTGAGGGCGTCCACGTCGGCGCCGGCGGCGACGGGCGCCGAGAGCACCCGGCAGAGGTTGGCCTGATAGACCTCGCCGGCGGCTATGTGCTCGCGGATGCGCCGTACGGCCGCCGTGTACGCGGCGCGGTCGAGGGAGGTCGTCCAGTCACCGGCGGCCGGTCCCCGCCACCCGCCCGGGACCGGTGCCGGTACCGGCTCCGTCCGCACCTCCGCGAAGCGTGCGCAGGTCAGGCGGGACTCGAAGTCCGCGCAGACGGCCCAGAAACCCCTCGAGTCGAGGGCGGCGGGGTCGCTCGTGACGTCGAGGAGGCCGGTGGCGAGCCGGTCGCCGAAGCGGGCGAGGGGAGGGAGGTCGAGCACGTGGTCGAGTCTAGGCCGGTGACTCCCAGGTGGCCCGAACGTGTCCTTCCGGGTGCCCTGACCAGGTCCGCGAGCGGAGGCACCGCAGCACGCTGCACAAACGCGTTTTTGTGCTGGCCCCGGAATCCGCTAGAGTTCATGACGTCGCCGGGACGCGGAAGCGGACCGAACCGACAGGCGGACGTAGCTCAGTTGGTAGAGCGCAACCTTGCCAAGGTTGAGGTCGCGAGTTCGAACCTCGTCGTCCGCTCGCAGGAACAGGGGGCCTCCCGGGCCTTCTGCACTCCTGGTGGAGTGGCCGAGAGGCGAGGCAACGGCCTGCAAAGCCGTCTACACGGGTTCAAATCCCGTCTCCACCTCCAAGGACGATTAGCTCAGCGGGAGAGCGCTTCCCTGACACGGAAGAGGTCACTGGTTCAATCCCAGTATCGTCCACTGATCCGCAAGGATCCCCGCGCGATTAGCTCAGCGGGAGAGCGCTTCCCTGACACGGAAGAGGTCACTGGTTCAATCCCAGTATCGCGCACGCAGCACTCCCAGGACGATTAGCTCAGCGGGAGAGCGCTTCCCTGACACGGAAGAGGTCACTGGTTCAATCCCAGTATCGTCCACATCCAGCGAAGCCCCCGGCCGTCTCGTACGGTCGGGGGCTTCGTCGTGCCGTGCTCGGGTCGTACCCGGGCTGAGCCGGCGATCCGGATCAGCCCGGATCAGCCTGTACCAGCCCGGCTCAGCCGGATCAGTCGGGTCTGCCGGCTCAGCTGGAGAAGAGCATGCGGCCGAAGCCCTTCTGACGGTGGTGACCGTGGTGGCCGTGGCCGGCGTGCGGGGCGCCCCAGGCGGGAGCCGGAGCGGCCGGGTAGGCCTGCGGGGCGGCGGGAGGGGGCGGCGGAGCGGGCTGGGACCACTGGGCCTCCAGGCGGGTCAGCGACTCCAGCTCGCCGTAGTCGAGAAAGATCCCGCGGCAGCCACTGCACTGCTCGATCTGAACGCCGTTGCGGTTGTAGGTGTGCATCGGTGCGTGGCACTTGGGGCACTGCATGCTCGGCTCAACTCCTCGCCGGTCGGTCCTGCTTCGCGTGTCGCCAGGACAGACTCTGCCCGGCTGCGGGTCGGTTGCACCCTACGTCGCGGAACTTCGACTCGACCGCGCGGGGCTCAGGGGCGGACGGAAGCCATCCGCGCGCACGCGTCGACCAGTGACTGTTCCACCTCGTCCAGGCCGCGGCCCGCCGCGACCGCCTTGGTGACGGCCCGGGCGGCGGTCTGCGCGGTGAGGGCGCGGGCCGGGACGTCCAGTGCGGTCCAGGGGTCCGCGTCGGGCGGCACGGCCGGGCCGCCGGCCGTGCGGTAGGCGGTCAGGAAGCGGTGCCACTCGTCGGGCGCGAGCAGCCCGCAGGCGTACCAGGCCGCCGGGCGGGCCAGATCCCAGGCCGGAACGCCGGTGCCGAGGTCGTCGACGTCGATCAGCAGCCAGGGGCCTTCGGGCGCGGGGTGGCGTATGAGCTGGCCGAGGTGGAGGTCGCCGTGGCAGAGGGTGGTGGTGTCCGGCATGGCGGACTCGCCCCGGGCCCAGTCGGGGAGAGCGGCCCAGGCGTGCAGTACGGGAGCGGTGGCGGGGTGGCGCGGGGCGACGGCCCGGAGGCGGGCGACGGCATCGGCCGCCTTCGCGGGGCCCCGCATGGGAGGTACGGCGGCGGGGGCCGGCGTCCGGTGGAGGCGGGCGAGCAGGGTGGCCGCGGCCTCCCAGGGCGCCGCGTCCGGGTCCTCCGGGTCCACGGGGGTGCCGTACGGCCAATAGGTGACGAGCCGCCCGTGCAGGGTGACGGGCGTCGGGCCGAGCGGGGGCAGCAGGATGCCGGGGAGCCGGGCGGCGACGGTGACACGGAGGGCCAGCTCCGCGGGGTCGGCGTCCACCGCATGGGCCTTGGCCACGGTGCCGGCGTGCCGGACGACGGTGGCGTCGGGGCGGTCGGCGAGGGTGGCGTCGGCGAGGGCCGCGTCGGGCGGAGCCGGGTCCGAGAGGGTGGTCGCACCGCAGGGGCAGGCCGGGGTACGGGCGTGGGCCGCCGCCCTGACGCGGGCGGCGAGAGCGGGCAGGAGGGCGTCCGTGGTCACCGGGTGAGAGTACGCAGGGGTCCGCCCGCCCCTCCGCCGTCGGCCTCGGCGGCAAAAGCAATGCCGGCGCAGCTCCCCAGCTGCGCCGGCATTTTGCCGTCCGCCGCACCCCCGTCCCCACGGGGTTTCATGGATGGATGTCCCCGCCCGGACCGCTCTTCCGGGCCTGGGGTCGCCGCTCAGCGCCCCAGCATCACACCCACGGACGACGCCTGTGTGGCCACCGTCTCCCACCCGTCGAAGACGAGGAGGAGCAGGGCCGCCAGGGGCAGGGCCATGAGCGTCGCCACCAAGGGGTGACGGCGTCCCTGACGGCGGCTTTCCCGTGTGCGGACCAGCGTCCGCGGTACCGTCTGGGCCATGGTCCCTCTCCTGACCGATTCCGTTGTCTTGGGCAGCGGCGGGCGTCCGACCTCGGGGGACGAGTGCTGCACCCGCCGCTTGACCTCAAATCTAGGCGTCCGGCGATCGCCCGACGTCATGCCCTCGTACCGAATGCCGGGCCTCCCGGAGGATGAGCCATGACCTGCGGTGTACTCCCCTGGGTGGAGACCGGGGCCCGGGTCTCGGGGTCTTCCCGGAGAGGGCGCCCGCCGTGCCCCGGTATCTCCGCGCCGTCCGGTGACATCGCTCACTTCCGCCGACTCCCCGCGCGCCCCCGCCCCCGCCCGGCGCGGGGCCGCGCCCGCCACCACGCCGCGGGTGCGGGGCGTCTCCACGGCGTCTTCGACCGTGTCCTCTTGGACGTCCCCTCCTGGTCCAATGCCCGTCCCACGGAGGCCGATTGGACGCCCCGACGGGTCGGGGCCGGCCCGCTCCCCCGTTCCCCGGCCGCATCTCAACTCTCCCGTCCCGCACTGACAATCCGTCGCTCCGAGAGGGCGCGGCCTCTGCGCGCGGACGGCCGTGGAAACGTAAGCTGTGGCACGTCACAGGGACCGGGCAGCGGGGATGAACATGGCGATGATGCGCCTGAGGCGCGAGGACCCGCGCGTCGTCGGCTCGTTCAGGCTTCACAGGCGGCTCGGCGCGGGTGGAATGGGCGTGGTCTACCTGGGCTCCGACAAGAAGGGGCAGCGGGTCGCGCTGAAGGTCATCCGGCCTGATCTGGCCGAGGACCAGGAGTTCCGCTCACGGTTCGCCCGCGAGGTCTCGGCCGCCCGGCGCATCCGCGGTGGCTGCACCGCGCGGCTGGTCGCCGCGGATCTGGACGCGGAGCGTCCCTGGTTCGCCACGCAGTACGTGCCCGGCCCCTCCCTGCACGACAAGGTCGTCGACGGGGGGCCGCTCGGCGCGGCGGACGTCGCCGCCGTGGGCGCCGCCCTGTCCGAGGGACTGGTCGCGGTGCACGAGGCCGGTGTGGTGCACCGGGACCTCAAACCGTCCAACATCCTGCTGTCCCCGAAGGGACCGCGGATCATCGACTTCGGCATCGCCTGGGCGACGGGCGCCTCGACACTCACACACGTCGGCACCGCGGTCGGCTCCCCCGGCTTCCTCGCGCCGGAGCAGGTGCGCGGGGCGGCGGTCACGCCGGCCACGGACGTGTTCTCGCTCGGCGCCACACTGGCGTACGCGTCGATGGGCGACTCGCCCTTCGGTCACGGCAGTTCCGAGGTGATGCTCTACCGCGTGGTGCACGAGGAGGCCCATCTGCAGGGTGTCCCCGACGCCATCGCCCCGCTGGTGCGGGCGTGCCTGGCCAAGGACCCCGAGGAGCGCCCCAGCACCCTGCAACTGTCGCTGCGGCTCAAGGAGATCGCCACCCGGGAAGCCCAGGGCCTGGCCGACGTGCGGCCGCCCGCGCCGCGCAGCTCGGAGGCCGACCGGCCCACGGGGCGGCTCGCCGACACCTATCCGGAGCGTGGTCAGCGGCGTCCGCAGGGCCGGCCGGGCGCACCGGGCACGCCCGCACCGCGGAACACGTCCGGGGCGGGCCGGGGGCCGGGGTCCGCGCGCGGTGGCGACCCGTCACGCGGTGGCGCCCCCTCGCGTGGTGGCACGCCGTCGCGCAACGGGTCCGCCGCCCGGGGCACGGGCGCCTCGCGCGGCGGCGGAGCGGGCGCACGGTCCGGGTCACGGCCCACGCCCGCCTCCCGCAACAACACCGGCCGGAACACCTCCCGCAACGACAGCGGCGGCCGGCCCGCGCCGCGCGGCGGAGCCGGCCGTACGGCGCCGAGGACCACCGGGACCGGATGGCGGCGGCCCGCCAACCCGCGGCTGCTGCGGCAGCGCCTGTTCGTGTTCGTGGTCGTGACACTGCTGGTCGCGCTGGGCATCGCCGCCGCACAGGGCTGCCAGGGGCCGTCGCAGGGGCTCGGCGACGACCGGAACGGCGTTCGGACGCAGCAGGTACAGGTGGACGTACGGGGTGACGCTCCCGGACGGCAGGCTCCCGGGCTGTAGGACCTTGGGCTGTAGGGCCTTGGGGAACGCCGGGGGGGGAAGCCGCAGCGGCCGAGCGCGTTGCGGCTCCTGTGCTCGGGCGGTCGGCGGCGGCCTTCTAGGCCGAGGGCCGGCCCGTCGCCACCGCGTAGAAGGCGACCGCTGCCGCCGCGCCCACGTTGAGGGAGTCGACGCCGTGGGACATCGGGATGCGGACCCACGTGTCGGACGCCGCCAGGGCCCGCCGGGACAGGCCGTCGCCCTCGGCGCCCAGCATGAGGGCCACCCGGTCCATCCGGTGCGGGGCGACCTCGTCGAGAGGCTCGGCCCGTTCGTCGGGGGTGAGGGCGAGGAGCGTGAAGCCCGCCTCACGGACCGTCTCCAGACCGGCCGGCCAGGTGTCCAGGCGGGCGTACGGTACGGAGAAGACGGCGCCCATCGACACCTTCACGCTGCGCCGGTACAGGGGGTCCGCACAGTCCGGGGAGAGCAGGACCGCGTCCATGCCGAGGGCAGCGGCGGAGCGGAAGACGGCGCCGATGTTGGTGTGGTCGTTGACCGACTCCATGACGACGACCCGGCGGGCGGTGGGCAGCAGGCCGGCCACCGCGGGCAGCGGCTTGCGCTGCATGGAGGCGAGCGCGCCGCGGTGCACGTGGTAGCCGGTGACCCGTTCGGCGAGCGCCGGGTCGACGACGTACACCGGGGCGGGCGCCTCGTCGATGATGTCGCGCATGGTGTCGACCCACTTGGCGGAGAGCAGCATCGACCGCATCGCGTAGCCGGCCTCGCCGGCCCGCCGGATGACCTTCTCGCCCTCGGCGATGAACAGGCCCTCGGCGGGTTCGCGCCGGCGGCGCAGTTCGACGTCGGTCAGGCCGGTGTAGTCGTGCAGGCGCGGGTCGTCGGGGTCGTCGATCGTGATCAGATCGGTCATGTCACGCCGTCCCGTGCGGGCCGACGCCGACGACCTCGCCGACGACGATGACGGCGGGCGGCCTGACCTCCTGCGCGACGACCGTCTCGGCGACCGTGGCGAGGGTGGCGTCCACGCGGCGCTGGGCGGCCGTCGTGCCCTCCTGGACGAGGGCGACCGGGGTCTCGGGGGACTTGCCGTGCGCGACGAGGGTTTCGGCGATCCTGCCGATCTTGTCGACGCCCATGAGGATCACGAGCGTGCCGGTGAGTTTGGCGAGGGACGGCCAGTCGACCAGGGAGCGCTCGTCGTCGGGGGCGACGTGCCCGCTGACCACGGTGAACTCGTGGGCGACGCCCCGGTGGGTGACCGGGATGCCGGCCGCGCCCGGGACCGAGACGGAGCTGGAGATGCCGGGGACGACGGTGCACGGGATGCCTGCCTCGGCCAGTGCCTGCGCCTCCTCCATGCCCCGGCCGAAGACGAACGGGTCGCCGCCCTTCAGCCGTACGACCGCCTTGCCCTGCTTGGCGTGCTCGATCAGCGCGTTGTTGATGGCCTCCTGGGCCATGAAACGGCCGTACGGGATCTTCGCCGCGTCGATGACCTCGACGTGCGGCGGCAGCTCGGCGAGCAGGTCGCGAGGGCCGAGCCGGTCGGCGATGACGACGTCGGCCCCGGCGAGCAGGCGGCGGCCCCGGACGGTGATCAGGTCCGGGTCACCGGGGCCGCCGCCGACCAGGGCGACTCCGGCGGTGCGCGTGCGGTGGTGCGGGGCGACGAGGGTGCCGTCGCGCAGGCCCTCCACCACCGCGTCGCGGATGGCGGCGGTGTGGCGGGGATCCCGGCCGCGCGCGTTCGTGGTGAGCACGGCGACGGTGACGCCCTCGCTGTGGCCGGTCGCCGGGGTCCAGGCCGTGGCCCGGTCCGCGTCGTCGGACCGGACGCACCACACGCGGTGGCGCTCGGCCTCGGCGGACGCGGCGGCGTTGGCCTCGGTGTCGCTGGTGGCGATCAGGGCGTACCAGGCGTCCGCGAGGTCGCCTTCCGCGTAGGCGCGACGCTCCCAGGCGATCTCGCCCGCGTCCGCCATGGCCTCGACCGACGGGGTCGCCTCGGGCGAGACGAGGCGGATGTCGGCTCCCGCGGCGATGAGGGCGGGCAGGCGGCGCTGGGCGACCTGACCGCCGCCGAGGACGACCACGCGACGGCCGGTGAGGCGGAGGCCTACGGGGTAGGCGGGGTGTTCGGCCATGAGGGAGGGCTCCTCGTCCTGGCGGTGCGGTGGGCGCTGCGGCTCTGGAGCGGCCCTGACGTGCGGATTCTATGAGACGTGTGGATGCGCGGGTATCCGTGAGGCGCGCGGACGCACAGTGGCCCGGGGACCCGCGGTGCGCGGTGGGGCGGTTCGCCGTACAGCGGGGGCGGGGCGGCGCCGGTTCTGCGCCGTGCCGCCCCTCCCCCGCCGCGGGGCTACTTCTCGGTGACGCCCGCCGAGTCGAACGTCGCGACCTCGTGCATCGCCCGCGCGGTGCTCTGCACCATCGGCAGGGCGAGCAGCGCCCCGGTGCCCTCGCCGAGGCGGAGGTCCAGGTCGACCAGCGGGCGCAGGCCGAGCTTGTTGAGGGCTGCGACGTGGCCGGGCTCGGCGCTGCGGTGGCCGGCGATGCAGGCCGCGAGGACCTCGGGGGCGATGGCGCGGGCCACCAGGGCGGCGGCGCCGGCGCTGACGCCGTCCAGGATCACCGGCGTGCGCAGGGAGGCGCCGCCGAGCAGCAGGCCGACCATGGCCGCGTGTTCGAAACCGCCGACCGCGGCGAGGACGCCGATCGGGTCGGCCGGGTCGGGCTGGTGCAGCTCGATCGCCCGGCGTACGACCTCGGTCTTGCGGACCAGGGTCTCGTCGTTGATGCCGGTGCCCCGGCCGGTGACCTCGGCCGGGTCCGCGCCGGTGAAGACGGAGATGAGCGCGGCGGACGCGGTGGTGTTGGCGATGCCCATCTCGCCGGTGAGCAGCGCCTTGTTGCCGGCCGCGACCAGGTCGCGGGCGGTCTCGATGCCGACCTCGATGGCCTGCTTGGCCTCCTCGCGGGTCATCGCGGGGCCGGCGGTCATGTCGGACGTGCCCGCGCGGACCTTGCGGGGCAGCAGGCCCGGCGTGGCGGGCAGGTCGGTGGCGACCCCGACGTCCACGACGCACACCTCGGCGCCGACCTGGGTGGCGAAGGCGTTGCAGACCGCTCCCCCGCCCAGGAAGTTGGCCACCATCTGGGCGGTGACCTCCTGCGGCCAGGGGGTGACGCCCTGGGCGTGCACCCCGTGGTCACCGGCGAAGACCGCGACGGCCGCGGGCTCCGGGATCGGCGGCGGGCACTGGCGGGACAGGCCGGAGAGCTGGGCGGAGATGATCTCCAGCATGCCGAGCGCGCCGGCCGGCTTGGTCATGCGCTTCTGCCGCTCCCAGGCCTCACCGAGCGCCTTGGCGTCGAGCGGGCGGATCTGTGCGACGGTCTCGGCAAGCAGGTCGTGGGGGTCCTCTCCGGGCAGGGCGCGTCGGCCGTACGTCTCTTCGTGCACGACCCACGACAGCGGGCGTCGCTTCGACCAGCCCGCCTGCATCAGCTCGGGCTCGTCCGGGAACTCGTCGACGTAGCCCACGCACAGGTACGCGACGACGTCCAGGTGCTCGGGCAGGCCGAGGGCGCGGACCATCTCGCGCTCGTCGAAGAAGCTGACCCAGCCGACGCCGAGGCCCTCGGCGCGGGCGGCGAGCCAGAGGTTCTCGACGGCGAGCGCGGAGGAGTACGGCGCCATCTGCGGCTGCGTGTGCCGGCCGAGGGTGTGCCGGCCGCCGCGGGTCTGGTCGGCGGTGACGACGATGTTGACCGGGGTGTCGAGGATGGCCTCGATCTTCAGTTCCTTGAACTGCTTGGCCCGGCCCTTGGGGAGGGACTTCGCGTACGCCTCCCGCTGACGCGTCGCCAGTTCGTGCATGGTGCGGCGCGTCTCGGCGGAGCGGATGACGACGAAGTCCCAGGGCTGCGAGTGGCCGACGGAGGGCGCGGTGTGGGCGGCCTCCAGGACGCGGAGCAGCACCTCGTGGGGGATGGGGTCGCTGCGGAAGCCGTTGCGGATGTCACGGCGTTCGCGCATGACCTTCAGGACGGCCGCCCGTTCGGCGTCGTCGTAGGCGGGTGCCGCCGGGCCGGCGGACCTCCGTGCTTCCGCTACCGCGGCCGTGCTCATGTCGTGCGGGACTTCCTGGTTCTCGCCGGTTTCCTGGTGCGCCTGGCCGGCCTGCGCCGCCTCGGCCGCGAGGTCTTCCTGGTCGGCGGCGGCGTGGGTGTCCAGGTCGTCGGCGGTCTGGAGGAGTTCCGGGTCGGCTTCGCGCGGGGCGGGGACCGTGGCGACGGGGCCCGGCGCCTGCGCGGCCGCCTGGGCTCGCGGAGGGTGGACGAGGGCTTCGGCCTGTGTCGGGGCGAGGCGCGGGGTGGTGGGTACCTGACCGCCGTCGACCGGTACGAACCGGCCTGCGGAGTCGTCGGGGTGCTGCCCCACGGGCCGGTCGGGGCGGACCGCCTCCGGCCGGCCGGTGCCCGCGGGCGCCGCGTCGGTTTCCGCGGGCACGGGCGCACTGTGGTGCGGGTCCGCTTCCTGGGGTACACCGGCGTTCATCAGGGACTGGGGGCCCTGAGCGTGCTGCGGGACGGGCGGGTGGGCGGCGGGCGGGACGTCCGGCTGGTCCTGGGCTGCGGACGGGACGCCCGGCTGATCCTGGGCTGCGGGCTCGGCGTCCGGGTGCGGTGCGGTGACGTCCTGCGGGGCCGAGGGGACGTCCGGCTGCGGGGCGGCGGCATCCTGCGGGGCCGACTGGACGTCCGGCTGCGGCACGGCGGCATCCTGCGGGGCCGACTGGACGTCCGGCTGCGGCACGGCGGCATCCTGCGGCGCGGACTGCGGGACGGCTGCCTCCTGCGGGGCCGACGACTGCGCGTCCGGCCGCGGCTGCACGGCCTCCGCCGGGGCGGGCTGTGCCTCCGGCCCGGGCTGCACGGCCGCATCCCCTGCCGGTGCCGGCTGCTCGGTGGCGGCCGGTACCTCCGGGGAGGGCTCGGGTTCCGCGGGCTCCGGGGCGGCCACGTCGGGTGCCTGGACGTCCGGGGCTACGGCTGCGTCGGCGGGCGGGGCTTCCTGCGGCTCGGGAGCCTCGGCCGGCTCCACCGCCTGGACGGGCTCGGGTCCGGGTGCCTCGGTGGCCTCCTCGGCCGCCGCCGGGGCTTCCTCCGGCACCGGCTGCTCTGCGGCCTCCTGGGCGGGTGGGGCAGCCTGGACGGACTCGGTCGCGGGCTCCGGCGTGCCCGCTCCGGGGGCCGGAACGGGTTCCTCCGCCGGGGCGGGCCCGGCGGCCTGCTCCGCTTCGGCCGCGGGGGCGGGCGGCGCGACGGAGGCCGGTGCGGGCCCCTCGCCCGCCACCGCCTCGGCCACGGCCACGGGCTCGTGCGCCTCGTCACTGGCGGTCGGTGACTTCGGGCCGTACGTCACGTCGTTGGCCGGCACGGCATCGGAGCCGTCGCCGCCGCCGTCGGCCACGGTCTCGGGCTGTGCCTCGGCAAGGGCAGGTGCGTCCCCGGCCCGGGCCTCGGCCTCGCCGGCCGCCCCGCCCGTCGCCGCCACGGCCTCGGTCGCCACGCGGGTCACGAGCGCCTGGGCCGCGCCCACCGGCTCGGGCACCTGTACCGACGCCGGTTCCGGTACCGGAGCAACCGTTTCCGCATGCACGGCCCCGGCGTTCACCGGAGCCTCCGCGGCCTGCGGAGCGGCCTGCGGAGCGGCCTGCGCGCCCCACGGAGCCGCCCCCTGCGGCGGCATCGCGGCGGCCTGTGGGGCGTCGAGGTACTCGGGACCGGCGGTCTGCGGCCCGGCATGCCGGACCGGCGCGTCGGCCGGGCCGCGGTCGGCGAGGGAGCGGACCGGGCTCGCGGAGGTGTCGGGGATCGGCGGGCCGAGGTGCAGGGGCCTGCGCGGCGGAACCGGGGCGGACGCCGGCGCCGGGTCGGGCAGGCGGACACCGCCGAGGTCGACCGAACCGCTGTCGCGGCCGGACATCTCGTGCGGGCCCGGCTGGTGCACGGTCTCGACGACCGGCTCCGGCGCGGGTGGCGCGACCTCGTTGCCCCAGGCACTCTGGGCTCCCGGCAGCAACAACAGGTCCTCGTCCTCGGCGGTGGTCTCGGAGAGGTAGGTGTACGCGCCGGGTGCGGGGACGCCCGGCTGCTCCACCATGCCTGCGTTCTCCGGCAGCCCCTCGCCCGGGATCTGGCCGGTGTCGGTCATGCGTAACCCCTCGCCCATCGGTTAGTGCTTCTACGACCAGCTACACCCGGGACGGCGCACCGACCGCCCCGCAGTGAAGAACGAGCGTGCGTGCCCAGCGGCACGAACGACCCGCCGGAAAAGACGACAAAGCCATTGAGTGGCATTGTCGCGGTCCTTCCCCCGTCACGACAGCTTGATCCGCGACGGCCCGCTGTGGACTGCGCCACGTTGCGCGTCCTCCGGTTCTGCCGTACCGCTCCCAGCCCGGAACGGACCGGTTTCTACGGACATTGACCGGCGAGTGGCCGGGTGTCCGAGTGCGGTACAACAATCCGCCAGCCTACCCCGCGCGGTACGACAACCCGATCACGGGGCGCGGTCCGGGAGGACCCCGCTGAGCAGGAACGCGACGCTCCGCTCCGTCTCCGTCCAGGCCCGGGTGTCGAGCCCGACGGACTGCAGCAGAGCGCACTCGACCCGGTAGCCGTGCTCCGTCAGGTCCCTGCCGACGAGTTCGGCCGCGTCACGGGTCGCGGCGTGCGCGACGATGCGCTGCGGCCGCCGGTCGGCGACCGCGGAGACCACGGCCGCGCCCCCGCCGCCGACGCGGACGACGTCGGGTTCGGGGAGGTCCTCCAGGACGTGCGGGGCCGTCCCGTGCACGATCTGGAGCTGGGTACCGAAGTGACGTGCGGTGGCCTCGGTGCGGGCGCAGGCGTCCGCGTCGCGGTCGACCGCGATGACGGCGGCGCCGCCGCGGGCGGCCTCGGTGGCGAAGGCGCCGCCGCCGCAGCCGATGTCCCACACGAGGTCGCCGAGGCGCGGCCCGAGCCGGGCGAGTTGGGCCGTGCGGAGCAGGTCGGTCTCGCCCTCGCCGAGTTCGCCGCCGTACGTCTTGGCCGGCAGGGCCCAGCCGCGCGGCCCGGCGGCGGGGTCGCGGCCGGCGATCCAGCCGGCGCCGTCGGTCGCGGTTCCGGGACCGACGCTCCCGCCGACGACGATGACGACGTTCGGGTCGCGCCAGGTGTGGTCGGCGGCCTTGTCGGAGGTGACGACGGTGACCCGTTCGCGGATGGTGCCGAGTTCCTCGCAGATGACGAACGTGCGGTGGACGCCGTCCATCAGCAGGCCGAGTTCGGCCGGCCCGGCGCCGGGGGAGGTGAGGACCGCGACCTTGGTGTGGGCCCGGCATACGTTCACCGCGCGTCGCAGGGTGCGGGGATGGGCGACGACCACATGGGCGTCGTCCCAGGGCATACCGGCGCGGGCGAAGGCGGTGGCCACGGAGGAGACCGCCGGGACGACCTCGACCTCCAGGCCGAACTCGGGGGCCCGCAGGGTGCGTACGACGCCGAAGAAGCCGGGGTCGCCGTCGGCGAGGACGACCGCCGTGCCGCGGTGGCCGGCGATGCGGCGGGCGGCGAGGGCGACGCTGCCGAGGCGGATGCGTTCGGCGGCGGGCGGTACCTCGGGAAGTGCCAGGTGGTGGGCCGCTCCGGCCACCAGTGTGGCGGCGCCCAGTGCGGAGCGTGCCGCGGCGGTCAGCGGCGAACCGTCCCAGCCGATCACCGTGACCCGGTCGGCCATCGTCGTCAGTCTCCAGGGTTTTCGCAGGTCGTGGTCGCGGAACCGTACGCGGCGCGCCCCGTGAGGGTACCTGGTGCGGCCTGGGAGCGGGGCGGTGGCGGAGTCGGCCCCCCGTGGATCAGTTCCAGATCAGTTCCAGATCAGTTCCAGTCGGTGAACGTGGTGAAACCATCTGTGTCGGTCAGGTGCCCGGCCGCGCCCTCGAGGTCCTCCGGCAGCAGGCTCCACACGATGAAGTCGGTGCGTATGTCCGTCCAGACACCGTCGTCGGTGCGGACGCGGGCTATGCAGGCGTTGCGCAGGACGCCCTCGCTGATGCAGCCGATCTTCTGGGCGACCTGCTGGGAGGCGGTGTTGTCGGCGGCGGTGCGCAGCTCGATACGTTCGAACTTCTGGTCGCCGAAGAGCCACTGGGCGGTGGCGAGCGCCGCCTCGGAGGCGTAGCCCTCGCCCCTGGCCCAGGGGGCGACGATGTACGACAGCTCGGTGGACCGTACGTGCCAGTTGGTCTTGGTCAGCTGGACGATGCCGACCAGCCGCTGGGTGAGGAACTCGGTGACCGCGAGGTCGAGTCCCCGGCCGGCCGTGCGCTCGGCGGGGGCGTACTCGCCGATCCAGGTGTGTGCGCCCTGCTCGGTGAAGGGCTGCGGGACGTGGGTCCAGGCGGCGACCTGCTCGTCGTTCATCATCGCGGTGAGGGCGGGGACGTCGTCCTCGTCGAGGGGGCGCAGCACCAACCGCTCCGTGCTGATGGAGATGTTGGGGAAGGTGCTCGTCATGCGCCGCTCCGTAACCTGTGTGACCGTCAGGGCCTGCTCGAACTGCCCAGCATGCAGCATGCGAGCACTCAACCACACCACGGGGTCCGCCCCGGTTCGGAGCGGACCCCGTACCGAGTGGACCCCGTGGGGCGCGGGCGGTGCGGTGCCGGCGGTGCGGTCAGAAGGAGGGCAGGACGGCGCCGTCGTACTTGTCCTCGATGAACTTCTTCACCTCGGGCGACGTGAGCAGCTCCGCGAGCTTCTTCACCCGCGGGTCGTCCTCCTGGCCCTCCTTGACGGCCAGCAGGTTGCTGTTCGGGTTGCCCTTGGCGGATTCCAGGAGGAGGGCGTCCTCGGCCGGCTTGAGGTCGGCCTCGATGGCGTAGTTGCCGTTGACGACCGCGGCGTCGACGTCGTTCAGGGAGCGCGGCGTGGTGGCCGCCTCCAGCTCCTTGAACTTGAGGTTCTTCGGGTTCTTGGTGATGTCCGCGGGGGTCGCCGTGGTGCCGACGCCGTCCTTGAGGGTGATGAGCCCGTTGGCGGCGAGGAGCTGGAGGGCGCGGCCCTCGTTGACGGTGTCGTTCGGGACGGCGACGGTCGCACCGTTCCTCAGGTCCGCGGCCTTGTCGACCTTGTTCGAGTAGAGGCCGAGGGGCTCCAGGTGCACGTCGACGACGGACACGATGTGCGTGCCGCGCTTCTGGTTGAAGTCGTCGAGGTAGGGCTTGGTCTGGAAGAAGTTGGCGCCCACCGAGCCGTCCTCCGTCGACGTGTTCGGCGTGACGTAGTCGGTGACCTCCTTCACCTCCAGGTCGAGGCCCGCCTCCGACGCCAGGTTGTCCTTGACGTAGTTGAGGATCTCGGCGTGCGGGACCGGGCTGGCGGCGACGACCAGCGGGCCGGAGGTGTCGGAGGCGGCGTCCTTGTCCGAGCCGCAGGCGGTGAGCCCGAGGGTGAGGGCTCCGGTGGCGAGGACGGCGGTGGTGAACTTGGCGGTGTTACGCACGAAAAGTGCCTTTCCTGAGGTGGTGCGACCCCGTCTCGGGTGGTACGGGGGGTGTGGGGGGACGTGGGTGGCGGCTTACGCGACCTTGCTCACGTCGGCCGCCGACGGCTCCTTGGCCTTCAGCAGCCGCAGCCGGGGCGCGGCGCCCGAGCGTCCGCCGCGGCGGTGCAGCGCGCGGGCCGCGGCGTCGCCGGCGAACTGGATCAGCGAGATGACGACGGCGAGGATCGCGACGGTGACCCACATCAGGCCGGACTCGAAGCGGTTGTATCCGTAGCGGACGGCGAGGTCGCCGAGTCCGCCGCCGCCGACGGTGCCGGCCATGGCGGAGTAGCCGATGAGGGCGATGATCGTGGTGGTGGTGCTGGCGATCAGTGACGGGAGCGCCTCGGGGACCAGGACCTTGCGTACGACGGTCCAGGTGTTGCCGCCCATGGCCTGGACGGCCTCGACGAGCCCTCCGTCGACCTCGCGCACGGCGGTCTCGACCAGGCGCGCGAAGAAGGGGATGCCGCCGATGGCCAGCGGCACGATCGCGGCCTCGCTGCCGATGGTGGTGCCGGTGATCCAGCGGGTGAAGTTCATCAGGGCGACCATGAGGATGATGAACGGCAGCGAGCGGCCGATGTTCACGACCTGGCCGATGACCTTGTTCACCACGGTGTTCTGCAGCAGGCCGCCCCTGTCGGTCAGCACCAGCAGGATGCCGAGCGGGAGTCCGCCGACCACGGCGATCAGGGTGGACCAGCCGACCATGATCAGGGTCTCCTGACAGGCCTGCTCCAGCAGGGGCCGCATCTCGGACCAGGTCACTTGGCACCTTCCTTCACCAGCGGGGACGGCTCGTCGTTGATCACGTCGATCTGGAGGCCCTGTTCGCGCAGGAAGCCGACGGGCACGACGTTGTCCTCGTAGCCGCCGGGCAGTTCGATGCGCATCCGGCCGACCTGGAGGCCGCCGACGGTGTCGATGGCGGCACCGAGGATCGATATGTCGATGTTGTAGGTACGGGACAGCTGGGAGATGACCGGCTGGGTGGCCGCCTCGCCGTGGAAGGTGACGTCGAGGACGGTGCGGTCGTCGCCGGACGCGTCGCCGCCGACCGGGAAGAGGGCGGCGGCCAGCTCGGAGCCCGGAGTGGCGAGCAGCTCGCCGACCGTGCCGGACTCGACGATGCGGCCCCGGTCCATGAGGGCGGCCGAGTCGCAGACGCTCTTGACGACGTCCATCTCGTGGGTGATCAGCAGGACGGTCAGGCCGAGCTCCCGGTTCAGGTCGCGCAGCAGCTGGAGGATGGAGCGGGTGGTCTCCGGGTCGAGGGCGCTGGTGGCCTCGTCGGAGAGCAGGACCTTGGGGTCGCCGGCCAGGGCGCGGGCGATGCCGACGCGCTGCTTCTGGCCGCCGGAGAGCTGGGCGGGGTAGGCCCCCGCCTTGTCGGCGAGACCGACGAGGTCGAGCAGTTCCAGCGCCTTGCGGGAACGTTCCTGCCCGGACTTGCCGAGGATCTCCAGCGGCAGTTCGACGTTGTCCCGCACCGTCCGTGAGGAGAGCAGGTTGAAGTGCTGGAAGACCATGCCGATACGGCTGCGCGCCTGCCGCAGCTCCTTGCCGGCGCGGGGGCCGCGGCCGGCGAGCGCGGTGAGGTCCTGCCCGGCGACGGTGACCGTGCCGGCGGTGGGACGCTCCAGGAGGTTGACGCAGCGGATGAGCGAGGACTTGCCGGCGCCGGACTGGCCGATGACGCCGTAGACCTCGCCCTCGCGGACGTGCAGATCGACGCCGTCCAGGGCGGTGACCTCGCGGCCGCCCGAGCGGTAGACCTTGGTGAGGCCCGATGTGGTGATCACGTGGGTTTCCGTCACTGTCGAGTGCGCGGCGCGGTGATGTGCGCCGGGCACGGGGCGTTGTTCTTCGGGGTCTTGGGTCCTTCGGAACGCGGCACGGTTCTCGCGGTGGCGATGCACGGTGGCGACGCGGTGGGGTGGTGATCCGGGGAGAAACGTGTGCGCGGGGCGTGACTCAGCCGCGGGCGCGGGGCGCGGGCGCGGACATGAGCGGGCGCTCGCTTCGGGGCGCGAGGCTCAGGTGGTGCAGGGGCCCTCTAGAAGGCGCACATTCGACACATACAACGAGCACCGGGCGTCATCGTCGCCTCGGTCGCAGGGGTGCGGTCGCTCGTCGTGCTCATGCGATCAGTAAAGCAGACGTACGGTCCGGACCGGACACCGCTGTCCGAATAGTGGACAGCGGTGGATGGTGGCCGGCCGGTGGCCGGCCACCGGGGGCGCGAATCAGCCCCGGACGGAGATCTCGACTCCCGCGTCGGTGACCAGGGCCGACAGGTCGGACAGGTCGGTGATCACCAGGTCGGCGTCGAGTTCGTCGGCCCGGTGGGTTGTGGCCAACGCCACGGTGGTCATGCCGGCGGCGCGACCGGTCCCCGCCGGACGGGGCCGGGGGCGGCGGGGCTTTTCGGGCGTAATAGGGTCGCTGCCATGCTTGACGTCCTGACGCTGGTGACCGGCGTCGCCGCGCTGCTGCTCGCCGCCTGGTGCGGCTGGGCGGCCTACCGTGACCAGCCGACCAAGGACTGGCACTTCATCGGCATGGCTGTGGTCTCGGCGCTGGCGCTGGTCCAGCTGGTGGTCGGGATCGTGCGGCTGGCGGGGGGCGCGGAGCCGGAGCAGGGCACGACGATCTTCGTGGCGTATCTGCTGGGCGCCTTCGCCTGTGTTCCGGCGGCGGGGTTCATGTCGCTGGCCGAGCGCACCCGCTGGGGCTCGGTGACGGTCGCCGCCGGCGGTGTCGTCCTCGCCGTCCTGGAGGTGCGGCTGTATGACATCTGGGGAGGCTGAGACGGTGGCCGCGCGGGAGAGGCCGGACCGGACGCGCCTGATCGGCGGGCCCGGCATCCTGCTGGTGTGGCTGTACGGGGTGATGGTCGTGGGCGCCGTGTCCCGGTCCGTGTACCAGATCGCGACCGAGTTCGACCGGGCGCCGATCCCCTACACCTTGTCGGCCGTCGCGGGCGTCGTCTACGGCTTCATCACGTACACGCTGGTGCGCGGCGGCGAGACGGCCCGCAGGGCGGCGCGGGTCTGCTGCGCGGCCGAGCTGGTGGGCGTGCTGGCCGTCGGTACGTGGTCCATGGCCGAGCCGTCGGCGTTCTCCGACGCGACGGTCTGGTCCGACTTCGGCATGGGCTACGTCTTCATCCCGGTGCTGCTGCCGCTGTCCGCGCTGTACTGGCTGCGGAAGGGTGCGCGGGACGGGGAAGCCGCCTGAGGCCGTCAGGCGGCTGCTGCTCCTCCGCGGCCGTTCGCACCCACGCGGCGGGGACCGCGTCTCGGCACGGTCCCCGCGCCCCGGGAGCGCCCGGCCCTCACGCCGTCGCCGCGTACGCCCCCGCCTGCTTCTCCAGGACGATCATCGGGACGCCGTCCGCGCCCTCGGCCGTTCCCACCGTCTCGTAGCCGACCCGCCGGTACAGCCGCAGGTTGCCTTCGCTGCGGTGCCCGGTGTGCAGACGGAAGCGCTTGGCGCCCCGGCCCTCGGCGAGCGCCGACTCGGCGGCCCGCAGCAGGCGGGCGCCGATGCCGTGCCCCTGGAGCCGCGGATGGACGCACAGCTTTCCGATGGACGCCGCCCCGTCCTCGGTCAGCCGGCCGCGCACCGAGCCGACGACCTCCTCGCCGAGCCGCGCCACGAAGACGCAGTCGGCCGCGACCTCCTCGCGCACGGAGTCGAGGGTCTGGACGAGCGGGTCGATGCGGTAGTTGCCGTACAGCGCCGCCTCGCTCTGGAAGCAGAGGTACTGCAACCGGAAGATCTGCTCGGCATCCTGCTCGGCCGCCGCCGAGATGGTCACGCTCATGCCCATGTGCGCATGCCTCCCGCTCACCTGATCAGCTGTGGTCCCCCACTCCTATCCCCGTCCTCAGCACGCCGCAACCTCCGGTGACAGCAATCGCCGCAGACATTCCAGACATCGGGAACGTTCCGGGCCAAGACTGCCCTGTGAGATACCCAACTCCCCCGCGATCTCCCGGTATGTGAGGTCCTTCGGCGACAACAGGGCCTCCATCAGCCGGGGGCAGCGGCCGGGCAGCCGGTGCACGGCGTCCCGCAGGGTGCGGCGGCGGGCCGCGGCGAGCGCGAGCTGCTCGGGCTCGTGCTCGGCGGCGCCGGCGGGTTCGGTCTCGTACGGCTGCTCGTCGCGGCTCGTACGGCGGGTGCGGCGGGCCTCGACGCGGACGGCGCTGCGCAGCCAGCGGTGCGGGTCGCGGGGCGGGCCGTCGGCCTCCAGGCGCTCCAGCAGGCGCAGCCAGACCGCCTGTTCGAGATCGCCGGGTTCGACTCCGGACGCATATGCCTCGGCCGAGGCCTCGGCGGTGAGCAGTGGGTGCAGGGAGGTGACCAGGTCATGGGTCATATGCGGGTCGACGCGGCCGCCCGGACGGCGGTTGCCCGGGCGGCCGAAGGTCACCCCAACCGGGGGTGGTGGCTCAGCTGTTGACGAAGTCCTCGCGGGCCAGCACGCCGGTGTCCGGGTGGTCGGTGAAGACGCCGTCGATGCCGGTGGCGAAGTAGGCCCGGAACGCGCCGAACACGTCGCCGTAGGCGTCGGGGTCGCTGCCCTTGCGGAAGTCGGCGGGCAGGAAGGGGTTCTCGTTGCGCATCGTGTACGGGTGCAGGATCAGGCCCGCGCGGTGCGCGTCGCGGACGAGCCTGGTCGGCTCGGTGAGCCGGCCGGCGGAGTCCCGCGGGATGATCAGGTCCAGGGTCGGGCCGATGCCCTGCGCGTAGGAGGCGATCTCCTTCAGGCCCTTCGGCGTGATGAGGTCGGCGGTCGTGCGCGGGTCCCCGGTCTCGACGAAGTCCCAGGGGCGGCTCTTGGCGCCGGACAGCAGGACGGCGAGGGGGTTGCCGACGAGCCGGTTCATCCGCTGGATGCTGGTGGGCTCGAAGGACTGGATGATGACGGGCGAGTTCTTCCGGTCCTTGCCGTACTTGCGCAGGAGCCGCGCGAGGCGTTCCTCCGTACCCAGGCCCAGCTTGCGGAAGTAGGTCGGGTGCTTGAGTTCGGGGTAGATCCAGACCTGCTTGCCGCGCCTGCGCGTCTGCTCGTTCTGCCAGCGGAGCACCTCTTCGAAGGTGGGGATCTCCCAGCGGCCGTCGTAGAGGGTGTTGTGCGGGCGGTTGGCCGGGATGCGCTCGGTGGCGCGGAGGGTCTTGAGCTCGGCGAGCGTGAAGTCCTCGGTGAACCAGCCGGTGACCGAGACGCCGTCGAGCAGCTTGGTGCGCTTGCGGTCGGCGAACTCGGGGTGGTCGGCGACGTCCGTGGTGCCGCCGATCTCCGGCTCGTGCCGGCAGACGAGGTGACCGTCCCTGGTCGGGACCAGGTCGCCCGCCTCGACGATGTCGGCGCCCATGTCGAGGGCGAGTTCGTAGGCGCCGAAGGTGTGCTCGGGGCGGTAGCCGCTGGCGCCGCGGTGGCCGATGACCGTGGGGACGGGCAGGCTCTCGACGCCGCCGCCGCGTCCGCCGCCGTGCCGCGGGTCGGCGGCTCTCGCCGTGCCGGACAGGCCGAGCACGGCTCCGCCCGCACCGAGCACCGCTGCTCCGAGGAGCGCCCGCCGTCCGGTGCCGCCCGCCTGCTCGTCCGACTCCTGCGTTCCCATCAGGGCCTCCTGCCGTTGACCGTCGGTGCGGGCCGATCGTAGGGGCGCGTACATGACGAGCGGGAGACCGCGACCGGAACACGCGGGTGCCGGGGCATGTCGTATGAGTCGTACGGGCCTGGAGGGGCCGTCGGGACGGGACGTCTGACGTGCCGTCGGCTTCGTGTCGGCCGGGCGGGGTACGCGGTCGGTGGCCGCGTTCGTCGTGGCGGTGCCCGACGAGCCCCGTGGCCACGGAGAAGGGGTCGCGGCACGGCTCCAGCGGCGCGCCTCGCGCGGTCCGCTCGTCGTCCGTGTTTCGATCCGGTCGGTGTCCCGGTCCCCCGGACCGACGACGCCGGTCCCTGCGGACCAGGACGGTGACGGCGGCGGCCATGACGGCACGGAGCACGGCGAGTACGGCGAGGACCGGCACGCGTCGCCTTCCCCGGTGGACGCGACCTGCCTCACATCCTCGTGCGGGCGTCACGGCCCCGCGACACCCTGCACCGCAGGTGAACGCGCGTCAACACCGCGTAGGACCCGGACGGCCCGACGTGCGTGATCCCGTCGGCCGCGAGTAATGTCCTCACCTGCACAGACTCATACCGCATCCCCGACACCGGAGGACCCGTTGTCCCGCTTCGCGCTCATCAAGGCAGTGCTCGGCCCGATCATGCGCCTGATGTTCCGCCCACGGGTGGAGGGCGTGGAGAACATCCCGGGCGACGGCCCGGTGATCCTGGCCGGCAACCACCTCACCTTCATCGACTCGGTGATCATGCCCCTGAAGTGCGACCGGCAGGTCTTCTTCATCGGCAAGGACGAGTACGTCACCGGCAAGGGTCTCAAGGGCCGGCTGATGGCCTGGTTCTTCACCGGCGTCGGCATGATCCCGGTCGACCGGGACGGCGGCCGGGGCGGGGTCGCGGCCCTGATGACCGGCCGCCGCGTGCTGGACGAGGGCAAGGTCTTCGCCATCTACCCGGAGGGCACCCGCTCCCCCGACGGCCGCCTCTACCGCGGCCGCACCGGCATCGCCCGGCTCACCCTGATGACCGGCGCTCCCGTCGTCCCGTTCGCCGTGATCGGCACCGACAAGCTCCAGCCGGGCGGCGCCGGCCTGCCCCGGCCGGGCAAGGTCACGGTGCGCTTCGGCGAGGCGATGGAGTTCTCCCGCTACGAGGGCATGGACCGCGACCGCTACGTCCTGCGGGCCGTGACCGACTCCGTGATGACCGAGGTCATGCGGCTGTCCGGCCAGGAGTACGTGGACATGTACGCGAGCAAGGCGAAGGCGGCGTAGGGCCGCGACGACGGAGAAGGACGGCGGGCCGCTCGGTGAGCGGCCCGCCGTCCGTACGTGGTGGGCGCCTGACGGCGTCCCTGTCGCACCGGTGTCTCGAAGGACGCGGTGATGAGCGGAAGCATCGGCGCCGGCGCGCAGCCGACGGTCACGGCGGGTGTTCCCGCGCAGCCGGTCCGGCCGGCCGGAGGGCACGCCCCGGCCGCTCCCTACGGGTGCTCCGCCCCGTCCTCCAGGCGCTGGCCCCGCAGCAGGAACCAGGAGGCCACGGCGGCGGCCAGGAGGACGGTGGCGCCGACGCCCGCCGCGAGGGCCAGGCCGTCGACGAAGGCCTGGCGGGCGGCGTCCAGCAGGGCCTCGGCCGACGGGGCCGGGAGGCCGGAGGCCGCCTCCACCGCGCCGCCCAGCGACTCGTGCGCCGCGGCGGGGGTGCCGTCAGGGCCGGTGAAGTCGCGGTAGACGCCGGTCACGATGGAGCCGAGCACCGCGATGCCGAGGGCGGCACCGAGTTCGTACGCCGTCTCGGAGACCGCGGAGGCGGCTCCCGCCTGCTCGCCCGGCACGCTGGACAGGATCACGTCGGCGGTGACGGTGAACGAGAACCCGGCGCCCACGCCGACGACGAGCAGGACCGCACCGAGCAGCGGGTAGCCGGTGTTCTGGCCGATGACGGTCAGCGCGGCCAGCGCGAGGCCGACGGCGGCGAGTCCGCCGCTGACCACGGCACGCACCGAGAAGCGCCGGGCCGCGCGGCCGGCGATCAGGCCCGCCACCACCGCGCCGACGGCGGCGGGAAGTTCGGCCAGGCCCGCCTCGAACGGCCGCCTGCCCTGCACGAGTTGCAGGTACTGGGAGAGGAAGAACACCAGCCCCGACAGGCCCAGGATGGTCAGCAGGTCGGCCAGCACCGCGCCGCTGAAGCCGCGGCTGCGGAACAGCCGCATGTCGAGCAGCGGTGTCGGCATGGTCAGCTGGCGGCGGACGAACCCGTACAGCGCGGCGGCGCCCAGCAGCCCCGCGGCGAGGGTGGCCCACGCGAAGCCGTGCGCGGCGGCCTCCTTGACGGCGTACACGAGACCGACCATGCCGATCAGTGAGAGCACGACGCTGAGCAGGTCCCACGGCCCCGGGTTCGGGTTGCGGGACTCGGGCAGCAGCTTGATGCCGACGACGACCAGGACGGCCATCACGGGCAGGTTGATCAGGAAGACCGAGCCCCACCAGAAGTGCTCCAGCAGGAAGCCTCCGACGACCGGGCCGACCGCCGCGCCGGCCGAGGCCGTGGCGCCCCAGATGCCGACGGCGAGGCTGCGTTCGCGCGGGTCGTGGAAGAGGTTGCGGATCAGGGCGAGGGTGGCGGGCATCAGGGTGGCGCCCGCGACGCCGAGCAGGGCCCGGGCGACGATCATCAGCTCGGGCGTGGACGCGTAGGCGTTGAACACCGATATCGCGCCGAACGCCGTGGCGCCCACGAGCAGGATCCGCTTGCGGCCGATGCGGTCGCCGAGGCTGCCCATGGAGACGAGCAGACCGGCGATGACGAAGGAGTAGACGTCGCCGATCCAGAGCAACTGGGTGCCGGAGGGGGCGAGATCCTCACTGATGTAGGGGGTCGCGAGACCGAGCACGGTCGCGTCGACGGCCACCAGCAGCACGGCCAGTACGAGGACGGACAGCGCCAGCCAGCGGCCGGGGCGCTTCACCGCCTCGGTCGACCGGGCCGGCTGCAGGGTGCGGGTCATGGTTCACTCTCTCCGAAGTGCGCCGCCGAGCAGCAGCTCGACGATCATGTGGGTCAGGTCGTTGCGGGCCACGCGGCCCTCGGTCACCGCCCAGGCGCCGGAGGCCAGCAGCCCGTAGAGCGCCTCGGTGAGCCAGGCCGGGGTGAGGTCGATGCGGAACTCGCCGCTCTCCTGGCCGCGGCGGAACACCGCGGCCATCCGGGCATCGATGCGGGCCCAGCCCGCGTTCTGCTCCTCGCCCTCGAACAGCTGGTTCTCGGTGTAGAGGAAGGCGAGCAGACCGGCGGAGGGCTCGATCTCGCGCACGAGGCGGCGCACCGCGTCGGCCGCCGGCCCGTCGTCCAGACGGGCCGCGTCGAGGGCGGCCTCGCACTCGGCGATGCCGAGCGACTCCAGCGCCCGGACGAGGGCGTCGCGCCCGGCGAAGTGCCGGTGCAGCGTGGCACGGCTCAGCCCGGCCGCCCTGGCGACCTCGTCCATGGTCGCGGTGGCTCTGCGGGTCAGCAGGGCCGCCGCACTGCGCAGTACCTGGTCTCGATCAACAGCCATGAGACAACGATAGCCCGCATGAGACATGTTTGTCTCATGCGGGGCATGCGTGACTCACCCCACAAGGCAGTGCGTCACGGTTCGCCGACGTCGGTACGGAGCAGTTGCCCGCCCCCCGCGGTGGGGGCTCAGTGCCAGGGCAGCCGCCCGCGCCGCTCCCAGTAGGCGTGCGGGTCCTCGACGAGTGCGTCGAGGCGGGCCACCTGGTCGTCGTCGAGGTCGACGACGGCGGCGTGCAGGTTCGAGCCGAGCTGGTTCACGGTCGCGGCGCCGGAGAGGACGACGCCCGCCCAGGGCCGGCGCAGAACCATGGCGAGGGCGACCGCGTCACAGCCCAGGGCCGTCTCCTCCGCGACGGCCGCCAGGGCACTGGGCGCGTGGGGCTCCGCGAGACGGCCGTTGGCCATGCCCTCCTTGACGATCACGGTGAGCCCGGCCTCGTGCGCCTCGGCCAGCGCGGGCCCGGCGGAGGTCTCCAGCACGTTGTACGTCGACTGCACGGTACGGAAGAGGGGTTCGCCGTCGACGGTCACCGCGAGCGCGGCGCGGATGGTGTCGGCCTGGGCGGGGCCGCTGGTGGAGAAGCCGACGGTGACACCGCCCGCGGCGGCTTCGGCGAGCTTCGCGTGCAGTTCCTTGTCGGTGAGCGCCGGGCTGTCGGGGGTGAGGGAGTGGATCTGGTAGAGGTCGAGCCGGTCGCCGAGCAGGGCGCCGGTCTCGGCGTGCTGGCGCTCGTACGTCGCGACGCCGTGGTCCTTGACCTCGTGCCGCTCGGCGTCGGCCGACCAGTCGGCCGTGTAGGTGTAGCCCCATTTGCTGCCGACGACCACGTCGTCGACGTCCGGGCGGCCCCTGAGCCAGTCGGCGAGGAACTCCTCCGAGCGCCCGTAGGAGCGGGCCGCGTCGAAGTACCGGACACCCTGCGCGTAGGCGGCGTCGAGCAGGTCGTGGGTGCGCTCGCGCATCACCTCGACGCCGCGGTCGGCCGGCAGGTCCCGGTCGCGGCCGAGGTTGATGTAGCCGGGGCGGCCTACGGCGGCGAGCCCCAGGCCGATGTGGCAGGTGGGGGTGGTCGCCGCGGCCAGGCGGGCGAAGGGCATCGCGGGCTCCGTTCGGTCGGGTGCTGAAGCCGGGGTCCGTCGGGCGGACAGGCCCCGGCGACCAACGTAACCGCGATGCCCTGCCGGCACACCGGCGGCTATCGCTCGGCGTCCGCCCACGCGTGCTGGCCGGCCACGTCGGCCTTCACCTCGGCGAGCTGGACGGCGACCGCGCTGGGCGCCGTACCGCCACGGCCGCTGCGGGAGGCCAGGGCTCCGGGGACGTTGAGGACGGTACGCACCTCGGGGGTGAGATGGGCGGAGATCTTCGCGAACTGCTCGTCGGTGAGCTCGTCCAGCTCCTTGCCCTCGGCCTCGGCCGCCTTCACGCACTCGCCGGCCACCTCGTGCGCAACGCGGAACGGCACGCCCTGCTTGACGAGCCACTCGGCGATGTCGGTGGCGAGGGAGAACCCGGCCGGGGCCAGTTCCTCCATGCGCTCGCGGTGCACGGTGAGGGTGGCCATCATGCCGGTGAAGGCGGGGAGCAGGACCTCCAGCTGGTCGATGGAGTCGAAGACCGGCTCCTTGTCCTCCTGGAGGTCGCGGTTGTACGCGAGCGGGAGGGCCTTGAGGGTGGCCATCAGGCCGGTGAGGTTGCCGATCAGGCGGCCGGACTTGCCGCGCGCCAGCTCGGCGATGTCGGGGTTCTTCTTCTGCGGCATGATCGACGAGCCGGTGGAGAAGGCGTCGTGCAGGGTCACGAAGGAGAACTCCTTCGTGTTCCAGATGATGATCTCCTCGGCGATCCGGGAGACGTTCACGCCGATCATCGCGGTGATGAAGGCGAACTCGGCGACGAAGTCGCGGGAGGCCGTGCCGTCGATGGAGTTGCCGGCGCTGCCGTGCTCGAAGCCGAGGTCCTTGGCGACCGCCTCCGGGTCCAGGCCGAGGGAGGAACCGGCCAGGGCGCCCGAGCCGTACGGCGACACCGCCGTGCGCCGGTCCCACTGGCGCAGCCGCTCCGCGTCCCGGGACAGCGCCTGGACGTGGGCGAGGACGTGGTGGGCGAAGAGCACCGGCTGGGCGTGCTGGAGATGGGTGCGGCCGGGCATCGCCACGTCCGGGTGGGCCTCGGCGAGGCCGATCAGCGCGTCCTGGAGGTCGGCGATCAGACCGCCGACGGTCCGGGCGTGGTCGCGCAGGTACATGCGGAAGAGGGTCGCCACCTGGTCGTTGCGGGACCGCCCGGCGCGCAGTTTGCCGCCGAGGTCGGGGCCGAGCCGCTCCAGCAGGCCGCGCTCGAGGGCGGTGTGGACGTCCTCGTCGGCGATGGTGCCGGTGAAGGAGCCGTCGGCGACGTCCGCTTCGAGCCGGTCGAGGCCGGCGGTCATCCGGGTCAGCTCGTCCTCGGTGAGCAGCCCGGCCGCGTGCAGCACGCGCGCGTGGGCCCGCGAGCCGGCGATGTCATAGGGGGCGAGCCGCCAGTCGAAGTGGACGGACGCGGACAGCTTCGCCAGGGCCTCGGCGGGGCCGTCGGCGAAACGGCCGCCCCAGAGCCGGACGTCACCGCTGTTGCTGCTCACTTGGGTCGCTCCTCAGGGCCGTTGATGTGCCACCGCCTCCGCACGGTTACCTCCGGCGGCATGCATGAGTATGCAGAGCTATGCATGATTCGTCAATTCGACGGGGCCGTGAACGCACGGACCCTCTTCCCCGTACCCCCGGCCGGGCGCAGGCGCCGTGGCCGCCCCGCGAAACGCCGGCCGGGGCGGCCACGGCTTCGTCCGGCGGAGGCGCGGCGGCGGCGTCCGGATGACGGGAACGTCAGAGCTTCTTCGGACAAGCGCACGAACAGCACCCATAATCGTTAGACATGGGAAAGACTTACGAGCGCATAGACGGCAGACTCCGCTCCTTCATCGAGGCACAGCCCCTTTTCTTCACCGCCACCGCGCCCTTGTCCGGCGACGGCACGGTCAACCTGTCCCCGAAGGGTCTCACCGGCAGCTTCGCCGTGCTCGACGAACTCACCGTGGCCTACCTCGACTTCGCCGGCTCCACCGCCGAGACCGTCGCCCACCTGCGCGAGAACGGACGGATCACGCTGATGTGGTGCGCCTTCCAGGGGCCGCCGAACATCGTCCGGGTGCACGGCCGCGGCGAGCCGGTCTTCCGCGACGACCCCCGCTTCCCGGAGCTGCTCACCCACTTCCCGGACATCGACACCAGCGCGCACGGGCTGCGCGCGATCATCGTCGTGACCGCCGAACTGGTCCGCGACTCCTGCGGCTACGCCGTCCCCTTCATGGCGTACGAGTCCGACCGGGACCTGCACGGCAAGCGTTTCGCGCGCGAGGACGACGCCTCGCTCAGCGCGTACTTCACCAAGAAGGAGCACATCGCCACCAGCCTGGACGGCCTCCCCGGGCTGCCGTTGCCGCTGCCCCCGTCTACCGTCTGAGCCATGCGCCCCGGTGTCGTCGCCGCCCTCGTCTCCGCCTCCCTCCTCGTGCCCGGTGCCGCGCCCCCCGGCGGGCCCCCGCCCCGGCCGCTGCCGGCCCGGATGGCGGACACCGGCGGCGGCAGCCAGCTGATCACCGCGGTGGCACCGGGGACCGGCTCGACCGAGGGCCGGGTCACCTGGTGGGACCGCAGGGACGGTGGCCGGGGCGGCGGCCGGTGGGTGAAGGCCGGTTCCGCGCCCGCCCGCTTCGGCGCCGGCGGGCCGGCCGACGGAGCGACGCGCGAACAGGGCACGAACACCACACCGACCGGGCTGTACGACCTGCCGTACGCCTTCGGTGTCGCGGCGGCGCCGCGCGGGACGTCGTACCCGTACCGCCCGGTGCGCCAGGACTCCTGGTGGTGCCAGGACACCGCCTCCCGCTCCTACAACCGCTGGGCCGAACCGCGCCCCGCGGACTGCCGCGCCGCCGAGGCCGAGCACCTGATCACCTACCCGGCGCAGTACGCGCACGCCCTGGTCGTCGGCTTCAACTACCACCGCCCGGTGCGCGGACGCGGCGCCGGGATCTTCCTGCACGTCAACGGGCGTGGGGCGACGGCCGGTTGCGTGTCGGTGCCGGCGGAGGCGATGCGCCGCATCCTGCGGTGGTCCGACCCGGCCGCCCGGCCGCACATCGCGATCGGCACGGCCGGCGGGGCGACGGCGATCACGCGCTACTGAGCGGCGGCAGGAGTACCGGGAGCACCGAGCGGCGGCAGGAGTACCGGGAGCCGGCTGAACGCCGGGGCGGTGCGGCGCGTATCCGTGGGTCAAGGGCCGAGTCCCCACGGAGGAACCGTGACCACCACGCTCGCCGGCGGCCGTGCCGCCCGCCGCCAGACCATGCGGCGCATCCGTCCGCGCCGCTCCCCCGCCGTCCCCCTGCTGCTCGCCGTGTGGGCGGGCGCGGCGGGCGTGTTGTGGCTGTGGTGGCACAACACGCCCGCCGTCTCCGACCGGACCGGCATGATCCTGAACGCGGGCCGGATCACCGGCCTGCTCGCCGGGTACCTGATGGCGCTCGTGGTGCTCCAGATGGCGCGGGTGCCCGCGCTGGAGCGGCGGGTGGGCTCCGACCGGGTCGCCCGCTGGCACGCCATGACCGGCCGCTACACCCTCTGCCTGGTCCTCGCCCACGTCGTCCTGATCATGTGGGGCTACGCCGCCCAGGCAGGCAGGGGCCTGGGCGGCATCGTGCAGCAGACGATCGACTCCGTGAACCAGCTGCCGGACATGGGCAAGGCGGCCCTCGGCACCGGGCTGCTGGTCCTCATCGGCCTGTCGTCCATCGGCCCGCTCCGGCGCCGGATCCCGTACGACGCCTGGTACCACGTGCACCTGCTCACCTACGTGGCGGTGTTCCTGACCTTCTGGCACCAGCTGACCACCGGCAACGACTTCGCCGTCGAACCGGTCGCCAGGACCGTCTGGTACGCGCTGTACGGGTCGGTGACCGCGCTCGTGCTCTGGTACCGCGTCCTGACCCCCGTCCGCCTCAACCTGCGGCACCGGATGCGGGTCGAGGCGGTGATCGAGGAGACGCCCGGGATCGTGTCGGTGCTGATCGGCGGGCGCCGGCTGCACCGGATGGGCGCGGAGGCCGGGCAGTTCTTCCGCTGGCGGTTCCTGGCGCCCGGGATGCGGTTCAGCTCCCACCCGTACTCGCTGTCGGCGGCGCCGCGCCCGGACATGCTGCGGATCACCGTGAAGGCGATCGGCGACCACAGCGCCCGGCTGCGCGAGCTCGCGCCCGGCACCCGGGTGTGGGCGGAGGGCCCGTACGGCGCCCTGACCGCGCGGCGCCGCAGCCGCGGCAAGGTGCTGCTGGTGGCGGGCGGGGTGGGGATCACCCCGATGCGGGCGCTGTTCGAGACGCTGCCCGGGGCACCCGGTGACATCACCCTGCTCTACCGGGCCAACAGCACCCAGGACCTGGCGCTGTGGGACGAGCTCGCCGGGATCGCCGACGAGCGCGGGGCCCGGCTGATGTACGCCGTCAACAGCCCGGACGGGGAGCGTCCCGACATCTCCGCCCAGACCCTGAGCCGCAAGATCCCGGACGTCGAGCGTCACGACGTCTTCCTGTGCGGGCCGCCCGGCTTCGCCCGGTCGGTGTACGAGGCACTGCGCGCGGCGGGGGTCCCCGCCCGCCGTATCCATCACGAGTCGTTCGAGATGTGAGCGACGGACGTCAGGAGTCCAGGACAGATGAGGAAGAGCCACCCCGTCCGGCGTGCCGTGCTCGCCGGCGCCGCGACCGTGTCCGGCATCGTGCTGCTGCTGTCGCTGAAACCGGCGTCCGACCCGGGTTCCGCCTCGGCGGCGGGCGGCGCGGCCCCGCCGGTGGCCGCGCGGTCGCCGCAGGGCGGCCGGGACGCGGGGGCCGGCACGGTCACGGGGGACGCGGCCGGCACCCCGTACGGGCCCGTGCAGGTCCGGCTCACGGTGAACGGCGGGAAGATCACCCGCGCCGAGGCCGTGCGGGCACCCGAGGGCGGGAAGAGCGGCCGGATCACCGCCGACGCCGTACCCAGACTCAACCGGGCCGCCGTCACCGCCGGCAGCGCCGACATCGACACCGTCTCCGGCGCCACCTACACCAGCGCCGGATACAGGCAGTCGTTGCAGTCGGCACTGGACCGGGCCGGCGGCTGACACCGTGGCCGGATCCGCGCGGGCTCCCGCCCCGGTGCGTCACGTGGAGGAGACGATGGGGACCGTCTTCTCCTTCGACGTCCGCGGCGGGGAACCCGCGTCCGTACGGACGGCACTGGACGAGGCGGTCGCGGGGCTGCGCCGGGCCGACGAGGTGTTCAGCACCTACCGGGAGGACAGCCAGGTCTCCCGTCTGGCGCGCGGTGAACTGACCGTCGACGCGTGCGCGCCCGAGGTCGGCGAGGTGCTGGAGCTGGCGGCCGAGGCGGAGCGGGTGAGCGGCGGCTGGTTCAGCACGTCGTACCGGGGCCCGCCGGACCCGACCGGGATCGTCAAGGGCTGGGCCGTGGAGCGTGCCGCCCGGCGGATCGCGGCGGCCGGTGCGCTCGGCGTCAGCGTCAACGGGGGCGGGGACGTGCAGGTGCTCGGGACGCCGGGGGCGGGGCGGCCGTGGCGGGTCGGTGTGTCGGACCCCCTGCGTCCGGGCGGACTGGCGGCCGTCGTCTCCGCCGCGGGGGCGGCCGAGCTGGCCGTGGCGACGTCCGGCAGCGCGGAGCGGGGCGCGCACGTCGTCGATCCGCGCACCGGGCGCTCCGCGGTGACCGACCTGGTGTCCGTGACGGTGGTGGCGCCCCGGCTGACCTGGGCGGACTGCTGGGCGACGGCGGCGTTCGCGATGGGGTCGAGGGAGGGGCTGCGGTGGCTGGAGTCCCTCGGCGGGGTCGAGGCCCTGTTGGTCACGGCGGGGGACGAGGCGCTGTGCACGAGGGGTCTGGCGGGGTGGCTGGGATGAGTGGCGTCGGCGAGCGACCGGCGGTGCCGCCCGGCCGGACGCCTTCGCCCGCGGCCGCGCCCGCGGCGGCACCCGACGGCCCCGGCCGGGGCGCCCTGGAGGGCCGCGGGGAACCGCGCGACCAGCCGCGCACGGTCCGCGGCCGACGGACAGGAGAAGCCGCCGCGGCGCTCAGTGCCCGTTCTGAGCCAGCCGCAGCAGATGGTCCGCCAGTGCCTGACCGCCCGTCGGCTCCCTGCTGATCAGCAGCAGCGTGTCGTCACCCGCGATGGTGCCCAGGATGTCGTGCAGCTCCGCCTGGTCGATCGCCGAGGCGAGGAACTGCGCCGCACCCGGAGGGGTGCGCAGGACCACGAGGTTCGCCGACGCCTCCGCGGAGATCAGCAGCTCCGCGGAGAGCCGCCGCATCCGCTCCTCCTTCGCCGACCCCCCGAGCGGGGCCCGCGGGGTGCGGAAGCCGCCCTCGCTGGGCACCGCGTAGATGAGGTCGCCGTCGGTGTTGCGGATCTTCACCGCGTTCAGCTCGTCCAGATCCCGGGAGAGCGTCGCCTGGGTGACGGTCAGCCCGTCGTCGGCGAGCAGCTTCGCCAGCTGGCTCTGCGAGCGCACCGCCTGCCGGTTGAGGATGTCCACGATCCGGCGGTGGCGTGCGGTGCGGGTCTGCGGAAGGGCGGGCCCGGCCGTCTGCTCGTGCTCCTGCGCATGGCTCATCGTCGTCTCATTCTCCGGATCGTCCGTCCCCGTGGGCCGCGTGGGCCTGGTCAAGGATGCCGGGAAGCGCCCCGAGGAACGCGTCCACCACGTCGTCGCCGAGGTTCAGCGCGGGCATCAGCCGTACGACATCGGGTGCGGGCGCGTTCACCAGGATTCCGGCGTCCTGAGCCGCCTGCTGCACCCGGGGTGCGAGCGGCTCGGTGAGCACGATACCCAGAAGGAGTCCCGCGCCCCGGACGTGGCCGACCAAGGGGTGGCCGAGCGCCTCGACCGCACCGCGGATCTTCTCGCTCTGCCGCTTGACGTTGTCCAGCAGTCCCTCGTCCGCGATGGTGTCGAGGACGGCGAGTCCGGCGGCGCAGGCGACCGGGTTGCCGCCGAAGGTCGTGCCGTGCTGGCCGGGCCGGAGGAGTTCGGCGGCGCGTCCGAAGGCGACCGTGGCGCCCAGCGGCAGTCCGCCGCCGAGGCCCTTGGCGAGGGTGACGACGTCCGGCAGGACGCCCTCGTGGGCCTGGTACTCGAACCAGTGCCCGGTCCGGCCGATCCCGGTCTGCACCTCGTCGAGCACCAGCAGCGCCCCGGTGGCGGCGGTGATGGCCCGGGCCGCCTTCAGGTAGCCGGGCGGCGGGACGACGACGCCGTTCTCGCCCTGGATCGGCTCGATGACGACGAGGGCGGTGTCCTCGGTGACCGCGGCGGCCAGCGCCTGCGGGTCGCCGTACGGTACGTGGGTGACGTCGCCGGGCAGCGGCCGGAACGGTTCCTGCTTGCCGGGCTGGCCGGTCAGCGCCAGGGCGCCCATGGTCCGGCCGTGGAAGCCGCCGTCGGTGGCGACCATGTGCGGCCGCCCGGTCAGCCGGCCGATCTTGAAGGCGCCCTCGTTGGCCTCGGCACCGGAGTTGCAGAAGAAGACCCTGCCGTCGCGGCCGAAGCGCTGGAGGAGCCGTTCGGCGAGCACGACGGGCGGCTCGGCGATGAAGAGGTTGGAGACGTGGCCGAGGGAGGCGATCTGCCGGCTCACCGCCTCGACCACCGCCGGGTGGGCGTGGCCGAGCGCGTTGACCGCGATGCCGCCGACGAAGTCCAGGTACTCCTTGCCGTCGGCGTCCCAGAGCCGGGAACCCGCACCGCGCACCAGGGGCAGGCGCGGGGTGCCGTAGTTGTTCATGAGCGCGCCCTGCCACCGCTCGGTCAGCTGTTCGTTGCTCACGGTCGCCCCTGTGCTGCTCACGACTCCCCCTGTTCGTCCGGCACGACCATCGTGCCGATGCCTTCGTCGGTGAAGATCTCCAGCAGGATCGAGTGCTGGACCCGGCCGTCGATGACCCGGGCGGTGGTGACGCCGCCCCGTACGGCGTGCAGGCAGCCCTCCATCTTCGGCACCATGCCGCTGGACAGCTCGGGCAGCAGTTTCTCCAGCTGGGACGCGGTGAGGCGGCTGATCACCTCGTCCGAGTCCGGCCAGTCCTCGTAGAGGCCCTCGACGTCGGTGAGGACCATGAGAGTCTCGGCGCCGAGCGCCGCAGCGAGTGCCGCAGCCGCCGTATCAGCATTGACGTTGTAGACATGTCCATCGTCCTGGGAACGGGCGATCGACGAGACGACCGGGATACGGCCGTCGGCGAGCAGCGCCTCGATGGCGCCGGTGTCGATCTCGGTGATCTCACCCACCCTCCCGATGTCGACGAGCTCGCCGTCTATCTCGGGCCGGTGCCTGGTGGCGGTGATGGTGTGCGCGTCCTCGCCGGTGAGGCCGACGGCGAACGGGCCGTGCTGGTTGAGCAGTCCGACCAGCTCGCGCTGCACCTGCCCGGCCAGCACCATCCGTACGACGTCCATGGCGTCCTCGGTGGTGACGCGCAGGCCGGCCTTGAACTCGCTGACGATGCCGTGCTTGTCGAGGGCGGCGCTGATCTGCGGGCCGCCGCCGTGCACGACGACGGGCTTGAGGCCGGCGTGGCGCAGGAAGACGACGTCCTGGGCGAAGGCGGCCTTCAGGTCCTCGTCGATCATGGCGTTGCCGCCGAACTTGATGACGACGGTCTTCCCGTGGTGCCGGGTCAGCCAGGGCAGTGCCTCGATGAGGATCTGGGCCTTGGGGAGCGCGGTGTGTTTCCTCGTCGTGCTCATGAGCTGTACGCGCTGTTCTCGTGGACGTAGTCGGCGGTGAGGTCGTTGGTCCAGATCATGGCGGTGGCGTCACCGGCGGCCAGGTCGGCGACGATGTGGACCTCGCGGTAGCGCATGTCGACCAGGTCGCGGTCCTCGCCGACGCCGCCGTCCTTGCAGACCCAGACGCCGTTGATGGCGACGTTCAGGCGGTCGGGCTCGAAGGCGGCGGAGGTCGTGCCGATCGCGGAGAGCACGCGGCCCCAGTTGGGGTCCTCGCCGTGGATGGCGCACTTGAGGAGGTTGTTGCGGGCGATGGTGCGGCCGACCTGGACGGCGTCGTCCTCGGTCGCGGCGTTCACGACCTCGACCCTGATGTCCTTGCTGGCGCCCTCGGCGTCCCGGATGAGCTGCTGCCCGAGGTCGTCGCAGACGGTGCGTACGGCCTCGGCGAAGTCTGCGTACTCCGGGGTGACGCCCGCGGCGCCCGAGGCGAGCAGCAGCACCGTGTCGTTGGTGGACATGCAGCCGTCGGAGTCGACGCGGTCGAAGGTGACCCGGGTGGCGTCGCGCAGGGCGCGGTCGAGCACCCCGGTCTCCAGGTCGGCGTCGGTGGTGAGGACGACGAGCATGGTGGCGAGGCCCGGCGCGAGCATGCCGGCGCCCTTGGCCATGCCGCCGACGGTCCAGCCGCCCTTGGTGACGACGGAGGTCTTGTGCACGGTGTCGGTGGTCTTGATGGCGATGGCGGCCTTCTCGCCGCCGTGCTCGGAGAGCCGGCCGGCGGCGGTCTCGACGCCCGGGAGCAGCTTGTCCATGGGCAGCGGTACGCCGATCAGTCCCGTCGAGCAGACGGCGACCTCGCCCGCGCCCACGCCGAGCACCTCGGCGGCCTTCTCGGCGGTGGCGTGGGTGTCCTGGAAGCCCTTGGGGCCGGTGCAGGCGTTGGCGCCGCCGGAGTTGAGGACGACCGCGGACAGCTGCCCGCTCTTGAGCACCTGCTCGGACCACAGGACCGGCGCGGCCTTGACGCGGTTGGAGGTGAAGACGCCCGCGGCGGCGCGGCGGGGGCCGGTGTTGACCACGAGGGCCAGGTCGGGATTGCCGCTCTCCTTGATTCCGGCGGCGATACCGGCCGCCGTGAACCCCTTTGCTGCCGTCACACTCACGGCGCGACTCCGATCGTCGTCAGTCCGGTGGTCTCGTCGAGACCGAGGGCGATGTTCATGCTCTGGACGGCACCGCCCGCGGTGCCCTTGGCCAGGTTGTCGATGGCGCTGATGGCGATGATGCGGCCCGCGGCGGCGTCGTACGCGACCTGCACCTGAACGGCGTTGGAACCGTAGACGGACGCGGTCGCCGGCCACTGGCCCTCGGGCAGGAGGTGCACGAAGGGCTCGTCGGCGAAGGCCTTCTCGTAGGCGGCGCGGACGGACTCGGCGGTGACACCGGGCTTCGCCTTGGCGGTGCACGTGGCGAGGATGCCCCGGGGCATCGGCGCGAGGGTGGGGGTGAAGGAGACGGAGACCGGCTCGCCGGCGACCGCGCCGAGGTTCTGGATCATCTCGGGGGTGTGCCGGTGGCCGCCGCCGACGCCGTACGGCGACATGGAGCCCATGACCTCGCTGCCGAGCAGGTGCGGCTTGGCCGCCTTGCCCGCGCCGGAGGTGCCGGAGGCGGCGACGATCACGGCCTCGGGCTCGGCGAGCGCCGCGGCGTAGGCCGGGAAGAGGGCCAGCGACACGGCGGTCGGGTAGCAACCGGGCACCGCGACGCGCTTGGCCCCCTCCAGCGCCGCGCGGGCGCCCGGCAGCTCGGGCAGGCCGTAGGGCCAGGTACCGGCGTGCGGGGAGCCGTAGAACTTCTCCCAGTCGGCGGCGTCCCTCAGCCGGAAGTCGGCGCCCATGTCCACGACCAGCACGTCCGGTCCGAGCTGCTCGGCGACGGCGGCGGACTGTCCGTGCGGCAGCGCGAGGAAGACCACGTCATGCCGTCGGCCCTGCCCGGCGAGCACCTCGGGCGTCGTCGCCTCCAGGACGCGGTCGGCCAGCGGCAGCAGGTGCGGCTGGAGCGCGCCGAGCCGCTGACCGGCGTTGGAGTTGCCGGTCAGGGCACCGATCTCGATCTCGGGGTGCGCGAGGAGCAGGCGCAGCAGCTCTCCGCCCGCGTACCCACTCGCTCCGGCCACCGCCACACGTACAGCCATGGAAAACCCTCCTCCTGGATGGCATGACTATACGTATGGCCGCACGTTTATGCAATCCTGGCCGGGTCCGCCTTCGGCAGCATGATCCAGCGGGAGATGACGAAGGTCACCGGGATCGCCGCCGCGGACGCGAGCAGCGGGGCGAACCGGCTCCCCGCGTGCAGCACGTCGACGATCAGGTACACGCCCGCCGTGGTGATCAGGAAATTGGCGGCGTTCGTCAGCGGGAACAGGAGGAATTTCCGCCAGGTCGGCCGGGTCCGGTAGGTGAAACGCGCGTTCAGGAAGAAGGAGCCGATCATGCTGAGGAAGAAGGCGAGCACATGCGCGAGGAGATACGGCATACGCGTGAGGAACAACAGGTAAAGAACGTAGTACGTCGCCGTGTTGAGAACGCCGACCACGGCGAAGGTGACGATCTGCCTCGTCATCGGGTTACGCATCAGGTAATGAGATCTTTCGTTCGCTCGACGTTGCTCTCCTTCACCAGGAAGTGCGGGCGTCCCTTCACCTCGTAGTAGATCCGGCCCGTGTACTCCCCGATGACGCCGATCATGACCATCTGCACGCCGGCGAGGGCGGTGACGGCCGTGATGATCGTGACATAACCGGGGGTCTGCACGCCGTTGACGAGGGCGGCGCCCACGATCCACGCCGTGTACGCCCCGGCGCACAGCAGCAGCCACATGCCCAGGTGGAGGGCGGCGCGCAGCGGCCTGTTGTTGAACGAGAGCAGCCCGTCGAGGCCGTAGTTGAGCAGGGACTTCAGGGTCCAGGAGCTGCTGCCGTGCTCGCGCACGGCGTTCTCGTACTCGAAGGTGGTGGTGGGGAAGCCCACCCACGCGAACAGGCCCTTGGAGAAGCGGTTGTACTCGGTCAACGCCAGGACCGCGTCGACCACGCGGCGCGACAGCAGCCGGAAGTCGCCCACGCCGTCCTTGAGTTCCACGTCGACGAGCCTGTTGACGAGCCGGTAGTACAGGCGGGCGGTGAGGGTGCGGGTGAACCGGTCGCCGCTCCGGCTGCGCCGCGCCAGCACCTGGTCGTAGCCCTCGCCGCTCAGCTCGACCATGCGCCGGATCAGCTCCGGCGGGTGCTGGAGATCGGCGTCCATGACGATCACGGATTCGCCCGTGGCGTGGCGCAGGCCGGCGAGCAGGGCCGCCTCCTTGCCGAAGTTGCGACTGAAGGAAACGTAGCGCACGCGCGCGTCGGCGGCGGCCAGTTTCTGGAGCAGCGTCAGCGTGCGGTCGCGGCTGCCGTCGTCGACGTACACGAACTCCATGTCGTGGCCGAGCGGCAGGAGGTCTTCGGCGACCTTCTGGACGGCCTCGTGGAAGCGTTCGATGACGTCTTCCTCGTTGTAGCAGGGCGCGACGATCGATATGAGCATGGGTTCTCCCCCGGGGGGCGCGGTCAGAGAGCGCTGGTCGTGCGCTCACGCGGGCGTGTGGGTGTGGGGTGCGGGGCGGGGCGTTCGGCGGTCCGCCGTCGGCGGCGCACGACGCCGAGGGCGCCCAGCAGGGTCAGGGTCAGGAGCGAGGCACCGCCGACGGCGGTGCCCAGGCGCAGGCCCGGTGGATGGAAGGAGCAGGTGAGGCTGGTCGACGAACCGTCCAGGGGCACGGCGATCAGGCCGTAGTACTGCTCGGCGGGGACGGCGGAGGCGTTGCCCGCGGCACACCGCCAGCCGGCGATCCGGGGCGCGGCGACGACGGCGGTGCCGGTGCTGCCGGCCGGGAGCCGGGCGTGCAGCGTGCCGTCGGAGACGGTCACCTCGCTCGCGCCGGTGGCCTTGAGGTGCTCGACGGCGGTGTGCAGACGGGCGGTGTCCAGGCAGCCGACCGCGCCGTCCGGGACGGTGCCGGCCCTGGTGGGGGCCAGCTCGATCCGCAGCCGCCCGTCGGCCGGGACCCGGCCGAGCCGCTGCATGGCGGCGATCTTGGCCGCGTCGGACGTGAACCGCCCGGTCGGACCGTATGCGGTACCCGTTCCCGTCCCGCCCGCGGAGGCGGCGGTGAGCCGGGCGGTGCCGGAGAAGTGCGGCGCCCACAGGTAGACCTCGCTGCCGGCCGGGCACCGGGCGGTGATCGACGGCTTCGGTGCGGGGCCCGTCCCGGCGGTGCGGCGGGTGGCGTCGATGCGCAGACCGGGACGGGCCGCGTCGTCGCTGCGGTCCGGCTGCTTCCCGGCGGGCGTGCGCACGGTGAGGCGGGGCACGGTGTACACGCGGGCGCCGAGCACCGTCTCCTGGTTGCGGTACGGCGACGGCCCGAGGGCGGCGACACCCGCGCGCGCGGGTGTCGCGGCGCCGGACGGCCGTACGGTCACCAGCGCGGGCACGTCCTGGCGGGACACGGTCAGCGGGCTGCGGTCGCGTGGGTTCCAGCGCTGGTGCTGGTCCGGCGGGGAGTGCACGCGGGCGCCCACGGAGAAGATCACGTCCGTGACGGCGTTGTCCAGGCTCTGGACGTTCCGGCCGCGGGAGGTCCAGCCGCCGCCCAGGGCGGTGAGCATGCGGCTGAAGACGTCGGCGGTGAGGCTGCTGTAGTACTGGGCCCCCTGGCCGCCCACCACCATCGGGTCGTTGCCCACGGTCTGCTCCCGGCCCGGGTCGGTGCGGTGGCGGGGCCAGTCCTCGGCCCCCGCGATCGCGTCCGCCTGCCGCTGCTGCCGCGTTCCCCAGGGCGCGTAGTCGTCCAGGTGGTCCAGCCGCAGCCGGGTCGCCACGGCGGAGGTGGCGGCGGACTCCCCCAACTGGGCTCCGACGAGCAGTACCACGGCCAGACCGACGAGGACGGGCCGCCGCGTCCGGCCGTCCGGCCGCACACCGCCGGAGCCGGACCACCGCGCGCCGGTGGACGGGCGCGTGGCGGCGGTGGGCGGCCGTGCGCCGCCGGTGGTCGGCTGGAGGTCCCCGGGGGCCGGTTTTCCGCCGTCGGCGGCCGGCGGCTCGCCGACACCCGCGCCGGGGGCGCCGCTGCCGGCCGCACGGGCGCCGCGAGGTGCGGCATCCTCACCGGCGTCCCCGCCCGCGTCCGCGGTCCGCTCCGCGCGGCCGAGCAGCAGCAGTCCGCCCAGGGCGCCCGCCGCGGCCACGAGCAGCACCGGCCAGAGGAACGAACGCACCAGGCCGCTGCCGCTCGCGACGGCGGCGATCAGGGCGAGCAGCGCGCCCGCCGCGCCCAGCGCGCGCGGCCCCGGGGTGCCGTACGAGAGGGCGTGCCAGGCCGCGATCACCAGCAGCGCGCAGAGCACGAAGCCCTGGCGGTAGGGGCTGCCGTTCGGGGTGGCGAAGGCGTGCCAGGCCAGATGGGTCGGCGTCCACTGCAGGGACAGCAGCACGACGGCCACCAGCAGGGGCCACCCGGCGCGCACCCGCATCGGGGCCGCCCGGTGGAAGGGCAGCGCCAGGGCGAGCAGCAGCGCCGTGGTGCCCACGAAGAGAGCCGGGCTGCCGAAGCCGTACGTCGTGGGCAGCATGCGGGCCAGGACGTCCTCGGTGGGCACCGGCGAGAACTGCGTGACCCGGCCCGGGTAGGCGTGCTTGGTGCCGAAGTAGATCACCGTCACCAGTGGCGCGGCCAGGCCCACGCCCAGGGCGACGGTGGTGGCGGCCCGGCCCGCGACAGCCAGTGCGCGCCCGCGCGGCAGCCCGCTGAGCCACAGCCGCAGCAGCAGCACCAGTCCGGCGCCGAGGGTGGCCATGTAGGCGGTGTAGAAGTTGGCGATCCAGGCGAGCGCCACGATCACCACGCCGAGCAGCGGACGCCGCCCGGTCAGCGCCCACTCGCCGACCAGACAGAGCAGGGGCAGCGCGACGAGGCCGTCCAGCCACATCGGGTTGTAGGAAGCGTCCGCCAGGGACCACCCGCACAGGGCGTAGGCGGCGCCCAGCAGCCCCGCCGCCCACCAGCGGCCCGGGCGCAGGCGGAGCAGCAGCCACGCCATGGCGGCGCCGGCGGCCATGGTCTTCAGTACGGTGACGGCGTAGACCGCGAGGTCGATCTCGTCCCGCGGGAAGAACGCGACCAGCAGGGCGAACGGGCTGCTGAGGTACGTGCCGAGGTCGGGCAGGAAGCTGGATCCGTACCCCGACTGCCAGTTGACCAGCAGACCGCCGTCGGCGCGTCCGTGCAGCAGGTCCCACAGGTGGGCGTGGAAGGGCACGTACTGGTTGCCCAGGTCGTTGACGGCGCGGGTGCGGGAACCTAAGGGGTAGCTGCCGGCGATGACGTCGGCGGCGCAGAAGGCGGTGGCGGTGAGCAGCGCGGCCAGCAGGGCGGCGGACTGTCCCGGCCGCCGCCACCAGGGTATGGCGGGCGGGCCGTCGTCCCGGGCGCCGCCACCTCCGTCCGATCTTCGTCGCACGACTCCCAGAACGGCCCTCGGCAGGCTTGAACGTTCCATTTTCGGCAGGCTCCCAGGAAGTTCGGGACGGGACGGCGTCTCGTGGGGGGAGAGGGGAGGTCACTCCCCACGCGTTGCTGATTCGCCGACCCGGACGGCAGACTTCCCGACGGTTGCGTTGTCGCCCGGTAGGGGTGCCGCGAATTCGAATGCGCAGCAGTATTCTCCGGCACCCTGTTTCCGTCAGGGAAACTCGAACCGTCCCGTAAATGATCCAGGGGTTAATTGAATTGCCGTCAGGTTTCGGGACGGTGACCGAGGATCCGGGAGCGGCTCGCGGGGCCCCGCCGCGGGCTGTCCGGCCCCGGAGCTCGACCTGGAGCGCGCGCCGCAGGTCATACGGTCTTTCCGTGACGGCGGACGGCCAATCCCCGGTCGGGGCAGAGTCTCTGACCGGCGTTCAGGCCGACGAGCGCACCGGCCTGACGCACGGCACCCCGCGCCACCGCGAACCGGCCGTCCTGATCGAACAGGCCGGCCCGGCCCGGCCGGAGTTCCCGCTGCGGCTGCGCGGGGCGGGCCTGCCGATCGCCCGCCTGCGGGACTTCGCGCGCCTGCGGGCGGGAGCGGCGCGACGGTCGCCGACCGGCCGGCGTCGCTCCGTGAGCACCGGGCCGAACCGGCCGCGCGGACGCGAGCGCTGGGGCGCGGCGCGGGC